>CAZMXV010000097.1:0-9013 GCA_964570295.1 uncultured Rhodanobacteraceae bacterium
CGGGGACTCGGGGACTCGGAGAGAATCGCGCCATGCCACAATAACCCGCATGCTCACCGTCAACCGCCGCATCCGCATCCCCGACAGCGAGCTCGTCGAACGCTTCACGCGTGCCGACGGGCCGGGCGGACAGCACGTGAACCGCACCGAGAGCGCGGTGGAATTGCGTTTCGATGCCGCGGCATCACCCAGCCTGCCCGATGCCGTGCGCGAACGGCTGCTGGCCTGTCGTGACCGGCGGGTGACGGCGGACGGAACGGTGGTGATCCAGGCACGGCGCTTCCGCGACCAGGCGCGCAACCGCGAGGACGCCCGCCAGCGCCTCGCGGACCTGTTGCGCCGGGTCGCCACGCCACCGAAGAAACGCATTCCCACACGGCCCACGCGCGCCTCGCGCGAACGCCGCCTGACCGAAAAGAAACAACGCGGCCAGATAAAGCAGGGCCGCAAGCGCGACTGGAGAGGCGAGTGATTCCCGGCATCCCCCCACCCCGGGCATTGCCCGTACGCATGCCACGCCACCGCGACAACCTGTGGCGCAAGTGCTGCCGCGGCCTGCTTTATCTCGGCGGCTGGCGGCTGCAGGGCGAATTGCCGGACCACGCGCGGCTGGTGGTCATCGGCGCGCCGCACTCGTCGCTGTGGGACGGCTTCTGGTGCCTGTTGATGAAGGTGGGCATCGGCGCGGAGGCGCGCATCATGATCAAGCGCGAACTGTTTCGCGGCCCGCTGGCCTGGATATTGCGCAAGGTGGACGCCCTCCCCGTCGACCGCCATGCCGCCGTTGGCGTGGTCGGACAGATGACGAAGCGCTTCGCCTCGGGCGACCCGCTGTGGCTGGCCATCGCTCCCGAAGGCACGCGCAAGCCGGTGCAACGCTGGAAAACCGGCTTCTGGCGCATCGCCCGCGCCGCCGACGTGCCGATCTTCCCCGTCGCCCTGCACTATCCCGAAAAGCGCCTGGTGCTGGGACCACTGCTCGAACCCGGCGACGACATGGAGGCGGACATCGCGCGGTTGCGCGCCTTCTTCGCGCCTTACCGCGGGAAACACCACGGGATTTAAGGTGAGGGACGGCCGGCTTGCGGTGCCGATGTGGCTGATGCGTGGGGAATCGGGGCTGAAGCCCCTCCCACAGGGCTGGCCTGGAGCGGCCTGAAACCCTTGTGGGAGCGGCCCATGGCCGCGATTCTCCGCCGAGGCCAGGGTCCGAAAACCTACGCCTCTCCTTCCTGTTCCTGCGCCTTGGCCACCTGGGCCTCCTGCATCAGGCGCTTGGGCGGAGAGGCGGGGGCATCGGGAGGCACGAGGACCAGAACCGTCCAGCCGGGACGGGGGTCCACTTCGCGCTTGTTGGAGGCCACGCGCAGGTTGCCGCCGGGCTCGATGCCGAACATCAGCACCGCGTCGGCACCGTTGTGCTCCAGGTACTGTGGCCAGTCGTAGGCTTCGCTGAGCTGGGTGGCCTTGACGCGCCAGCCCGTGGACAACAGTTCGCTGAAGCGCGAGTGGGTCATTTCGTCCTGGAACAGGGCCTTGGACTGGATGCTGCCGGCGAAGGCGGCGCGGTCGTGGCTTTGCGAGGGAGCCAGGATGCGCAGACGGTAGACACGCTCGCGACCGAACACCTGGCGGTACTGCATGCAGGTGAGCGAATTGAGTTCGCGCCGCGTGGACATGGCCAGCAGGCGGCCGATACCGGTCAGGTCCATGTGCAGCGCGGCGTGCTGCGAAGTGGGGTTGCCGTAGAAAGTGGACAGGCCGGCCATGCGCGCGGCACGGATGCCGTCCCAGTCGTCATCGACCATCAGCACCCGGAATTTTTGCTCGCTGAGCACCTGGGCCACGGTACGCGCGACGTGGTCGGAACCGAAGATCATCACGCCGTTGGGGTCGGGATCGGCCACTTTCAGCCACTTCGCCAGTGGCCGCGCGGTGGCGCTTTGCAGCACCACGGTGCCGATGATCAGGATGAACACCAGTGGCACGAGGTGGCTGGCATTGGGCATGCCCAGGTCCGCCAGGCGCAGGGCGAACAGGGAGGACACCGAGGCGGCCACGATGCCGCGCGGCGAAACGTAGGAAATGAGCGCCCGTTCGCGCCAGCCGAGCTGGCTGCCGGCAGTGGCCACCAGCACCGAGATGGGGCGGATCAGGAACTGCGCCACCAGGAACACCACGATGCCGCTCCACAGCACGCCCGGCGGCAATGGCCATTCCAGGCGCGCGGCCAGGATCACGAACAGCATCGACACCAGCAGCGTCGACAGGTGTTCCTTGAAGTCCATGATGTGGTCGATGTGCACTTCGCGCATGTTGCCCAGCATGATGCCCATCACCGTCACCGCCAGCAGGCCGGATTCGTGCGCCAGCGTGTTGGACAGGCTGAACGCGCCCAGCACCGCGATCAGCGTGCCGTAAGTCTGCAGGAATTCGGGAATGAGCTGGCGGTACAGCAACATGCCCAGGGCATAGCCCATGGCCAGGCCGATCAGGGCGCCGACCAGGACGGTCACCGCGAACACGCCCAGCGAGTGCCCCTGCTGATGCGACACGATGGCCTCGAACACCAGCACCGCGAACAGGGCGCCCAGGGGGTCGATGACGATGCCCTCCCAGCGCAGCGTGCGGGCAATGCGCGCATTCGGGCGCAGGGTGCGCAGCAGCGGCGTGATCACGGTCGGGCCGGTCACGCAGGTCAGCGCGCCGAACAGGAAGGCCAGCTCCCAGCTCACGCCGGCGATCCAGTGCGCGGCGGCGGCCAGCAGCACCAGCGCCACCAGGGCTCCGTAGCTGACCAGGCCGCGCACGGCCCGGCCGATGTCGCGCAACTCGGAAAAGCGCAGCGTCATGCTGCCTTCGAACAGGATCAACGCCACCGCCAGCGAGATGACGGGAAACAGCAGGTCGCCCATCATCTTGTCGGGATCGAGCCAGCCCGTCACCGGGCCCAGCGCGATGCCGGTCAGCAGCAGGAGCAGGATGGCCGGCACGCGTATTCGCCAGGCCAGCCACTGGGCAAGAAAACCAACGACCAGGAGCAGGGTGAGCACTACGCCCAGATCAATTCCCATGCGCACTCGCAATCTCAGGTGTCAGGGGGCAGATGGTAACGGCAAAAAGCCCCGCTGCGGACATGAATTTGCCCCGGCCGCGCGACGCCATGCACGGATGCGGCTCCGGTACGCGCACGGACCGGATGACGTCAGGGAGAGAAGGCGTTCGGAGGAGAGCCGGACCCCCGGTACCGGAGCGGGGGGAGGGGAGGGAGATCCGGTACCGGGGCGGCAGGTCGGTATTTGCGTACCCGACGGTTTAATTATCCGTTTGAAAAACGGCGGGGTCAAGCCCCTGGCATTTCTCCAGGGGTGTTCTGCATGAACGGTTCGTTTCTGTATGCGAACGATGCCCGGCGGCACTCAGGCGTGATGGACCTCGCACTGCCCGTCGATCCAGGTTTCGCAGACGCGGAAATCGTCGTCCATCACCGTGAAATCGGCATGCCGGCCCACGGCGATGCGCCCGTGGGTGCATGACAGGCCCAGGAAATCCGCAGGATAGGTGGACGCCATGCGTGCCGCCTCGGCCAGCGGCAGCCCCAGCATCTCGACGCAGTTGCGCACTGCCGTGGCCATGTCCAGCGCCGAGCCGGCCAGGGTGCCGTCGGCGGTCTGGCACTTGCCGTCGCGGGCGGTGATGGTTTCGCCCTTGAGCACGAACGACGGATCGTCCGCCCCCACCGGCGGCATCGCGTCGGTAACCAGGAACATCCTGCCGCGCGGCTTGGCGGCGATGGCCACGCGCAGGCTGGCCGGATGCACGTGGTGGCCGTCGACGATCAGCCCGCACCAGCTGTCGGGATCCTCCAACGCCGCCCCCACGGTGCCGGGCGCGCGGCTGGTGAACGGGCTCATGGCGTTGAACAGGTGGGTGAAGCCGCGCACGCCCACATCCAGGGCGGCCCGCACGGTGGCATAGTCGGCGGCGGTGTGGCCGGCGGAGACGATGACGCCGCGGGCCAGGAAGGCCTGGATGGTTTCCAGCGGCACGCGATCCGGCGCCAGGGTCAGCAGGGTGGTGCCGTGGGTCAGCGAACCGACCAGGGCCACGTCCTCGGCATCGGGCACGCGGAACTTGCCGGCATCGTGGACGCCCTTGCGTTCGGGTGCCAGAAAGGGCCCTTCCACGTGGATGCCGAGCACCCCGGGCACACCGCCGGCCACGGCCTCCCTGACCGCCGCGAGGGCCTTGCGCGTCACCTCGCGATCGTCGCTGATGAGCGTCGGCAGCAAGCCGGTGACGCCAAACCGGCGATGCGCGCGGGCGATGGCACGCACGCCATCCACGCTGGGCTCGTCATTGAACAGCACGCCCCCGCCGCCATTGACCTGACAGTCGATGAAGCCGGGCAGCAGGTAGCGTCCGGCCAGGTCGTGCCGCTCGGCCTGGCGCACGCGGGCATCGGACGGCAGTGCCAGGCCGCTGATGCGGCCGTCGTCCACGAGTACGGCGAAGCCGCTTTGCAGGCCGTGGCCGGTCAGGATGCGGCCGTTGACGAGGGCGGTGGTCATGGAGACGTTCCTCAGACGGTTTCGGTAACCTTGTTGAGATGCGGCGGCAGGTCCGGGTTGTGGCCACGCGCCAGGGCCAGCGCATTCACGGCACGATAGAAGGCCTGCACATGCAGCAATGGTGCGACCAGGGGGTGCGGTGCCGCCACGACAGGCAGCGCACCTTCGCCCTCGTCGCCGGGAATGGCCGTCCAGACGTCCGCTCCGCGCTGACGGAACTCGCGCACCGCGGCCAGGGTGCCGTCCAGGGTGCCGTCGTCCTGTCCCAGGGCCACCACCGGAAAGCCCGCGCCGACCAGGGCCATGGGGCCATGGCGCACCTCGGCGCTGGAAAATCCCTCGGCATGCAGGCCACAGGTTTCCTTGAACTTCAGGGCCATTTCCAGCGCGGCGCCGAAGCCGTAGCCGCGCCCCAGCACGAACAGGTCGCGGGCATCCGCCAGTCC
This sequence comes from uncultured Rhodanobacteraceae bacterium, assembly GCA_964570295.1. GTDB lineage: Bacteria > Pseudomonadota > Gammaproteobacteria > Xanthomonadales > Rhodanobacteraceae > Oleiagrimonas. The sequence continues at coordinate 5,018 of CAZMXV010000097.1, forward strand.
GTCGACCAGCGCCGACCAGTCCAGCTCGAAGGCACGGTGCATGGCCTCGGGCGTGGCGTGGAGGGCACCCAGGAGCGGCGCATGCCCGCTCCAGCGCGCCACCAGATGCACGATGGCGGCCAGGGTGGCCAGGTAGCTCTTGGTCGCCGCGACACTCTGCTCGGGGCCGGCACGCAGGGGAATCACCGTGTCGGCCACGGCCGCCAGCGGGGAGTCTTCCACGTTGACCAGCGCCACCACGCGCGCGCCGCCGGCCCGGGCGACTTCGGCATTGCGGACCAGGTCCGGGCTCTTGCCCGACTGCGACACCACCAGGTACAGCGCATCCTGCATGCGTTGCGGAATGGCGTACACCGAACCCACCGAGGGCGCGGCGGCGGCGGTGACGATGCCGAGCTGCGTCTCGACGGCGTACTTGGCGAACGTGCAGGCATGCGAGGAGCTGCCGCGCGCGCAGGTCACCACGAAGCGGGGCGGTGCGGCGCGCAGGGCATCGGCCAGTTCGGAGACGATGGCGTCGTTGGCGGCCATCTGGCGTTCCAGCACGGCCGCCGCCTCGGCGGCCTCCGCGAACATCAGGGTCTGGCCGGGGGACGGCAGGGAAGCGTTGTTTTCGGTCATGGGCGAAACAAGGGATGAATGGATGGGAAGGTCAGGCGTCGCCTTGCAGCTCGGCCACGAAGTCGTATATGTCGCCGCGGTACCAGGAGCGGGTGAACTCGACCACGCGGCCGTCGGCCAGGAAGCTGCGCCGCTCCAGCGCCAGCCCCGCGCTGCCGGCGGACACCTTCAGCAGGCGCGCCTGCTCGGCGCTGAAGTTCACGGCGCGCAGGCGCTGCAGGGCGCGCACCGGGCGACAGCCGATCTCGTCCAGCGCCTCGTACAGCGAATCGGCGACGCGGCCCGGATCGCCCAGCACGTCCTGCGGAATGGAACTGCGCTCGATGGCCAGCGGCTCGTCGGCGCCATGGCGCAGGCGGTACAGGCGTGAAACCAGGACGCCGGGCGACAGGTTCATCGCCATGGCCTCCTCCGGCGTCACTTCGCCCACCTCGCGCTCCAGGAACACCGAACGCGGATTGAGGCCGCGCGCGCGCAGATCCTCGGTGAAACTGGTGAGTTTCGACAGCGGCTTGACGATGCGCTCGGCCACGAAGGTGCCGGCGCCATGACGCTGGGTCAGCACGCCGTCTTCCACCAGCCCGGTGATGGCCTTGCGCACGGTGACGCGCGAAATGGCCAGCTGCCGCGCCAGCTCGCGCTCGCTCGGAAGCGCCTGGCCGGGTTCCACGGCGCCGTGCTCGATGCTGCTGCGGATGGCACGGCGCAGGCACAGGTAGGCCGGCGCGTGCGAATCGCCGGCCAGGCGGCGGTACTCGGAATGCAACAGATTGTCCATGATCATGACGATACCAGTGCGATACCACTACGGCAACTCATGGATTATGAAATCGCACCATATCGGGTACTTGCGCCCAGGTGGTGTTGTAGTGGTATCGTCATGGTCCACCCGCCCCCTCAAGGGAAACAGATCGTGGACCACCAGCAGTTCAAGTCCGTCGCGGCTTTCGACATGGCGATTTTCGGCGGCACCGGCGACCTGGCCATGCGCAAGCTGCTGCCGGCGCTGTTGCACCGCTACGCCGACGGCCAGATTCCGGAAGACAGCCGCATCATCGGCGTGGCGCGCGAGGAACAGACACCCGACGCCTACCGCGGGCGCGTGGAGGAGGCCCTCGACCGGGTCGCCGGCGACGATGCGCACCTGCGCGAGAGCCTGCCGCGGTTCCTGCGCCTGCTCGACTACCGTTCGCTGGACGCCACCCGCGACGACGGCTGGGACGATTTCGCCAGCCACATGCTCGATGCCGGTGGCGACCGCGTGCGCGTGTTCTACCTGTCGACCTCGCCGCGCATCTTCGTGGACATCTGCCGCCGCCTGCGCCAGCACGACCTCAACGGCGACGGCGCACGGGTGGTGATCGAAAAACCCATCGGCCACGACCTGGAAAGCGCGCGCGCCATCAACGATGCCGTGGGCGGCGTGTTCGACGAGGCGCAGATTTTCCGCATCGACCACTACCTCGGCAAGGAAACCGTGCAGAACCTGCTGGCCCTGCGCTTCGCCAACACGCTGTTCGAGCCGCTGTGGAACGCGGCCCACATCGACCATGTGCAGATCACCGTCGCCGAAACCGTGGGCGTGGAGCAGCGCGCCGGCTACTACGACCATGCCGGCGCGCTGCGCGACATGGTGCAGAACCACCTGCTGCAACTGCTGTGCATGGTGGCCATGGAACCGCCCTCGTCGCTGGCCCCGGATGCCGTGCGCGACGAAAAACTCAAGGTGCTGCACGCGCTGCGGCCGATCGGCGCCGACAACGCCGGACGCCTGACCGTGCGCGGCCAGTATCGCGCCGGGGCCGCCAACGGCGACGCCGCGGCCGGCTACCTGGACGACATCGGCCAGGACGCCTCGCCCACCGAGACCTTCGTCGCGCTCAAGGCCGAGGTCGGCAACTGGCGCTGGTCCGGGGTGCCCTTCTACCTGCGCACCGGCAAGCGCCTGCCCACGCGGGTGTCGGAAATCGTGGTCAATTTCCGCGCCATCCCCTACTCCATCTTCGACGGCGGCAGCGGCACGATCAATCCCAACAAGCTGGTGCTGCGCCTGCAGCCGGACGAGGGCGTGAAGCTGTGGCTGATGGCCAAGTATCCCGGCCCCGGCGGCCTGCGCCTGACCTGCGTGCCGCTGGACATGAGCTTCGCCGACGCCTTCGGCGTGGCCCAGCCGGACGCCTACGAGCGCCTGATCCTGGACGTGGTGCGCGGCAACCCGACCCTGTTCATGCGCCGGGACGAAGTCGAGGCCGCCTGGCACTGGATCGACCCCATCCTGGACGCCTGGGCCGGCGGCAACGAGCCCCCGCGCGGCTACACCGCCGGCACCTGGGGTCCCAGCGCCTCGGTAGCCCTGATCGAACGCGACGGACGCACCTGGCACGACGACGACACTTGTTGAGGCAAATCCCATGCAATGGCACATCCATGACAACGACGACAGCGTGGCCGGCGCCCTGGCCGGCGCCGTCGCCACCGACCTCGAGCGCGCCCTGACCGAACGCGGCCATGCGTTGCTCGCCCTTTCCGGCGGCACCACGCCGAAACGCTTCATGCAGGCCCTCTCCGGCCACGACCTGGACTGGGCGAACGTCACCGCCACGCTGGTCGACGAGCGCTGGGTACCCCCCTCGCACCCGCGTTCCAACGCCCGCCTGGTGCAGGAAAACCTGCTCCGCGGCCAGGCCGCGGCGGCGCGTTTCGTGCCGCTGTACCAGGATGCCCCCACGCCGGAAAGCGCCCTGCCCGGCGTGGCCGCGCGCCTGGAAGCCCTGAGGCTGCCGCCGGACGTGGCAGTGCTGGGCATGGGCACCGACGGCCACACCGCCTCGTTCTTTCCCGAAGGCGACCATCTCGCCGAAGCCCTGGACCCGAACGGCAAGGCCGCCGTGCTGCCCATGCGCGCCCCCGATGCCGGCGAACCGCGCATCACCCTGAGCCTGCCGGTGCTGGCCGGCGCCGCGGCGCTGTACCTGCACATCGAGGGCGAGAAGAAACGCCACGTGCTGGAGCAGGCTCTCGCCGGCGCCGACCTCCCGATCCGCGCCATGCTCGAGGCCGCCCCGCAGATACAAACCTACTGGTGCCCCTGACCCGCCCGCCCTCCCCGCATCCCGAACGGAGTCGTCCCATGCCCCTCCATCCCGCCATCGCCGACACCACCGAACGCATCGTCGAGCGCAGCCGCGAAACTCGCGCCGCCTACCTGGCGCGCATCGATGCCACCGTGCGCGCGGGCTCGCGTCGGCGCACCTCCAGCTGCGGCAACCAGGCCCACGCCTTCGCCGCCAGCACCCGCGAGGACAAGCACGACCTGCGCGGCGGCGACAAGCCCAACCTCGGCATCGTCAGCGCCTACAACGACATGCTCTCGGC
>CAZMXV010000098.1:0-8980 GCA_964570295.1 uncultured Rhodanobacteraceae bacterium
GTTGCCGTAGAACTGGGTCTGGCCCTCGTACACCCACAGCAGGCTGTCGCCCATGGCCACGTTGAAATTGGGCGTGACGTGGTCGGCGGGGCGGCGGTACTTGCCGTCCCAGGAGTGGTTGAACTCGTGGGTCAGCAGATCGTGGCGCTTGGTCAGGCTCCAGTCGGTGAAGAAGTCGGCGCTGGTGCCGTCTTCGCTGGAACGCGAGTGCTCCAGGCCGTTGCCGCTCATCTTGTCCGACAGCGAGAACAGGAAATCGTAATGGTCGAAGTGGAAGGCGCCGTAGAGCCGGCCCATCTGCACCACCATGTTCTTCATGATCTGCAGTTGCTCGTCACTCACTTCCAGATAGCGCGGCGCGTCGGCCACGAGGTCCATGTACACCGGCGGCGACTTGTCGCTGGTGAGATCCAGACGCTTGAAGTACTTGCCGGCGTACATCGGCGAATCGACGAGGTTGAGGTAGTCGATGGGCTTGAAGGTGACGGTGTTGCCGCTGCGGCTGGCCACTTCCAGCGCGGTACCGAACTTCCAGCCGGCCGGCAGGGTGACGCTGGGTTCGGTCTTGATGCGGCTGGCGTAGTAGCCGGCCGGATACAGCGAGACCTTGTTCCAGGCCATGTCCATCATTTCCGGGGTCATGCGGATCGGACCCTGGCGATGGTTCTGCGCGGACAGGAACTGGAATGTCACGTCCAGGCGCGTCACGCCCTCGGGCACGTCCACCCGGAAGGCGCGCACGTTGTATTTGTCGCGCGTCCAGGGGATGGTCTTGCCGTTGCCCTTGATGACCAGGCCGGCAACCTTGTCGATGGGGCTGTAGGGCTCGTGCACGCCCGGAATCCACGACGGATAGAGCAGGTAGATGGACGTGCCGGACTGGACGGGAATGGTTTCATGCACGTTGAAGATGCGGTGGGCGATGTCGGTGGCATCGACGTGGATCTTCAGCGTGCCGGGGTAGTCGACGTCCTGCGGCGCGGGCTGGTTGTCGCCGACATGCAGTACGGGCTGGGCAGGCTGGGCCACGGCCAGGGGCGCCACGCCCAGGGCGGCGACGACGAAGGCGGAAGCGAGGAGCGTCTTTTTCATGCGGGGTCTCCGGTCGATCTGGCGGTCGCACCGCACGGGTCGGCCGCAAACAAGCACTTCCCGGCCGGCGTCGGCACGCATCCACGGCATGGCTCCGGGTCGGGCATCCGTTCATGCTAGAGCGCACCGGCTCCGTCATCCGCCTGCCATTGGTCATGCATGCCCGCGCCGGCCGGCGCCGCCATGAAAAAACCGGGGCGGACCCATGGCCCGCCCCGGTCGTCACGGTCGCCATGCCAGGCGGCCGATTTTGCATGCGCACTCAGAGACCGTTCCTGTCGTCCTCCATCGAGTGCCCCTCGCGGCCGCGCTGGCCGCTGTTCTTGATGCCATAGGCAAAATAGATGGCAAAACCGATCAACATCCAGATGAAGAAGCGCTCATAGGTCTGCTGGTCCAGGCCACCGATGAAGTGGAACTGGCCTTCGGTGACCCACGGCCAACCGATGATCAGGAACAGCGAGAACAGGATGCCCAGCGGCGCCAGCACCCACAGGAACGGCGTGCGGAAACGGCGTTCCAGCTCCGGCCGGCGCACGCGCAGGATCAGCACCGAGGCGCAGATCAGGATGAACGCCGACAAGGTGCCGATGTTGACCAGCTTGGCCAGCTCGGTGAGGGGAATGAAGCCGGCGGTGATCGCCGTGGCCACGCCCAGGATCATGGTCGGGCGGTACGGCGTGCCGTACTTGGGATGGCTCTTGGCGAACCAGTGCGGCAGCAGGCCGTCGCGCGACAGCGCGAACCAGATGCGCGAGGCGCCCAGCATGAACGCGAACACCACGCTGGCAATGCCGCACACGGCCGCCACGCTGATCACGAAACCGATCCAGTGCAGGCCGCGCGCCTCGAAGGCCGCGCTCACGGGGGCCGGCACGTTGAGCTCGGTGTACGGCACCATGCCGGTCAGCACCAGCGACACGCCGAAGTACATGACCATGGCCAACACCAGCGACAACACCACCGCCACCGGCAGGTCGCGCTGCGGATTCTTGGATTCCTCCGCGGCCGTGGTCAGCGTGTCGTAGCCGAAGCAGGCGAAGAACACGATGCTCGCCGCCGCCATCACGCCGGTCACGCCGTACTGGAAGGTTCCGTCGGAAAGTTCCTTCACTTCGGGAATGAACGGGTGCCACAAGTCGGTGTTGACGAAAAACGCGCCGACCACGATGACGATGCCCACGCCCAGCACCTTCATTGCCACCACCACGGTGTTGAAGCGTGCACCGACTTCCGTGCGGAAGATCTGCAGCGCGGCGATCGCCAGCGCCACCACCGCGGCCAGCAGGTTGAACACCGTGCCGCGCTCGGGGTCCCAGGCGCCCTGCAACGCCACCGGCAATTGCCAGCCGGTGAGGTATTCGATGCCCGACTGCAGGTAGTTGGATGTTCCCGCGGCCACCACCGCCACGATCAATGCATACTCGACCAGGAGATCCCAGCCGATGATCCATGCCGGCAGCTCGCCCAGCACCGCGTAGCCGTAGGTGTAGGCACTGCCCGTGACCGGAATCATGCCGGCGAACTCGGCATAGGAGAGCGCGGCGCACGCGCTGCCGATGCCGGCAATCAGAAAGCTGAGCACGATGGCCGGGCCGGCATGGAGGGCCGCCTCGTGCGGCGCCAGCACGAACACGCCCACGCCCACGATGGCGCCCACGCCGATGGCCGTCAGCTGCCACACCCCCATGGTGCGGTTGAAGTCGGTGCTCTGTCCCGCCTCGGTCTGCAACTGCTCGACCGACTTGCGTCGGACAAGCTTGGCAAAAATGCCCATGCATTACTCCTCGGTTCAGTCAGTTGAATGGACCGAGCCTAACTGCCTTGGGCCGCGAACCCAACCCCTGAAACCGCCAAAAATCGTCGAAAAAGGCGGCAAAAACCTCCGCATGAAGCCGTGTCCAGCCCATTTCACGCAGGCCGTTTTCGTGTAGCATTCCCGGCATGAGTGAACCCGAATCCACCACCCATTTCGGCTTCCGCGACGTGCCGGTCGCCGAAAAACAGAAGCTGGTCGGCCAGGTTTTCACCTCGGTCGCGCGCCGCTACGACCTCATGAACGACCTCATGAGTTTCGGCATCCACCGTCTGTGGAAGCGCCACTTCGTGGCCACCAGCGGCATCCGCAAGGGCGACCGTGTGCTGGACCTGGCCGGCGGCACGGGCGACATCGCCGCGCTGATCCGCCCGGTGGTGGGCAAGGAGGGAAACATCATCGTGGGCGACATCAACGCCGCGATGCTAGGCGTGGGCCGCGACCGCCTCACCGACCGCGGCATGGTGGGCGGCATCGACTGGGCCCAGGTCAATGCCGAGGCCCTGCCCTTCGCCGACGACACCTTCGATGCCGTGACCATGGCCTTCGGCCTGCGCAATGTCACCGACAAGGCGCGTGCCCTGGCCGACATCTGCCGCGTGCTGAAGCCCGGCGGCCGTGCCCTGGTACTGGAATTTTCGCGGGTGAAGAGCCCCGTGTTCAACAAGCTCTACGACTTCCACTCCTTCCAGGTGCTGCCGCGCCTGGGCCGCCTGTTCGCGCATGATGCCGACAGCTACCAGTACCTGGCCGAGTCGATCCGCAAGCACCCCGACCAGGCCACGTTGAAGGGCATGATGGAAGCGGCCGGCTTCGGCCATGTGGACGTGCGCAACCTCACCGACGGCGTCGTGGCCATCCACCGCGGCTACAAGCTGTAGGCGTCTCGAAAACCACCCCCTGCCCGCACGCCCCGGAGCCCTGAGGCCGGGCTCCCTCGCCGCAAGCACCAGCTCGACCCATATCCCAACCTCCGGCATCTGCTTCCGCGCGTCGCGGCTGGTATGTTGTGGGCTTCGCTTTCGTGACCGCCTCCCGCCATGACCGACAAGAAGCCTCCGCACCTGCCCGAGCCCCGTCCCGATACGCCGGAAAACCCGTCGCGACGGCGTCTGCTCGGTTCCATGGCCATCGCCGGCGCGGCGCTCGCCACGGGCTGCCACGTGTCACCCGACAGCGGCAGCGGACTGGCCGGCACGGCCTCCGGTGCGGCTTCGCATGCCGGGAACGCCGCGCTGGATCGCGCCCTGCGCGAGCGCATCAAGCATGTCGTGGTGATCTACTGCGAAAACCGCAGCTTCAACAACCTGTTCGCCGACTTTCCCGGCCTTGAACAGCCGCTGGCGAAGGTGCCGGTCGAACACCTGTTGCAGCGCGACCGCGACGGCAAGGCACTGGAAACGCTGCCGCCGATCTGGCACGGCCTGATCCGCCACGAGCAGACGCTCGGCGGCAAGCATTACCCCAAGCTGGATCCGGATGCCGTGGGCGGCCTGCGCAACGCGCCCTGGGAACTGCGCCTGCCCGACGGCACGCCGCTGCCGCACGGCCTGGTCACGCGCGACCTGGTGCACCGCTTCTACATCAACCAGATGCAGATCAACGGCGGCAGGAACGACGGCTTCGCGGCCTGGGGTGATTCCGGCGCCCTGGTGATGGGCCACTACGCGGACAATGCCGCCAACCTGCACCTGTGGAAGCTGGCGCGCCAGTACACCCTGTGCGACAACTTCTTCATGGGTGCCTTCGGCGGCTCGTTCCTCAACCACCAGTACCTGGTCGCCGCGCAGCCACCGTTCTACCCCGATGCCGACACCAGCCCCGCAAAGCTGAAGATCGCGGTGCTGGAGGACGGCCCCGAGGGCCACCGCCTCAAGCTGGCCGACGACTCCCCGGCCAGCGCCATGGACGGTGCCCCGAAGTTCACCTCGCACGCCGCGCTGACACCGGATTTCCACGCCATCAACACCTTCGGCCCGCCCTACCAGCCGGGCTGGAGCAGCAACGCGGAAAACCCGCGGCTGACCGACTGGAGCAGCGGCAACACCCTGCCGCCGCAGGAGCACCTGACCATCGGCGACACCCTGTCGGCCAAGGGCATCGACTGGGCCTGGTATGCCGGCGCCTGGCAGATGGCGCTGGACGGCAAGGGCGACCAGGGCCTCAGCGACGCCTTCCCCACCAGCCCCAATTTCCAGGCCCACCACCAGCCACTGAACTATTTCCGGCATTTCGCGCCGGGCGCGGCCATGCGCCGGCACCTCCGCGACGCCGGCACCGGCCGGGATGCTTCGACCAACCGCTTCCTGGCCGACATCGAAGCCGGACGCCTGCCGCAGGTCAGCTTCTACAAGCCGCAGGGCGACCTCAACATGCACGCCGGCTATTCCAGCGTGTCGGCCGGCGACGAGCACGTCAACGACGTCATCGAGGCCCTGAAGGCCAGCCCGGCGTGGAACGACACCCTGGTCATCGTCACCGTGGACGAGAACGGCGGCTGGTGGGACCACGTGGCACCGCCCAAGGCGGACCGCTGGGGGCCGGGCACGCGCATCCCGGCGCTGGTGATCTCGCCGCACGCGAAAAAGGGCCACGTCGAGCATGCCGTGCACGACACCGGCTCCATCCAGCGTTTTCTCAACCGCCGCTTCGGCCTCAACCCGCTGCCCGGCATCGTCAAGCGCGACGAGGCCATGCGCAGGCACAACGGCTTCGCGCCCGGCGACCTGACCGCGGCCCTGGACCTGGGCTGAGGCCGGCTCCCGCCATCGCGGCCATGGGCCGCGATTCCACCCCCTTCAGGAAACATCCCCATGCGCCAGCTCTACCCCGCCATTGAACCCTTCCGCACCGAGCGCCTCGCCGTGGACGCGCGCCACACCTTGTACGTCGAGCAATGCGGCAACCCCGGCGGTCTGCCGGTGCTGTTTCTGCACGGCGGCCCCGGCGCGGGGCTGGCACCCTACCACCGCCGTTTCTTCGATCCCGCCCGCTACCGCATCGTGCTGTTCGACCAGCGCGGCGCCGGCAAGTCGACGCCGTTTGCCGACCTGGTGGACAACACCACGGCGCACCTGGTCGACGACATCGAAGCCATCCGCGAACACCTCGGCATCGACCAATGGGTGGTGTTCGGCGGCTCCTGGGGTTCCACGCTGTCACTGGCCTACGCCGAAGCGCATCCGGAACGCTGCCTGGCGCTGGTGCTGCGCGGCATCTATCTGGCGCGGCCACCGGAAATCCGCTGGTACGTCGAAGAAGGCGGCGCCTCGCGCATCCTGCCGGAAAAGTGGCAGCGCTTCATCGAACCGATTCCCGAGGCCGAGCGCGGCCACATGCTGGAAGCCTACTGGAAGCGCCTGACCTGCGACGACGAAGCCGTGCGACTGGCCGCGGCGCGCGCCTGGAGCATCTGGGAAGCCGGCGGTTTGACTCTGGAGGAAAGCCCCGACACCGAGGCCGACTTCGGCGCCCCCGAAGTGGCACTCAGCATGGCCCGCACCGAAGCCCACTACTTCCGCGAAAAGTGCTTTCTGGAGCCCGACCAGCTGCTGCGCGACATCGACCGCATCCGCCATATTCCCGGCGTCATCGTGCACGGCCGCTACGACCTGGTGTGCCCGGCCGAAAACGCCTGGGACCTGGCGCAGGCGTGGCCCGAGGCGGAGCTGCATGTCGTCACCGCCGGCCACGCGGCCTCGGAACCGGCCATCGTGGACAAGCTGGTGGCGGCCACCGACACCTTCGCCGAGCGTTTCGGCAAGGCCTGAACCATCGCGGCCATGGGCCGCTCCCACAAGTTTTCGACAGGGTCCCGGACTTGCTCTGTGGGAGCGGCCCATGGCCGCGATGGCCGGTACCGGCGAGGATCAGCGGCGAAGCGCGCGGTGTCCGATGTCGCGGCGGTAGAACATGCCCTCGAACTGGATGCCCGACACCACTTCGTAGGCCCGCTCGCGCGCGGCGGCCAGGTCCTCGCCCAGGGCACAGGCACACAACACGCGACCGCCGGCCGTGACTACCCGGGCGGCATCGTCCACCGCGGTGCCGGCATGGAACACCCGGGTGCCGGGCTCACCATCGGCGTCCAGCCCGTTGATCGGCAGGCCCTTGCGCACGCGGCCCGGGTACCCGCCCGAGGCCAGCACCACACCCAGCGCCGGACGCCGGTCCCAGCGCGCGTGCATACCGTCGAGGCGACCATCCAGCGCGGCCTCGACCAGCTCCACCAGGTCCGACTCCAGGCGCATCAGCACCGGCTGCGTCTCCGGATCACCGAAGCGCACGTTGAATTCCACCACGCGCGGTGCGCCGCTTTTGTCGATCATCAGGCCCGCATACAGGAAACCGGTGAACGGCATGCCTTCGGCCGCCATGCCGGCCAGGGTCGGGCGGATGACGTCCTCGAGGATGCGTTTTTCCACCGCCGGCGTGACCACCGGCGCCGGCGAATAGGCGCCCATGCCGCCGGTGTTGGGGCCACGGTCGCCGTCATCGCGACGCTTGTGGTCCTGACTGGAGGCCATCGGCAGCGCGGTCCTGCCGTCGCTGACGACAATGTAGCTGGCCTCCTCGCCCTGCATGAATTCCTCGATGACCACGCGGGCCGAGGCATCGCCGAAGGCCTGCCCGCCCAGCATGTCCTGCAAGGCCTGCTCGGCCTCCTCCAGGGTCATGGCCACCACCACGCCCTTGCCCGCGGCCCGGCCGTCGGCCTTGATCACGATCGGCGCGCCTTCGGCCCTGACGTGGTCCAGCGCGGGTTGCAGGGCGTCGAAGACGGCATGGCCCGCGGTGGGAATGCCGTGACGGACCAGGAACGCCTTGGCGAAGGTCTTGGAGCCTTCCAGTTGCGCGGCCGCCGCATGCGGGCCGAAGCAGCGCAGCCCCGCTTCCTCGAAACGGTCCACGATGCCCGCCACCAGCGGCGCCTCGGGGCCGACCACGGTGAGGGCCGCGCCCTCGTCCCGCGCCAGCGCCAGCAACCCCTCGATGTCGTCGGCCGCCACCGCCACGTTGCGCACGCCCGGTTCGGTCGCCGTGCCGGCATTGCCGGGCGCCACCAGCACCTCGTCCACGCGCGGCGACTGCGCGAGCTTCCACGCCAGCGCATGTTCGCGGCCACCGCCGCCCACCACCAGAACCTTCATGTGTGCTCCGTCCGTCCGATCGACGCACCGGGTGCGCCTGGCCGCTCATGATGCCGCAAACCGCGCGTACGCAAAACCACGGGACCGCCCCGATGCGGTGGCTCAGCCGGCCGCCGGGCCCACGCGGTGCTCCAGCATGCCCAGCAGTGCCGCGCGCGGCAGCTTGCCGGTGGCATTGCGCGGCAGGGCATCGACCTTGCGCAGGGGGCGCGGCAGGAACACGGGATCCACGGCGCGGCGCAGGATCGCGAGGATCGTCGCCTCGTCCAGCGCCGGGGCCACGACCAGGGCGGCCAGACGGCGCACGCCGAGGCGGTCGGCCTGGTCGAGCTGGAAAATCGCCCCGTCCTCGACTCCGTCGATGGCCAGCAGGCGCTGGTTGAGGTCGGCCAGCGAGGCGCGCTTGCCGGCCATGTCCAGCATGTCGCTGTGCCGCCCCACCAGGCGGAAGCGCCCGCGGGAATCCCGTTCGACGATGTCGGCCAGCGTGACCGGTTCGGCCAGCTGCGGCGCCGCGATGCGGGTGCCGTCGGGGCATGGCTGCAGGTCGACGCCGGCATAGGGGGTCCAGCGGTCCTCACGGGCGCTGCGGCGGCTGGCGAAGACACAGGTTTCGGTGGAGCCGAATACCTCCAGCAGCGGCGCCCCGAAACGCGCCTCGGCCGCGCGTGCCAGTTCCACCGGCAGGGGCGCGGTGGCGGACACCATGGCCGCCAGCGGCGGCAGGGCCTGCCCCGAGGCGACCAGGGCACGCAGGTGCACGGGCGTACTGACCAGCACCCGCGGCGTCGGCAGCTCGTCCAGCGCGCGCGCCACGTCGGCCGGCAGCAGCGGGCGTCCGGCATGCACGCCGATGTTGCCGAACAGCGGCAGCAGCACGGACATCTCCATGCCGTACATGTGCTGCGGCGGCACCGTGGCC
>CAZMXV010000099.1:0-8798 GCA_964570295.1 uncultured Rhodanobacteraceae bacterium
TTGCGCTTGGTCTGCAGCGACTTCTGCATGCTGGCGCGGATGCCGGTGACGACGATGCCTTCGAGGCTCTGGGCATCCTGGTCGTTCTGGTCGGTGGTGGTGTCCTGGCCGGCCGACTGCGTCGCCGCCTGGGGCAGGGGCCGGGCTTCGGGGGCCTGGCCATCGTGGGCGAAGGCGGCGCCGGTGAACATCAGCGCCGCGAGGATGCTTGCCGAGAGCATGGATTTGCGGTTGGTCATGGTGGTCTCCCCTCCGGGATGGCTGTGTATCGACCGACGCGGCCTGTGCCTGCAGAGCGCGTGGCCTTCGTTCGTGGCGGTCACCGTGTCTCCGATGCGGTGTCGCCACCTTTTCCGGTGCGTTTGCCGGTTCGACCGGTATGGTCGAGGTACCAGCCGGCGGCACCGATGACGCCGAGTTGCCCGTGTTCCATCAGGCGAACGGGTACTCTTTCCAGGAATGCGCGCATGCGCCCCTTGTCGAGAAAGCGCTCGACGAAGGTGCTGCGCTGCAGGAAGGTGCGAAACTTGGGAAGGATGCCGCCGGCCAGCCACACGCCGCCGGCCGCGCCGTAGAGCATGGCCAGGTCGCCGGCGAAGCTGCCGAGCAGGCCGCAGAACACCTCCAGGGTGCGGCGCGCGCGCGCGTCTTCGCCGGTCAGCGCGGCGCTGGTCACCGCTTCGGGGGTGGCCAGCGCCGGCGTTGCCCTGTCGAGGGTGCACAGGGCGCGGTAGAGGTTGATCAGGCCGGGGCCCGAAAGTGCGTGTTCGCATGACACGTGCCTGCCGGCCGTGGCCAGCACGCGCAGGATGTCCGCCTCCAGCGGCGTGCCGGGGGCCAGCGCGATCTGTCCGGCCTCGGTGGGCATCACCATGGAGCCCTGTGGCGTGGGCAGCAGCGCCGCCGAGCCCAGCCCGGTACCGGGGCCGACCACCACCTGCGCGCCGGAAGGCGCGGGTCCGGTACCCTGCGTCAGCGGCATGGCCGAGGCCGGGTCGAGATACTGGGTGGCGTAGGCCACGGCCTCGAAATCGTTGATCAGCGCCAGATCGTCCAGCTGCAGCACCCGGCGCAGCGCGTCGGAGGACACCTTCCAGGGCAGATTGTCATTGATGACCACGCCGTCGATGACGTAGCCGGCGCAGGCCAGCGCGCAATGCGTGGCGCGGGTCTGGGCGTGGTGTTCCAGGAAGTCGTGGATGATGGCTTCGAGGCTGGGGTGCTCGGCGCAGACGTACTTGTGGTAGGCCAGCACCGATACCTGGCCGCTGCCGCGCTGGCCGCGCACCAGCCCGATGCGCGCATGCGTGCCGCCGATGTCGGCGGCCAGCAATGGCGCGCCGGCGATGTCATGGACCGGCGCTGCCGGCTGGTTTGCCACGTGACCCACTGGACCCCTCCACTCCATGATGCGAACAACCCCCGTGCACGGGGCTGGCGAGTATCAGTGTGGACACAGGATGACAACGTTGTCAACCGTGACCGGTCATGAGACTTGTTCCATTTCGACGAGGCGTGCATTCTGCAGGAAATGGCGTAGGGCGGCGGCATGGCGTGGAAGATCGTGTTCACCCCGATGTGTCGCGCGCTCTGGGTCACCGTTGACATGACAAAACCGCCGAGCGGTATCGAAAGCACTTGACGCGGCCGGATGACAACGTTAAACCTGATGGCCTGTCACAAGACAACCAGCGAACCCGGGGAGAGTCACATGGTTGCCCACGCCGATACGGGCCGCAGCGCCCACTACGTCACCTCGATGCTCATCATCGGCGTGTTGTTCTTCATTTTCGGATTCGTCACCTGGCTCAACGGGCCGCTGACCATCTTCGTGAAGCTGGCCTTCAACCTCGACGACGTCAGCGCATTCCTGGTGCCGGTGGCGTTCTACGTGTCGTACTTCGTGCTGGCGCTGCCCTCGGCGGTGGTGCTGAAGGCCACCGGCATGAAGAAGGGCATGGCGCTGGGGCTTTTCGTGATGGCCATCGGCGCGGTGGTATTCGGCCAGTTCGTGGACTGGGGCATGTATCCGGGCGCGCTGGCCGGCCTGTTCGTGATCGGCGCGGGCCTGTCGCTGCTGCAGACGGCTTCCAACCCTTACGTCAGCATTCTCGGTCCCATCGAAAGCGGCGCCAAGCGCGTGGCCATCATGGGCATCTGCAACAAGGCGGCCGGTGCCCTGGCACCGCTGGTGTTCGGCGCGCTGGTGCTGAGCGGCATCGATACTTTTGAGCAGCGGGTGGCTGCCGCGTCCACGCCGGAGGCCGCACAGGCGCTGCTGGACGGGTTCGTCTCGCGCGTGTACTGGCCGTACATGATCATGGCGGTGATCCTGGTGGTGCTGGCGATCTGGGTGGTGCGCTCGTCGTTGCCCGAAATCCAGGCCGGCGGCGCCAACCGGGAGAGCGGGCAGCGGCACCGCAGCATCTTCAGCTTTCCGCATTTGTGGCTGGGCGTGCTGTGCCTGTTCATCTACGTCGGCATGGAAGTGATGGCCGGCGATGCCATCGGCATCTACGGCCAGGCACTGGGTCTGCCGTTGGGCGCGGTGAAGCATTTCACCACCTACACCATGTTGGCCATGCTGGCCGGTTACGTGGTCGGCCTGGGCCTGATTCCGCGCTTCGTTTCGCAGCAGCGCTATCTGGCGGTATCGGCGGTAATGGGCATTCTGTTCGCCGTGGGAGCTTGGGTCACGGCGGGCTACGTGTCGGTGGCCTTTGTGGCCGCCCTCGGCTTCGCCAACGCCATGATGTGGCCGGCCATCTTCCCGCTGGCGATCAAGGGACTGGGCCGGCATACCGAATTCGGCTCGGCGCTGCTGGTCATGGGCATCGTCGGCGGTGCGCTGATTCCGCAGGTTTTCGTGCATCTGAAGCAGTACATCGATTTCCAGCTGGCCTTTCTGCTGGTGATGGTGCCCGGTTACGTGTATATCCTGTACTACGGATTGCACGGCCATGGCGTCGGCGCCCGGGAAGACGGTGGTGCCGTGGCGCCGGCCGATGCCGGAGCCGATGTCATGCCGTGAAGGCATGGCGCATCGGGGGACTGCGCCGGAACAACGTGATCGGAGGTCAGGTGGCAGCCACCATGAAAGACGTCGCCAAGCGTGCCGGCGTCTCGTTGAAAACGGTTTCACGCGTCATCAACCGCGAATCCTCGGTGCAGCCGGCCACGCGCGAGCGCGTGCTGCAGGCGGTCGAGGCGCTGGGCTACCGGCCGGACCTGTCGGCGCGCAGCCTGCGCAGTTCGCGGGCCTATGCCATCGGGCTGGTCTACGACAACCCCAACCCCTACTACATCATCGCCATGCAGGAAGGCGCGCTGTCGGTGTGCCGGGAGATGGGCTTCGGCCTGCAGATCCACCCCTGCGACATGCGCGGTCCGCGCCTGGCGCAGGAGCTGGTCGACCTGGTGCAACGCTCGCGCCTGGCCGGCGTGGTGCTGGCGCCGCCGATGTCCGAAAACGCCCACCTGCTGGCGCGGCTGGACGAGGCCGGGGTGCGTTTCGTGCGCGTGCTGTCCGCGTCCGAGGATCCGGATGACGGTTGGCCGTGCGTCTACGTGGACGACCGCGACGCCGCCTACAACATCACCGAGCACCTGATCCAGCTGGGACACACCCGCATCGGCTTCCTGTGGGGGGGCAAGCGGCACCGCTCCAGCCCCGAGCGCTTCAAGGGCTATGCCGACGCGCTGCACGACTACGGCATCGCCGAGGACCGCAAGCTGATTGTCGAGGGTGACTATTCCTTCGACGACGGCTTCCGCGGCGCGCGCCGCTTGCTGGCCCTGAAGGCGCGCCCCACGGCCATTTTCGGTTCCAACGACGAAATTGCCGCCGGCGTGCTGGCGGCCGCGCGCGCGGCCGGCATGGACGTGCCGTACGAATTGTCCATCGCCGGTTTCGAGGACAGCCCGTTCTCGCGCCAGTCGTGGCCGGCCCTGACCACGGCGCGCCAGGCCACCACCGACATCGCATGCCACGCCACCCGCCTGCTGATCGCCAGCCTGCGCGAAGGCCACGGCGGCAAGGTGCGCAACGAGGGCTTCAGCCCGGAACTGGTGGTGCGCGGGTCCACCGCGCCGCCGCGTCGCGGCTAGGTGCCGTATGGCCGCGTCATGGCGTGGCCGTCACGTCGATGCACAGGTCCAGCCGCGGCGCGGCCGGCAGGCGCAGGCGGGTGTTGTTGCCGCCGGTCGCCAGGGCTTCCAGCAGCGCCAGCCCGGATGCCGAGGGGTTGCATCGGGCCAGGTTCGCCGCATGCGGATGCCGGGGCGCATCGCCGTGCCCGTCGCCAGGTTCGAGTGCCAGTTCCAGGCACGGTGCCGCGGCATCGGCGCGCGCCGGCGCCAGGACCATGGCGCAGGCGAATGCGGCGGTAGTGCCGAGCACGTCGCCCAGCGGGCCGGTGGCGGGATCGTCATGGGCCACCAGCAGTACCGGCCGGTCCTCCGCCACGGTCTGCACGGCCGCTTCCAGCAGGCCGGCGCCGAAGCTGGCGGCTCCCGTCGCGGCCACGGCATTGGACGGGGCGCGGCAGCCGGTGGCGATGGTCCAGTAGCCGACGGCGGCGTTGTGCACGGAGTTGTGGAAGCGTGTCGGCGAGAGGTGCTGCGGGGTGTCGGCCAGCACCGCGCACATGTAGTCCATGATGCCGGCGTCACCGTGGGCGCTGGTGAACACGCAGGGCAGGGCCGCGGCGTCGTGACCGCCGGCGGCCACGGCCTGGTCGGCCACTTCGACGGCTGCCAGCACGTGCGTGGACACGCGCCGCCGTTCGCCGGGGGCCAGGCGGTTTGGGCGGGGGCGCGCGACGGCATCGGACGCCACCCCGCCTTCACCGCGCAGCAGCGCGCGCCAGCTGGCCCAGTCGGGCAGGCCGGGCGCCCAGGCCCCGAGCCCCCGCACGTGGACGCGGCACGCCGCGCTCATGCGACTGCCTCCGCCCGCGCGAAGGCCAGGCAGGCGTTGTTGCCGCCGAAGCCCAGGGCGTTGCAGAGGGCCACGCGCACGGGCGCGGTCGTGCTTTCGCGTGCCAGCTGTGGCCCGCATGCCGGGTCCGGCGTGGCGCAGCCGAGATTGCCCGGTATCAGATCGTTGCCGATGGCAAGCAGCGCGGTCACGGCGCCCAGGGCACCGGCCGCGCCCAGCGTGTGTCCGGTAAAGGCCTTGGTGGAACTGACCCGGGTGGTGGCGGGAAACAGGCGTGCGACCAGCGCGGCCTCCACCTCGTCGTTCTTGCGGCTGGCGGTGCCGTGCAGGTTGACGTAGTCGACCGCCCCGGGCGCGAGACCGGCGCGCTGCAGGGCGTCGCGCATGGCCAGTTCGGCGCCCCGTCCCTCGGGGTGCGGCGTGGACATGTGCCAGGCGTCGCTGGATTCGCCATGACCCACCAGGCGCGGGGCGTCCGCTGCCATGGCGGGACGTTCCAGCAGGGCGAAGGCGGCGGCCTCGCCGATGGAGATGCCGCGCCGGTCCACGTCGAAGGGGCGGCAGGGCTCCGGCGACACCAGCTCCAGTGAATTGAAGCCGAACAGCACGCTGTCGCACAACGTGTCCACGCCACCGACGACCGCGGCATCGACCAGACCTGTCCGGATCAGGCGTTCGGCCATGGCAAAGACCTTGGCGCTGGACGAGCAGGCCGTGGAGGCGGTCAGACAGGGGCCGCACGCGCCCACGGCCTCGGCCACGAACCGGCCCAGCGAGTGCAGCGAGTGCAGTTCGGGATCGCGCATGCCGGCCGGCAGGCGACCGTCCTCCAGGTGCCGGTAGCCTTCCTCGGTGGCGCCGATGCTGCCGGTGGAGGTGCCGGTCAGCACCGCCACCCGCGAGGGACCGTGGCGCCCGACGGCGGCACGTGCCGCCTCGAGAAAGCCGTCGCCGGCCAGGCCTGTCCAGGCCAGCCGGTTGTTGCGGCAGTCGCGGTGCGACCAGGCGGAAGGCAGGGCGGCCTCCTCCAGCCCTTCCACGCGCCCGATCCAGCACGCCAGCGGCGCGCTGCTGATGTCGTTGGCACGCAGGCCGCCACGCATGGCGGCGAGGGCGGTCGCGTGGGCGTGCACGCCGCGGCCGAGGGCCGAGGTGGCGGTGAAGGCGGAAACGGCGAGGGCGGGCATCGGCGCGGGCATGCCGGGCAGAATACCCGGTTTGCCGCAGGCGTTCGACGCCGGATGGACAGGGCGTCGCAGAGCATCCCCCCGGCGGGGTGGCCATTGCTATGCTTGCGCCCATGAACGAGCAAGCCGACCGGGTCGAGCATTTCCTGCGCCAGCTGCAGGACCGTATCTGCGCCGCCGTCGAGGACATCGACGGCAAGGCACGTTTCGTCGAGGATGCCTGGACCCGCGAGGCCGGCGGTGGCGGGCGCACGCGCGTGCTGTCCGGCGGCGCGGTGTTCGAGCAGGCCGGCGTGAACTTCTCCCGCGTCGAGGGCGACCGGCTGCCGCCCAGCGCCACCGCGCATCGCCCGCAACTGGCCGGCGGCGGCTTCGTGGCCACCGGCGTGTCGCTGGTGCTGCACCCGCGCAACCCGTACGTACCCACCACGCACGCCAACGTGCGCTATTTCGAGGCACGCAAGGAAGGCGTGGCCCCCGTGTGGTGGTTCGGCGGCGGCTTCGACCTGACCCCGTTCTACCCCTTCGACGAGGACGTGGTGCACTGGCATACGGTGGCGCGCGACCTCTGCGTTCCCTACGGCAGCCACGTCTATCCGCGCTACAAGACCTGGTGCGACGAGTATTTCCATCTCAAGCACCGGGGCGAGACGCGCGGCGTCGGCGGCCTGTTCTACGACGATCTGGACGAGGGCGGCTTCGAGCGCTGCTTCGCCTTCACGCGCGACGTCGGGCAGGGCTTTCTGGACGCCTATCTGCCCATCGTCGAGCGCCGCCGGAATACGCCCTGGGGCGAGCGCGAGCGTCAGTTCCAGCTGTACCGGCGCGGCCGCTACGTGGAATTCAACCTGGTCTACGACCGCGGCACCCTGTTCGGGCTGCAGTCGGGCGGGCGCACCGAATCCATCCTGATGAGCCTGCCGCCGCTGGTGCGTTTCCAGTACGACTACCACCCCGAGCCAGGCAGCGCCGAAGCCCGCCTGGACGAATACCTGGTGCCGCGCGACTGGGTGTGAGGGCGTTGCTGGACATGGGCGGGGCGCATGGGTGCGACTTCGCGTCGCCGGGGCCGAAACCCCGGCGCCTCGCGCCGGAACGACCCGTGGCCGCGAACGCTCATGCGTCCGGCGCGGCCCCGGAGAAGGGGTGCACGCGGGCACCGCGGACCGTGCCGATCTTCGCGCTGTCGCTGACGTAGAGCTTCACCTCGCGCTCGAAAACCAGCGCGCCCTCGACCACGGCATGCGGGCCGATGACGATACGCGGCACGGGCCGGCTGCCGATGTGTTCCGAACGGGATTTCCGCACCAGGATGCCGCCCTCGACCACGGAGCCGGCACCCACGGTGATATCGCCCAGCACGGTTTCCAGGCCGCCCTGCACGCGGGCGTGGTCGAGCCGGATGTCGCCGCGCACGTTGGTGGCGCGGCCGCCCACCACGGCGCCGTGCACGAACGTGAGATCCCCGTTCACCGTGACCGCGTCGGCGGCCACGCGGGCCTCGTTCTCCACCGTGATGTCGCCGTTGACGCTTTTCAGCGACTCGGCCTGCGCCGCGCGACCGAGGGTGACGTCGCCGTTGACCGTCCTGGCGGTGGTGACGCGGGCTTTCGCATCAATCTCGATGTCGCCGTTGACGGTGCTCGCCGCGTCCACCGGCTGGCCGGCGGAAACCCGGATGTCGCCATTGAGCTTGCTGAGGTTGCCGGCCGAGGCGGTGGTGGCCAGCGCAAGGGCGAGGAGGAAGGCAAGGCCGCGAAGGCCGGAGGTCATGCGAGGGTTCATGGAAGGCTCCTGTGCGAGTGCCTCTTGGATGCACCGGCGCGGCGCAGGGTTTACACGTATCATCCGGCACCGCCGCATTGACCTTTCCCGCAGGGCCTTTCACCATGGCGGAATCGTCCCTGTCGAGAAAGCGTCACGCCATGCACAAGCTTGTCCTGATCCGCCACGGCCAGTCGCAATGGAACCTGGAAAACCGTTTCACCGGCTGGGCCGACGTGGACCTCACGCCGCAGGGCATCGACGAGGCACGGGCGGCCGGCGAACTGCTCAAGGCCGAGGGCTATACCTTCGACCTGGCCCACACCTCGGTGCTGAAGCGCGCCGTGCGCACGCAGTGGCACGTGCAGGATGCCATGGACCTGATGTGGCTGCCGGTGGTGACCGACTGGCGCCTCAACGAGCGCCATTACGGCGCCCTGACCGGCCTGGACAAGGCCGAGACCGCGGCCCGGTACGGCAACGAGCAGGTCCATGTGTGGCGGCGCAGCTACGACACGCCGCCGCCGGCACTGGACGCGGCCGACGACACCTTTGCCGACGATCCGCGCTACGCCGGCCTGGCGCCCGGGCAGGTGCCGCTCACCGAGTGTCTCAAGGACACCGTGGCGCGCGTGCTGCCGTACTGGCACGAGACCCTGGCACCGGCCATCCGCGCCGGCCGCAGGGTGCTGCTCACCGCGCACGGCAACTCCATGCGCGCGCTGGTCAAGTACCTCGACGGCATTTCCGATGCCGACATCGCCGGCCTCAACATCCCCAACGGCGTGCCGCTGGTCTACGAATTCGACGACGACCTGACGCCGCTCCGCCACTACTACCTGGGCGATGCCGACGCCATCGCCGCCAAGGCCGCCGCCGTCGCCAACCAGGGCAAGGCCGCGCGCTGA
>CAZMXV010000100.1:0-8757 GCA_964570295.1 uncultured Rhodanobacteraceae bacterium
CTTCGGCACCGACGACACCATCCTCTATGCCGCCTGCTTCGACGCCAACGGCGGGCTGTACGAGCCCATCCTCACCGCCGATGACGCGATCATTTCCGATGCGCTCAACCACGCCTCGATCATCGACGGCATCCGCCTGTGCAAGGCCAAGCGTTTCCGTTACGCCAATTCGGACATGGCCGACCTGGAGACCCAGCTGAAGGCCGCCGACGAGGCCGGCGCGCGGCGCAAGCTGATTTCCTCCGACGGCGCCTTCTCCATGGACGGCTATATTGCCAAGCTGGACGAGATCACGGCGCTGGCCGAAAAATACGATGCCATGGTGCACATCGACGAATGCCACTGCACCGGCTTCCTCGGCGATACCGGACGCGGCGCGGCCGAGGTGCATGGCGTGATGGACAAGATCGACCTGTTCACCGGCACCCTGGGCAAGGCCCTGGGCGGCGCCATGGGCGGTTTCACCACCGGGCGCAAGGAAGTCATCGAGATGCTGCGCCAGCGCTCGCGGCCCTATCTGTTCTCCAACTCGCTGGCGCCGCATATCGTGGCCGCGGCAATCAAGGTGTTCGACATGCTGCAGTCTGCCGGCGACCTGCGCGAAACACTCAAGGCCAACACCACGTATTTCCGCAAAGCCATGACCGACGCCGGTTTCGACATCAAGCCCGGCGTGCATCCCATCGTGCCGGTGATGATCTACGACGCGCCCAAGGCCCAGGCCATGGCCAACGCGTTGCTGGACGAGGGCATCTATGTCACCGGCTTCTTCTATCCCGTGGTGCCCAAGGGCCAGGCGCGCATCCGCACGCAGATGAGCGCGGCGCACACGCGCGAGCAGCTGGACCGTGCCATCGACGCCTTCACGCGCATCGGCAGGAAAGTCGGCGTACTGGGCTGAAGCACGCCACCGCACCAGCATGAACGGGGCGGGCCGATCGGCCCGCCCCGTGGCTTTCCGGCCACCGCCACCGGGTCCGGCCCGACGGCGGTCGCACGCACACCTACTTCCGCTCGGCCGCGGTCCGGTCGCGGGCGGCACGGAACTCGGAGTCCTCCGACCAGTTGGGCCATTCGCGCGAATTGGCCAGCTGCCGGCCCAGCTCGTAGAGCACCGGGAGATCGTGCGCCATGCCCTCGAAGCTCCAGTCCGCCTGCCATTCGTCGGAGGGCTGGTGGTAGTGGCTGGCCCCGTACTCGCGCCCCTCGGCCTCGCCGGCCGCCCTGCCACCATCGACCAGGTCGCTGCCGGAACCGAACGAGAGTGCCGGCACACCGCGCTTGGCGAAGGAGAAATGGTCGGAACGGAAGAAGTAGCCGGCCTCGGGATGTCCATCCGGGCTGAAGGTCAGGTCATGCCGGGCGGCCACCGCGATCAGGTCGTCCAGCAGGTCGAACTTGGCACTGCCCGAGATCGAGAAGTCGCGTGCCACACCGCCGGGGCTGAGCGCATCGGTGTTGATGTCGGCCACGGTCTTGCCCAGCGGATACAGAGGATGACTGGCGTAGTACTCCGAGCCCAGCAGACCCTTCTCCTCGGCGGTGACGGCCAGGAACAGCACGCTGCGCTGCGGCTGCGGCGCCTGTGCGAAGGCGCGGCCCAGCTCCAGCATGGCCGCGATGCCCGTGGCGTTGTCGACGGCACCGTTGTAGATGCGGTCGCCGTGCTCGTCGGGGGCCCCGATACCGAGATGGTCCCAGTGCGCGCTGTAGATCACGGTTTCATCCGGGTGCGTGCTGCCGACGACACGGCCGGCCACGTTGTGCGAGGTGATCTTGTCCACCGCGACGTCGTAGCGGGCCGACAGCGTCTCGCCCTCCAGCGTCACGGGTCGGAACCCGCGCGTCTGCGCCTGCTTCTTCAGGGCCTCGAAATCAAGGCCGGCGCGCTTGAACATCGACACGGCCAGGTCGCGCTGGATCCAGCCCTCCAGCCTGGGGTGCTCGGCGGACGGGTCGTCGCGCACGATGTCGAACTGCACGTTGGTGTTGGAGTTCTTCACCGTGGCCCAGCCGTAGGAGGCCGGCGCGGTTTCATGCACGATCAGCAGCCCCAGCGCACCGCGGCGCGCGGCTTCCTCGTACTTGTAGGTCCAGCGGCCGTAATAGGTCATGGCCTTGCCGCCGAAATCGCCTTCGCCAGTTTCGTAATCGGGGTCGTTGACCAGGGCCACGGCGATCTTGCCTTCGAGGTCCACGTCCTTGAAGTCGTCCCAGTCGCGCTCCGGCGCGGTGACGCCGTAGCCCACGAACACCAGCGGCGCATGCTCGATGTCGACCCGGGTGGCACCGTCCATGGCGGCCCGGATGGCGATTTCCTTGCCCTGGGTCAGGGTCTGGACCCCTTCCGGGGTCTGCAGCCGGACCACCGGGTCGCCCTGGATATTGAAGCGCGCCAGCGGCACGGCCTGGGTCCAGGTGCGCTTGCCGTCCACGACATCGCCGCCCGGCTCGAGCCCGGCCTTCTTCATCCCGTCGATGATGAAATCCACGGTCCTGGTTTCGCCCGCCGTGGCCGGTCCGCGCCCCTCGAAGGCATCCGAGGAGAGGGTTTTCACGGTGGCGGAAAGGCGGTCGGGATCGAATGTCGGGGTCGGGTCGGACGTCCCGGCGCAGGCCGGACCGGCCAGCACCAGGGCCGCGATGGATGTTGTCAGCCACTTCATGGACACAGGCTCCTTCGATGAAAAATGCAAGCGGGCGGGCGGCCGAATGGCACAAGCATGCGGCATGCGGGCCGGCCCATGATTGCCGCACTATCGCCAGCGGCGACGCTGTTGTCCAGTGTTCCGGGGAGAAGGATCCCCCCCGCCGGGAGCTTCGACAGCCGCCGTGTTGGCCTGTCTTCCTGCCCCGGGCCGCACGGAAACGGCCCGCGGGCCGGCCGTGGTGCGGAAAACCGGAGGCCGGCCCTTCCCGGTCTTCCGCCTCCTCCGGGCAAAAGAAAACCCCGCCGAAGCGGGGTTTTCCTGTTGCATCATGCAACCGGCGATTACATGCCGTTGTTGGTGCCCTGCTGCTGCGCACCGGTGGTGGACTCGTCCACCTGCAGCTCGGTGCGGCGGTTGCGCGCACGGCCTTCCTTGGTGTCGTTGCTGGCAACGGGGTTGTTCTCGCCGTGACCAATCGGACCTTCCAGACGGCTGGCGTCGATGCCATGCGAGGTCAGGTAGTCGTACACGATCTTGGCGCGACGCTCGGACAGGCCCTGGTTGTAGCTGTCGGCACCGATGGAGTCGGTGTAACCGGCCACGGTGACCTTGACCTGCGGGTAGCGCTGCAGGGTGTCGACGGCCTGCTGCAGAATGGCCATGGAGTCGGAGGTCGGCTCCTGCAGGGTCGGCTCGATGTTGGTCTCGCCCTTGCTCGGACGGTCGAACTTGAAGTTCACGCCGCGCAGGTCGATGACCACCTTCTGCGGGCAGCCGTCCGGACCCACCATGGTGCCGGCAGGCGTATTCGGGCAGGTGTCTTCGCAGTTGTTGACGCCGTCGTTGTCGTCATCCAGCTGGTCGCAGGTCGGTTCCGGAGCCGGAGCCGGGGCGGCCGGCGGCGGCGGGGTCGGGGCCGAGCCGAAGCGCGACACGATGGACAGACCCAGCAGCCAGTCGCCGTAACCGCTTTCCTTGGGCTGGGTCTTGTCGTCCCAGTCGTAACGGTAGGCGGCTTCGACGCGGAAGTCGGCGTCTTCGTTGATGGTCTTGGACAGGCCCACGCCCAGTTCGGCGGCCGGAGCCCAGCCGTGGTCGTTGCCGTTGATGTGGTAGCTGCCCATCACGCCGGCCAGGGCGTACGGACGCCAGGCGTTCCAGTCACCGGCGTAGAAACGCGCGGCCACGCCGTAGTTGTTGTTGGCCCAGTTGCCACCCATGTCGCGGTCGCGGCTGGTGCGATCGATGAAGAAGTCGATCGAGGCGTTCGGCGAAATGAAGCGGCCAACGCCCAGGCCGTAGTACACCTGACGGCTGTTGGTGTTGCGGTCGGTGTCGTTGTAGTAGCCACCCACCGTCGGCGCAATGTACCAGCGGTCATCGTAGCCGTTCGGCCACACGCTCTGGTCACTGGCAACGCTGCTGTCCTGAGTGGACATGGAGTTGTCTTGCATGTCCTGGGCGTGCACGGCGAAGACGCCGCCACCCAAGGCCATGGCAATCAGCAAACACAAGCCCTTACGTTTCATCTAAAGTCTCCTCTCTTTTGACCTTGATGTCCGCTCCACCCCTGACAGACATCCATGCAAAAAACGGTTTTGTTGGTTGGCAAGTCCCGGCGTCTTCCAAGACCGGCGGATGCCAGTTTAGCAAAAAACAAACAATTCAACGGTATTTGTTGAAGTCCATTCATGGACCGGTCACACATCCGTTCAGGTTGCGAAGAAGCCCATGAACTCGGTGATCGGCATGGCATCGAGCTTGTCCGGGTCGGCACAGGCGGCCAGGACAGCCTCCACCCGGTTGGCCGGCAAATGGCCGCGCAGCGCCCTTTCGAACTTGTCCAGCAGGACCGGGATGCCTTCCTCGCGGCGCTTGCGGTGACCGATGGGATAGTCGATGGACACCTTTTCGGTATGGCTGCCGTCGGCGAAGAAAACCTGAACGGCGTTGCCGATATAGCGTTTGTCGGGGTCGAAATAGTCCTTGGTGAACTGCGGGTTCTCGCGCACTTCCATCTTGTCGCGCAGGGCGTCGATACGGGGGTCGGCGGCCACTTCGTCGCTGTAGTCGTCGGCCACCAGGCGGCCGAAGATCAGCGGCACGGCCACCATGTACTGGATGCAGTGGTCGCGGTCGGCGTAGTTGGCCAGCGGACCGGTCTTGTCGATGATGCGGCAGCCCGCCTCCTGGGTCTCGATGACGATCTTCTCGACCTGGTCGAGGCGGCCGGCGACCTGCTCGTGCAGCTGCATGGCGCACTCCACGGCGGTCTGGGCATGGAACTCGGCCGGGAAGCTGATCTTCAGCAGCACGTTTTCCATCACGTAGCTGCCGAACGGACGCTCGAACTCGAACGGCTTGCCGCCGAAGGCCACGTCGTAGAAGCCCCAGGTCTTGGCACTCAGCGCGGAGGGATAGCCCACGACACCCTTGTCCACGGCGTTCAACGCGTGGGTGACGGCGCGGCGGCAGGCATCGCCGGCGGCCCAGCTCTTGCGCGGCCCGGTATTGGGCGCATGGCGGTAGGTGCGCAGGGCGCCGTTGTCGATCCAGCTGTGCGACACGGCGGTGGTGATCGCGTCCTTGTCGCCGCCGAACATGTGCGTGGCCACGGCGGTGGAAGCCAGGCGTACCAGGATCACGTGGTCCTGGCCGACGCGGTTGAAACTGTTCTTGAGCGCGTAGCAGCCCTGGATCTCGTGCGCCTTGATGGCGGCGGTGAGCACGTCGCGCACGGTCGGCACGCTGCCGCCCTCGCGCTCGGCCTTGCGGCCCAGGTAGTCGGCCACGGCCAGGATGGCGCCGAGGTTGTCCGACGGGTGGCCCCATTCGGCCGCCAGCCAGGTGTCGTTGAAATCCAGCCACCGGATCTGGGTGCCGATGGCGAAGGCGCCCTGCACCGGGTCCAGCTCGTGGCTGGTACCGGGCACGCGGGTGCCGCCGGGCAGCGCCGCCCCGGGCACGACGGGGCCGAGATGCTTGACGCACTCGGGGAACTTCATCGCCAGCATGGCGCAGCCCAGCGCGTCGAGCATCACATAGCGCGCGGTGTCGTAGGCCTCGGTGGAATCGACCTTGTAGTCGACGACATAGTCGGCGATGTCGCGCATCGGCTGGTCGGGATCGGGGCGCTGGGCGGAACGGATGTCGGCGCTCATGAATACTCTCGCGTCTAGGGAAAAACGCCATTTTAACCCGCCTGGCCGCGTGCTGCCCGGGACGACTCCCGCCCGGCGGTGCAACGGCCGGCACGAAGCGGCCTCCCACGGCGGCTTGACGCCCCGGCCGCGGGACGCGGAAAATGACGGCTGCTATTCCAAAAGGGAGTAGCCCCGGGGCGCACTGCCGTGCCCCGTGCGACGGTCGTCACCACGGGCGTTCGCCCCGGTCGTCGCGGCGTATCCATCGCGGGCGAGACTTTTGCGGCTCCGGCGGTGCCTGCGCGGCCGCCGGTACCGCGAACACGTCTGCGCGCATCCCGTGAGGACTCGATGGATTTCCTTCCCGAGCATTTCTTTTCCGGCCTGCTCAGCATCATCGTCATCGACCTGGTGCTGGCCGGCGACAACGCCGTGGTCATTGCCCTGGCCGCCCGCCGGCTGCCGCGCACCCTGCAGAAAAAGGCCATCTTCTGGGGCACCTTCGGCGCCGTCGCCCTGCGCATCGCGCTCACCATCGGCGTGGTGTACCTGCTGAAACTGCCCGGGCTGATGCTGGTCGGCGGCCTGCTGCTGGTGCCCATCGCCTGGAAGCTGCTGCGCCAGAACGACGACCATGACTCTCCGCACGTCCGCGAGGCCACCGGTTTCTGGGCCGCCATCCGCACCATCGTGGTGGCCGACGCCCTGATGGGCCTGGACAACGTGCTGGGCATTGCCGGCGCGGCCAAGGGCCACATCGGGCTGGTGGTGATCGGCCTGATGATCAGCGTCCCGCTGGTGGTGTGGGGTTCAACGCTGATCCTGCGCTTGATGGAACGCTTCCCCGCCATCATCTATATCGGTGCCGGCACCATCGCCTGGACGGCTGCGCGCATGATCACGCACGACCATCTCGTCAGCGCCTGGTTCGACGCCCGGCCCTGGGCCCCGTGGCTGCTGGACGCGGTGCTGGTAGCCGGCGTCTGCGGGCTCGGCTACCTGGCGTCCAGGCGCGCGCGTGCCGCGACATGACCATTCTTTTCCGAGGAGTGTGCGAATGAAACTGTATTACCTGCCCGGCGCCTGCTCGCTGGCCGACCACATCACGCTGGAATGGATCGGCGCCGACTACGAGGCCATCGAAGTGCCGCGTGACGAGCTGAAATCCTCCTGGTATCTCGCCATCAGCCCCGGCGGCGCGGTCCCGGCGCTGGTCGAGGACGACGGCTGGGCGCTGACCGAGAATGCGGCCATCCTGCATTATCTGGCCGAGAAACATCCCGAAACGCAGCTGGCCGGCAGCGATGCACGCGGCCGGGCCGAGGTCAACCGCTGGCTGGGCTTCCTCAATTCCGACGTGCACCAGGCCTTCAAGCCGATCTTCGCGCCGGCCGCCTTTGTCGACGACGAGAACCTGCACGCGACCCTGGCCGAACATGCACGCGCCAAGCTCGGCAAGCTGTTCGCGCGCATTGACAAGCAACTGGCCGAGCACGCCTGGCTGGCCGGCGACCGGCGCTCGATCGCCGACCCCTACCTGTTCGTGGTGCTGCGCTGGGCGCGTGGCAAGAAGGTTCCGCTGGACGGCCTGGCGGCACTGGACGCCTTTTACGAACGCATGCACCAGGACCCCGGCGTGCGCAAGGCCCTGGCCGCGGAAGGCCTCGGGTAACACGAGTGTCGCGGCCCGCGGCGAACCTGGAAAACGAGGATTTTCAGCAAGTTGTGCGGCACCAAGGGACCCGGGAAACCCTGGCGCGGATGGTCCCGCAAGCGACCCTCGCCTGTGCTGGAAGGCGCGCTTCCATTCCGGCGCCTTCCAGCCGGCCAGGCCGAAGCGGCCCGCCATGCGTCGTCTCCGCCACCCTTCTCCCGCTCCTAAAAACGCACATAAACGAACGCCGACGGGCCGTTGAGTTCCAGGCTCAGGCTGTCGCGGTAGTGGCTGTGCGACTGGCGGATGTGGATGCTGTTGACGCCGTATTCGAGGGCGAACCCCAGATGCTCGGTGGGCAGCCATTCGGCGCCCAGCGAGGCATTGTAGATGTGCCCTTCCAGCTTGCCGCCGCCCTTGAACACGCCGGCGGCCGAGAAGTACAGGCGCCACCGGTCGTTGAAGGCGTGCCGCCAGCCGGCCTGCAGCAGGGGCGCCCAGGCGCTGGTACCGGTGCTCTCGTCCACTGCCCAGGTGTCACCCCCCGCCTGCGCCTGGCCGCGCAGGCCGGCCGAGGCCCGATAATGGCTCGCACCCAGCCCCAACCCGACGACGTTGTCGTCGTTGCCGAACCACCAACGCCAGGCCACGCTGCCAAAGGCAAAGGCCAGCCTGCCGTCCAGGTTCGCCTTCAGGTCGATGTCCAGGTCGCCGTACCCGATGCGGCGCGCCCATGCCAGGCTGCTGTCGCGGTGGTAGCGGTAATAGTCGAGCGACAGCCCCTGGTGGTCGCCAATCAGGACATCGGCGCGGATTCTCGCCGACATGCTCTGGCTGCCGAAACCCAGGTCGTCCTCGAGGTTGATGCTGGCGGCGGCAAAGCCTTCGGGCAGGCTGAATCCCACGGTGGTGTCGCTGTGGGTGTAATAGCCGCCGACCCCGACGCTGACCCGGTCCAGGACCCGCGAATCCCCGGCCTGGACGGCCGGTACCGCCAGCAACCCCACCCCGGCCGCCATGGCGCATCCGGACAGCACCCGCCACGGCTTCCGGGCCACTGCATCACGTACCGCTCGCTTCGACACTGCATCCCCTCCTCGTCAGGCAGCCGGGCCAGCTTGCCATTGCCAACCTTTATCGCCACGTAATCGCGGCGGACCGGCACCGGCGCCGGGAGCAGGTACCCGGCGCCGGCGGGGAGGGATCGTCGCTCAGCGTTTCTCGACCGGGGTGAATACCTGGTCCTCGGGACCAACGTAGTTGGCGCTGGGACGGATGATCTTGCCGTCGATGCGCTGCTCGATGATGT
>CAZMXV010000101.1:0-8499 GCA_964570295.1 uncultured Rhodanobacteraceae bacterium
CGTGCCCGACCTGATGCTGCTGGACATCGAGATGCCGCGCATGGACGGCTACGAGTTGGCCACGCACATGAAGAACGACAGCCGCCTGGCGCAGGTGCCGATCATCATGATCACGTCACGCAGCGGCGAAAAGCACCGCCAGCGCGCCTTCGACATCGGCGTGGACCGCTACGTCGGCAAGCCGTACCAGGAGGCCGATCTGGTGGCGCAGATCGGTGAGCTGCTGGGAGGCGATGCATGAGTACGCCAACAACGACCCTGTCCGTGGCCCTGCTGTTTGCCGATGCCGACCTCGGCAGTCCGCTGCGCGAGGCGCTGGTGGCGCTGGGAGCACGCATTGCCTACGAGGGCCCGGCGGCCGACGTGGACGAACAGGACCTGATCACCAGTGGTGCCGACGTGGTGGTGGTCAATCTGGAGCCGACCGAGGAGGATGATCTCGAGCGTCTCCACGACATGCTTGGAAACGGCGACTGGCGGGTCATCTTCAACGATGCCGAGGCCTCGCGCGATCTTTCCGGCTGGGACCGGGCCCGCTGGGCCCGCCATCTGGCCGCCAAGCTGCTGGGCGCGGCCGATGTCGACCCGCCCCGTCCGGAAGCGGCACGGGAAGTGGAGGTCGCGATGGCCGTGGCCGGCGATGAGGCTCCGGTGCCTGCCGCGCCGGCCGCCGGAGACATGACTTCGTCGCCGGTGGACATGCCGGTGACGGAAGCCGTGCCTCCCCCTGCCGGGGCCGGCACGGTGGCCTCGGCGCCCGAGGCCCGCTCCGAGGCCCTGGAAGCCGAACTGGAAGCGCTGATGTCCGCGGAACGCGGCACCGATATCGCGGCCGATGCCGATACCGACATCGCCGCACCGGTCGATGCGGCGGGGGAGGACGCGCCGACGGCGCAGCCGGCGACGCCCGAGGCCGCCCCGGTCGAGATCGAGGAACGTCAGACCGTCGCCGTGCCGGCACCGGTTGCCGAGTGGGAACTGCTCGACTTCGGCAGCACGCCGGAGCCGGCCGCACGGGAGCATCCCGGCCAGTACGGCATCGAAAAGATCGAAGCCTCCGATTACCTCGCCCCCGAGGGTGGCGAGGGCGATTCGGAGCTGGAGCCCGGCCTGAACCTGGAGCTGGTGTCGCTGGAGGAATCCGTGGCCCCGGTCATCAGCGATGAAGCGGTCAGCGAAATGCTGCTGGACGAGAGCGCCAGCGGCATCCGCCGCGTGGTGGTGGTAGCCGCCGGCCGCGGCAGCGGCTCGGAAATCGGGGAATTTCTTGCCCACCTGCCCCGTGCGCTGCCGGCCCTGGTCCTGATCGTTCAGCATCAGCGCCCGGGAGAACTGGACGCGTTGGCGCAGTTGCTGGCCATGACGACCAGCCTGGGCGTCAAGACGGCCTCCGGCGAGGCGGTAGCCCGCATGGGCGAGGTATGGCTGGTGCCTCCCGGCAAGTACTGCCGGCTCCAGCGCGACGGCCGGATGTCCGTGGCCGACGACGCGTCGGGCACCCGGCCGCACGCTCCTTCCATTGACCTGTGCGTGGAACACCTGGCGCCGGCGTTCGGTCGTGACGTCACGCTGGTCGTGATGTCGGGTGCCGGGCATGACGCCCTGGCGGCGGCCCAGCTGGTGGCGTCGCAGGGTGGAAACGTGTGGCTGCACGAGGCGGCCGCCGCTACCGATGACAGCATGGCCCGCGCGATCGACGAGGAAGGGCTGGCCGATGACCGGGGCACGCCGGTCGAACTGGCCGCGCGCCTGAGCGAGGACAAGGCATGAGCAACGAGCCGACCCTGCCGCGCGAGATCCGCGGCGTGTTGATTCCCATCAGCGGCGGTCGCCTGCTGCTGCCCAACGCCACCGTGTCCGAGGTGATCACGTTGTCCACGCCGGAGCCGGTGCCGGATACGCCGGACTGGTTCATTGGCCGGGTCGGCTGGCGCGGCTGGCGGCTGCCGTTGGTGGCCTTCTCCACCATGGCCGGCCTGCCCGAGCCGCAGGGCGTGCTGAACTCGCGTGTCACCGTGCTGAAGGTGTTCGGGGGCAACCCGCGCATGCCGTACGTGGCCCTCGTCACGCAGGGATTCCCGCGCCTGACCACCCTCAGCAGCGAGATCCTCGTGTCCGCCGCCGATGACGCGTTGCCGCCCGGCGTGCTGCAGCGCGTTTTCGTGCGCGACGAGGAAGCCGTCATCCCCGACCTTGCCTACATCGAGAGCGAGGTGGAGCGGGCACTGGAGGCCGGCGAGGCCGCCTGAGCGGCACCGGCGGACGTGGCCTAGGCCAGAGCCCGCGTGCGCCCGCCGTCGACGGGAATGCTCACGCCGTTGACGTAGCCGGCCGCCGGGCTGCACAGGAATGCGATCACGGCGGCGACTTCGCTGGCCTCGCCGAAGCGTCCCGCGGGCACGCCGGCCAGCATGGCACGCGATATTGCATCCTCGGGTTGTCCGCTTTTCTCGGCCTTCCCGGTAATCAGGCCCGCGAGCCGACCGGTGCGGGTATAGCCGGGCAGCACATTGTTGACCGTGATGCCGTCGCCGGCCAGTTCACCGGACAGCGTCTTGGCCCAGCCGGCCACCGCGGCGCGCGTGGCATTGGAGACACCCAGCCCGGGAATGGGCTCTTTTACCGACGTGGAGATGACGTTGACCAGCCGCCCGTAGCCGGCGTCGCGCATGCCCGGCAGCACGGCCTGCAGCAGGACCTGCCCGGCCACCAGGTGCTGGCGCAGCGCGGCAACGTAGGCGTCGGCATCGGCATCGTGGGCGACGCCGCCTGGCGGGCCGCCGGTGTTGTTGACCAGTATCTGCACCGGCCGCCGTGCGACCAGCGCCTGCACCTTTCCGCGCAGCGCCCCGGTATCGGCCATGTCCACGGCAATGAAGTCGTGGCGGGTGTCCGCGGCCGCGCGAAGCTCCGCAAGCAGGCTTTCCAGCTTGTCGGCCGA
The DNA here is from genome assembly GCA_964570295.1 of uncultured Rhodanobacteraceae bacterium. Lineage (GTDB taxonomy): Bacteria > Pseudomonadota > Gammaproteobacteria > Xanthomonadales > Rhodanobacteraceae > Oleiagrimonas. The sequence continues at coordinate 2,942 of CAZMXV010000101.1, forward strand.
GCGGGCCAGGACGGTGACGTCGGCGCCGAGTGCCGCCAGTTCGATGGCGGCGGCGCGGCCGATGCCCTGGGAGGCACCGCAGACGAGGGCGTGTTTGCCGGCGAGGTCAAGTTCCATGAGGGGCTCCTCGGAGCGAAGGGTCAGGGGTGGACGAGAGCGCGCAGTGCCAGCGCGCCGATCCAGCATGGCCAGGCCACCCATGGAGCATACCGCCAGCAGCGGTGCCAGCGGGTCAGTCGGGCATCGTCGAACATTTCGGGGATGCCGGATCGCAGCACGCGCTGCAGGCGCGCCCAGGTCCGCAGGCGGTGGCGGTCACGGCGATCGGCGGCCGACACGATGTCCCACTGTTCCGGATAGCGCGTGCGCAGGATGTGCGCCATGCGGAACTGGGCCACCAGATGGGCCAGGAAACCCGCCAGGCCGGCGAGGAGTAGCAGGATGTACAGGATGCCGATCATGTGGCCGGTGGCGCGTGGTCCGCGTCGGCCGCGTGGGACATGAACACGTTGCGCAGGGTCTTCAACACGCCTTCGCCCCGGTTTTCCGGTTTGTGGCAGATGGCGTGGTCGACGGTCTTGCGGTATTCGTCGGTGAGCTTGCCCACGTACAGGGTGCCGTTGGGACCGTGCGCGATCTGGTAGCTGCCGCTGGAGGCCATCTCCACCGGCGACTGCGTGGAGAACGCGGTCGGCGACTGTTCCCAGTAGGTGGTGGATCCGAGCTGCCTGCCCGAAGTGTAGACCACGAGGTAGCGCGCGGCCGGGTTGTCGATGGTGACGTGGCCGAAGGCGCCGCTGGTGGATTCGGTCCAGCCCATGTACTCGCAAAGCTCGATGTCTTCGATGCGCAGCGGCCGGTAGGCCGCATCCAGCACCACCACGCTGGGCGCGAACAGGTAGCTGTGGTGCAGCCAGCGGCCGGTCAGGGTCGACTTGAACAGCACTTCGAGCGGGGACGGGGCATTTTCCGGCAGATGAAAGGCGAGGAACCAGCTGCGCGAGCCGCCGAAGTCGGCGACGGGGCGCTTGGGGCCGATCCGGAAGCGCTCCAGGGACTTCGGCAGGGGCTTGCTGAAATCGAACTGCGAGAACGCGGTACAGCAGAGTTCCGCATCCGCCAGGCTCTGGCGCGCGTTTTCAAGCGAGGCGGCCTCGCTCGCGCCCGGCTCGCCCTGCTTCAGGGGCGAACCGGCACAGGCGGCCAGTGCCAGGGACAGGATGATCAGGCCGGAACGTAAGGGGACACGAGTGGACATGAGACGAACTGACGGGCGGCTGGGGGGACCGGTGGCATGGCCGTGCGCGAGCCGGAGGCCCGTTCCCCGGTGATGCGGCAGCCGCGGGTCAGAACTCGGCGCTGCCCGCGACACGGGGATACGGAATGGCGTCACGGATGTTGGCCAAACCGCACACATAACACAGCAGGCGCTCGAAGCCAAGGCCGAAGCCGGCGTGGGGCACGCTGCCGTAGCGGCGCAGGTCGCGGTACCAGTCGTAACGGGAGGCATCGAGGCCGAACTGCTTCATGCGCTCGTCGAGCACGTCCAGGCGCTCCTCGCGCTGGCTGCCGCCGATGATCTCGCCGATGCCGGGTGCCAGCACGTCCATGGCGGCCACGGTGCGGCCGTCGTCGTTCTGGCGCATGTAGAAGGCCTTGATTTCGGACGGGTAGTTCATCACCACCACCGGGCGCCCGACATGCTCTTCGGCGAGGTAGCGCTCGTGCTCGGTCTGCAGGTCCACGCCCCAGGCGACGGGGTATTCGAATGTCTTGCCGGACTTTTGCAGGATGGCAATGGCGTCGGTGTAGTCGATGCGCTCGAACGGCGCCTTGATGAAGGCTTCCAGCCGCGCGATGGCGGTCGGCTCCACACGCTGTGCGAAGAAGGCCATGTCGTCGGCGCGCTCATCCAGCACGGCCTGGAAGATGGCCTTGAGGAAGGCCTCGGCGCAGTCGGCGTCGTCGGCCAGGTCGGCGAAGGCGATCTCCGGCTCGCACATCCAGAATTCGGCCAGGTGGCGTGCGGTATTGGAGTTTTCGGCGCGGAAGGTGGGGCCGAAGGTGTAGACCTTGCTCATGGCCAGGCAGTAGGCCTCGACGTTGAGCTGGCCGGACACGGTCAGGAAGGCCTCGCGGCCGAAGAAGTCCTGGCGGAAGTCGATCCGGCCGTCGTCGGTGCGCGGCAGGTTGGCCAGGTCCAGCGTGGACAGGCGGAACATGTCGCCGGCGCCCTCGGCGTCGGAGGTGGTGATGATGGGCGTGTTGACCCAGAAGAACCCCTCGTCCGTGAGGTGCCGGTGGATGGCCGTCATCAACGTGTGGCGCACGCGCGTGACCGCGCCGAACAGGTTGGTGCGCGGGCGCAGGTGTGCGACCTCGCGCAGGAATTCCATGGAGTGGCGCTTGGGCTGGATGGGGTAGGTTTCCGGGTCCTCGACCGCCCCCACGAGGTCGATGCGCGAGGCCTGGATCTCGAAGCCCTGGCCCTGGCCCTGTGAAGGCACGAGCGTGCCGGTGACCGACACGGCCGTACCCGCGCCCATGTGCTTCACGTCGCTGTCGTAGTTGGGCAGGTGAGTGCCGGCCACCACCTGGATGGGGGCGAAGCAGGAACCGTCGCCCACGTTCACGAACGACAGGCCCGCCTTGGAATCGCGCCGGGTACGCACCCAGCCCCGGATCGTGACTTCGCCGCCGGCTCCTTCGCCGGCAACGGCCTGCTTGACGCTGACCACCGCCATGGATTGAAACTCCGCAAATGATGCCGACATCGGCATGTGGGGCATCCGGTCGGGCTTCCCGCCGGGCGCGACGCGCCCGTGCCGGTCGTGCCGGATGTTTTCCGCAAGACAAGCCGTGGATGATAACGGATTGCCCCCCGGCTGGCTTCCCGCCCGCGGCTTTTTTTGCTCCGTATCAACCGTTTCCGTTCCGTACTACCATGGGGTCATGAGTATCCAGATCACCTCTGCCGCCCATCGTCGCATGCGCGAGTTTCTCGACCGCAGTCCCGCGGCCGCGGGCGTGCGCTTCGGCGTGCGCCGGACCGGGTGCTCCGGCTTCGCCTACATCGTCGAACTGGCCGACCAGGCCGGCGAGGCCGACACCACCGTCACCGTGGACGACATTCCGCTGGTCGTCGATGCCAAGAGCCTGCCGCTGGTCGACGGTACCGTCATCGACTTCCAGCGCCAGGGACTGAATGCCGCGTTCGTGTTCCACAACCCCAATGCCACGGGGGAATGTGGTTGCGGCGAAAGTTTCTCCGTGGGGTGAGAGAGCAGGGTGCGGGGCCAGGCGGCCCCTGAAACCTTCCGCCCTTCAACGGCTTGTACGGCAGCGGGTATTCCCGATACAATTCCGCTTCTGTCCGCGCCTGGCGTGGCAGTCCCTTGCCTCACCGCGACCCGCGGGAGGCTGCCATCCCCGGCACGCCGCGCGGGGAGACATCCACGAGGAAACAACATGCGTCATTACGAAATCGTGTTCCTGGTCCATCCGGACCAGAGCGAACAGGTGCCGGCCATGATCGAGCGCTACAAGGCGCTGATCGAAGGCGGCAACGGCAAGATCCACCGTCTGGAAGACTGGGGTCGTCGCCAGCTGGCCTACCCCATCAACAACATGGCCAAGGCCCACTACGTGCTGATGAACATCGAGTGCGACCAGGCCGTGCTGGACGAGCTGGAGTCGGGCTTCCGCTTCAACGACGCCATCCTGCGCCATCTGGTCATCAAGCGCCCCGACGCCGATACCGAGCAGTCGCCGATCCTGAAGAGCAAGGAAAAGGATGACGCCAAGGCATCCGCGCGTCGCCCCGAGCGCTCCGACGATTCGTCCGACGACCAGGGCGATGACGACGACAACGACGACGACAACGACTGATTCCGGAGCCCGACATGTCCAAATTTTTCCGCCGCCGCAAGTATTGCCGCTTCACGGCCGAGGGCGTGAAGGAGATCGACTACAAGGATCTCAACACCCTGCGCCAGTACATCACCGAAACCGGCAAGATCGTGCCCAGCCGCATCACCGGTACCAAGGCCCGCTACCAGCGCCAGCTGTCGACCGCCGTCAAGCGCGCGCGTTTCCTGGCCCTGCTGCCGTATACGGACAACCACAACGTGTGATTGTCCGGGGAACCGGGGAGGCGCGAGTCGGAAAGGGTCGCCGCATGGCGGCGGCAACCTCCGATTCGCCACTCCCGGTACCCCGTTTCCACTCTTCGGACAACCGTCCAGGCTGCGTCGGGCCGTGCCGGCGCTAACGAAAAGCAGAGAACCACCATGGAACTGATTCTTCTTGAGAAGGTCATCAACCTGGGCGGCCTTGGCGACAAGGTCAACGTGAAGCCCGGTTATGGCCGCAACTACCTGCTGCCCCAGGGCAAGGCCGTTCCGGCCACCGCCGCCAACCTGGCCGAGTTCGAGCAGCGTCGCGCCGAGTACGAAGCGCGTGCCAAGGACCTGCTGGGTGCCGCCGAGGCCCGCAAGACCAAGATCGACGGCGTGGAAGTGACCATCGCCGCCAATGCCAGCCCCGAAGGCAAGTTGTACGGCTCGGTGGGTCCGCGCGAGATCGTCGAGGCCCTGGCCGCCAAGGGTCTGGAGGTCGAAAAGGGTGAAGTGATCCAGGTCGAAGGTCCGATCCACGTCACCGGCGAATCCGAGGCCGAAATCGTGCTGCACGCCGACGTGAGCGCCACCATCAAGGTGATCGTCACCGGCGAGTGATCGCGGCATGACCAGCGAAACGAAAAAAGGCGCCGTATCGGCGCCTTTTTTTGCGAGAAACGCGGGGCAAGGGGGATGATCGGCGCAGAGTGCTCCGCGATCCCGCACCTCCACTGCCCATCCGCCCATCCCCAACTTGTCCACAACAAATCCACAAACTTGTTGTATCGGCAACTGAGACCCCAGTGCGTATGATGGGGAAGGCTGCACGAGGTTGATGCATATGTCCGCTTTTCCCGACCATTCTCCCGCCGCCCCCGAGATCGAGGCGCTGCGCCTGCCACCGCACTCCATCAGTGCCGAGCAGTCCGTGCTGGGCGGGTTGATGCTGTCGCCGGATGCGTTCGACCGCGTGGCGGACCGGCTCGGGGAAGACGATTTCTACCGCCGCGACCACCGCATGATCTGGCGTGCCATCAACGAACTGGCGGGCAAGGGCATGCCGTGCGACGCGGTCACCCTGGGCGACTGGTTCGAGAGCAACGGCATGGCCGACATGGTCGGTGGCGCCGGTTACATCATCGAGCTGGCCAATGCCACGCCCAGTGCCGCCAACATCACCGCCTACGCCGAGATCGTGCGCGAAAAATCGGTGCTGCGGCAATTGATCGATGCCGGCACCGAGATCACCGAAGACGGTTACCAGCCGGCCGGGCGCAAGGTGCAGGAAGTGCTCGAGGCGGCCGAGCAGAAAGTCTTCCACATTGCCGAAGCCGGCGCGCGCGGGCGCAAGAGTTCGGTGTCCATGCGCGAAGCCGTTACCGAGGCCTTCCAGATCCTGCACCAGCGCTACGAGAACCGTGGCCAGCTGACCGGCCTGCC
>CAZMXV010000102.1:0-8436 GCA_964570295.1 uncultured Rhodanobacteraceae bacterium
ACTCGCCGGCGCTGATGAACTGGTCGATCACGACCTGGGCGCCGTTGGCGAAGTCGCCGAACTGGCCCTCCCAGATGGTGAGGGTCTCGGGGTCCGCGGTGGCATAGCCGTATTCGAAGGCCATCACCGCCTCTTCGCTGAGCAGCGAGTCGATGATCTCGACGTCGCGCGCCGGGTCGATGTGCTGCAGCGGGATGTCGGTCTTGCCGGTCTGCTGGTCGTGCAGGACGGCCTGGCGATGGAAGAACGTGCCACGGCCGGAGTCCTGGCCCACCAGGCGCATGTCGTAGCCTTCGCTGACCAGGCCCGCATAGGCCATGTTCTCGGCATATCCCCAGTCCACCGGCTGCTCGCCGGCGGCCATCTTGCGGCGGGTGTCGTAGATGCGCTGGACCTGCTTGTGCAGGGTGAAGCCTTCGGGCGTGGCGAGGATGGTGTCCGCCAGTTTGTCCATGGCCTCGCGCGACAGGCCGGTGTCGATGTCCTCGTCGAGGCGGCCGCCGATGTGCTTGCTCCACTGGAAGGTGGTGCCGCCCTGCTCGGTGGCCAGGTCGGTGACCGGCTCGCCCTTTTCGAGGCGTGCGCGGTAGTCCTCGACCAGCTTGTCGGCGGCATCCTTGTCGATGACACCGGCCTTTTCGAGGTGCCCGGCGTACACCGCGCGCGGCGTCGGGTGCTTGCGGATCACCTGGTACATCATGGGCTGGGTCGCCGCCGGTTCGTCGGCCTCGTTGTGGCCGTTGCGACGGTAGCAGACCAGGTCGATGACCACGTCCTTCTTGAACCGGCGGCGGAACTCGAAGGCCAGCCGCGCCACCTGCACCACGGCTTCCGGATCGTCGCCGTTGACGTGGAAGATGGGTGCGTTGACGATCTTGGCCACGTCCGTGCAGTACAGCGTGGAGCGCGCGTCTTGCGGGTTGGAGGTGGTGAAGCCGACCTGGTTGTTGATCACGATGTGGATGGTGCCGCCGACGCCGAAGCCGCGCGTCTGCGACATCTGCAGGGTTTCCATGACCACGCCCTGGCCGGCGAAGGCGGCGTCGCCGTGGATCATGATCGGCAGCACTTCGCCCTGGATCTTGTCGTGGCGGCGGGTCTGGCGCGCGCGCACCGAACCGACGACCACCGGGTCGACGATCTCCAGATGCGAGGGGTTGAAGGCCATCGCCAGGTGCATGCTGCCGCCGCCCGGCGTGGTGACGTCGGCGGAAAAGCCCATGTGGTACTTCACGTCGCCGCTGTAGTCCGGGTCGTCGGGGTGGTGGTACTTGCCCTCGAACTCGTCGAACAGTTCCAGCGGCGGTTTGCCGAGGGTGTTGACGAGCATGTTCAGGCGGCCGCGGTGGGCCATGCCGATGACCATTTCGCCCACGTCGTCCTCGCCGCCGGCGCGGATCATGGTGTCGATCATCGGGATCATGCTGTCGCCGCCTTCCAGCGAGAAGCGCTTCTGGCCCACGTACTTGGTGTGCAGGTAGCGCTCCAGGCCGTCGGCGGCGGTGAGGCGCTCCAGCACGCGCAGTTGCTCGTCGCGGCTGAGCCCGGCGCTGCCGGCGGCCTTCTCCAGCCGTGAGTACACCCAGCGCCGTTGCTCGTGGTCGCTGATGTGCATGAATTCGGCACCGATGGTACGCGTGTAGGTGTTCTTCAGATGCTGCCACAGGTCACGCAGCTTCATGCGGCCGGCGTCGCCGCCGCAGTAGGTGCCGGTGTCGAACTCGGTGTCGAGGTCGGCGTCGCCGAGGCTGTGGAAGGCCAGCCCGAGGTCCGGCGGGTTGTGCTTGGCCACCAGTGACAGCGGGTCGAGGTCGGCATCGAGATGACCGCGCGAACGGTAGGCGGTCAGCAGGCGCAGTACGCCGGCCTGCTTACGCGCGTGCTCGTCGCTCACCGGTACCACGGTGCCGCGGCGGTCGCGATCACGCTGCGCGGTCTCGACGCGCTCGATGATCAGGGAGTGGGGAATGTCCCGGGCCCCCTTGTCGGGCAGCCCGTCGAAATAGGTCTGCCAGTCGTCGGGAACCGACGTGGGGTCGTTGAGCCAGGCTTCGTAAAGGTGCTCAACATAGTCGGCATTGCTGCCGAGCTGGGAGGACTCGGAAAACTCGCGGATCAGGTTTGCGCTCACGTCACCACCGCACACACGAAAGAGCGCGCATACGCGCGCCGGGGACAGGTTGCCGATGACGACGCCGCAACGGGGTGGCCGTCATCCGAAGCGTGCTGATTATAGCCCTTCCGGCACGTTTCGGACAGCAATTTAACAAATCCCGGGCGCCCGGAGTCAGTCCCTGTTCCGTTAGGCGCGCCGGCTTCTTCCGGAAGCGGTGGCAGAGGGCGGGAAAAGGGTCTCCGGAGAGCCCATGCCGGCCCCGGCGTCCCTTTGGATATTTCGGAGTTTCCGGGGACGGCCCGTGGCCGCGGCCGCCGATGTGCCAGTCGATGTCCGGACAGGGGCCGGGCCCGGTTTTCCGGGTATTCCGGAGGGGTCAGTACCAGCCCAGCAGCGACACGCCCAGGCCCACATAGGTGGCCTTGTGGTTGTAGTCGATCAGGCTTTCGCCGTAGCCGTGGAAGAGCTGCAGGTAGCCGCGCAGCTTGGCGTGGATGGGAAAGGCCCATGTGAACTGCACGGCGCCATGCGAGCGGTCGCCGCCGCGCAGCGAGTGGCGCAGCATCAGGCTGAGCTCGTTGCCGCCGATTTCGCGCACGATGTCGATCTCGCCCCGACCCATGTAGTCGTCGATGTCGGGGTTGTCGTCCTTGCGGCGCGACTCGTCGATGCGCACCCAGGGACGGAACATCACCGTCCAGCCGGGCCGCTCGAAGCCGATGTTGGCCACGACGCGGTTCCAGCTGCGCGAGAGCGGGTCGCTGCGTCCGTTGGACTGGTGGTTGACGCCGATGCCGAGCAGGCGGCCCTTCCAGCCGAACACGTCGTAGTCGGTGTTGAACACCAGCATGGCCTCGGGTTCGTAGTTGGTCTCGCGGAAGGGGCGGGATATGTCGTTGTTGTAGACCTGCCAGTGCGATGCCTGGGTATAGCCGAACCAGAGGTCGCCGTGGTCCCCGAACACGCCCTGCCAGAGCTTGGTCTTGAAGCTGATCTGGAACTTGGCCTCCAGGTGGTCGAGGCCCAGCGGCGCGTCGACGCTGTTGTCCGAGGAGGGCGAGTGCGGCCGGTTGTTGACCCGGGTGGTGTAGAACACCGGCAGCAGGTACACCGGCCTGTAGCCGCGGATGTTGTAGGTGCCCAGCTTGGCGTCGGGGGACAGTTCCCAGCGGCTGTCGAGCAGCGATACGGGACGTGCGGCGCTGCCGCCGGCGCCGACGCTGGCGGTGCCCTCACGGGCCCAGGCGGGCCGGTCGTGGTTGAACAGGCCGTCCCGCGTCGCATGTCCGGGCGGCGTGGCGATGGGCACGCGGTTGCGCGGCGTTTCGGGAACGGCGGTGGCCTGTTCGGTGGTGGGCAGGCGCCCCAGGGCCCGGTCGTAGCAGGCCAGGCGCTGCGAATCCGACGTGATGTTGACGCAGGCCTCGGCGCTGGCCGGGGCATCATCGGGCGGCGTCTGCCAGGCCATGGCGCAGGGCGCGGCGATCAGCATCGAGCCGGCGAGGATCCAGCGGGCCGGTCTGGACCGGGAGAGGGTGCGCGCTGACGGACACGCCGACGGACACGCCGGAGCCTGTCCGTCGCGGAGGCGGATGGAGTGCATGGGGTCGGGGCGCGCCGCGTGGGGGGCGGAATTACGGCTGGCCGGTCCAGCGCTGGTATTCGGCCTTGGAGAGGGTGTTGTCGCGGTTGGAGTCGGCATATTTGAAGTCGTTGGCCAGCGGCGGATACTGGTTCACCTCGCTGGTGTCGATGATGCCATTGCCGTCGGTGTCCAGGGTGGCGAAAGGCGGGGCCGGGGCTACGGATTTCGCTTCCGGATGATGCGAGCGCACCGTCACGATGGTGCCGTTGTCGGTATGGAAGGTGGTGCGGCCGTTGACCGAGGCGTTGTCGGTCGGCTGCGATTGCGGTGTCGCCTGCGCCTGCGGGGGGGCGGCCTGCGCCATGAGCATGGGCGGGGCGAGCAGGGCCGCGGCGACGGCGGTGCCAAAGGTGAGGTCGTGGAGTTTGCGGATCATGGTGCGACTCCGTGGAGGGGGAGGGCGACGGCCCGTGTCACGGGTTGCCGGCGCTGGAGGCCTCGGCCGGCTGTTCCGGCGCGCACGACTGGCCGTGCAGGGATTCCTTCAGCAACTTGGCGAGCGACACGCAGCGGCCGGCCAGGGCCGAGCGCTTGGACGGATCGCGCGACTCTTTCAGCAGGGTGTCGCGCATGTCCTTGTAGTGCGCGTCGATGGTGTCGGGGGCGTAGATGCCGGCGGCGCGGTGGCACCCCTTGTAGCTGGCCAGGTAGTCGTCGCAGGCGGGGATGCCGGTCTTGTCCGGCGGCGTGGTGCTGGCCGTTTGCGTGGACGTGCCGGCCGCGGTGCGCTCCGACGCGGCGGTCGGGGTGACGGGCGCGGTGGACGACGTGGTCGTCGCCTGCGGTGCGGGGCTGGCCGTCGAGCGCGTGTTCTGGTCGGCACAGCCGGCCGCGAACAGGGTCAGCGTGCCGGCGAGGAGAATGGCGTGGCGGGCGGATGGGGTCATGCGCCGGGTTCCTTTGCGTGGTTGTCCGCCGACCATTAAGCCATTCTCCGGTTTAGAAAACACTGAATCGGGCCGAACGGGCTCAGTCGGCATTCATGTTGCGCGGGCTCCCGCTCCCGCCTTGCGCGGCGGCGCCGTCGCGTCGCGGCAGCACCCAGCCGGGGCGCACGAAATGGCAGTTGTAGCCCTCGGGGTAGTGCTGCAGGTAGTCCTGATGCTCCGGCTCGGCCTCCCAGAAGGGGCCGGCGGGAGTAATTTCCGTGACCACTTTTCCGGGCCACAGGCCGCTGGCGTCCACGTCGGCGATGGTGTCCTCGGCGATGTGTTTTTGTTCCGCGTCGAGGTAGAAGATGGCCGAGCGGTAACTGGTGCCGAGATCATTGCCCTGGCGGTCGACCGTGGTCGGGTCGTGGATCTGGAAAAAGAACTCCAGCAACCGGCGGAAGCTGGTGCGTGCGGGGTCGAACATGATCTCCACGGTTTCGGCATGGCCGTCGTGGTGGCGGTAGGTGGCGTTCTCCACCGTGCCGCCGCAATAGCCGGTGCGGGTGGAAACGATGCCGGGCTGCTTGCGCAGCAGTTCCTGCATGCCCCAGAAGCAGCCGCCGGCGAGCAGGGCGCGTTGGGTGGTCATGGGCGGGGTTCCTCGTGGTCGAACAGATGGCGGTAGTCGCCGTAGCCCTCGCGCTCCAGGTCCGCGGCGGGTACGAAGCGCAGGGCGGCCGAATTGATGCAGTAGCGTAATCCGCCGGCGTCGCGCGGGCCATCGGGAAAGACGTGCCCCAGATGGCTGTCGGCGTGGCGTGAGCGGACTTCGGTGCGGAGCATGCCGTGGCTGCTGTCGCGCGATTCCAGCACGCTCCCGGGCGCCACGGGGCGGGTGAAGCTGGGCCAGCCGCAACTGCTGTCGAACTTGTCGTGCGAGGTGAACAGCGGCTCGCCGGAAACGATGTCCACGTACAGCCCGGCCTCGTGATGTGTGTTGAAGGCGTTGTCGAACGGCGGTTCGGTGCCGGCCTCCTGGGTGACGCGGTATTGCAGCGGTGTCAGGCGGGCCAGGGCTTCGGAAGTTTTGCGATAGTCGGACATGGCAGCAAGTCCTTGCGGGATACATGGCCAAAGGTGGGGGAGGATGCCTCGAATCGCAAGCGCCGGTGCCGTTGGCCGGGATGTCGAAAGCTGCTACGTTTCCGCTTTTGCCGGAGGCAAGTGCATGAAACGCCGCGATCTCTTGCGTGGCGCGGTTCTGGGCGGGGCCGCCCTGGTGTTCGCGCCGGCCCGGGGCGTTGTCGCCGCCGCCGACGGCAACGGCGCCGTGGATCCCTCCGCCATCGAGCGCCGGCACGGCGGACGGCTCGGGCTGGCCGTGCTGGATACGGGCAGCGGGCGTCGCCTCGTCTGGCGCGGCGGCGAGCGGTTCCTGATGTGCAGCACGTTCAAATGGCTGGCCGTGGCTGCGGTGCTGGCGCGCGTCGACGCCGGTCGTGAAAGGCTGGACCGGCACATCACGTTCGGGCGGAAGGCCGTGCTGGAGTGGGCTCCGGTCACCCGCGAGCACGTCGGGCCGCCGGGCATGACGGTGGAGGCGTTGTGCGAAGCGGCCATGGTCATCAGCGACAACACCGCCGCCAACCTCCTGCTGGAGACGCTGGGCGGCCCGGCAGGCATGACCGCCTGGGTACGCGCCACCGGTGACGCCGTGACCCGCCTGGACCGGCACGAGCCCGAACTCAATCGTCCGGAGGGCGACAAGGACACCACCACGCCGCGTGCGATGCAGGAGAGCCTGCGTCGCATCTTGCTGGGAGACGTGCTGTCTCCGGCATCGCGCGGTCGCCTGCTGGAGTGGCTGCGGCACAACCGGACCGGCGCCGACAGCCTGCGGGGCGGCCTGCCGTCGGGCTGGCGCGTCGGCGACAAGACCGGGTCGGGGCGTACCGCCAACAACGACGTGGCCATCCTGTGGCCACCGCATGGCAAGCCCGTGCTGGTGGCGGCGTATTACGACAACGCGAAGCTCGATGCCGATGCCCGCAAGCTGGCGCTGGCCGCGGCCGGGCGCCTGGTCGCGGCGTGGCATGCCGGAGGCCGCCGCTGAGACGTCGGGCTTGGAGGGTGGCAGGTCCGGCCCCATGTCGAGTGGTTTCCACGCTTTGCTGACCGGAGTTTCCATGCGCCTGCTCGAACCGGCCCGGCTGGGGCCCCTGCATGTGCGCAACCGCATCGCGGTGTCGCCGATGTGCCAGTACTCGGCCCGCGACGGCATGCCCGACGACTGGCACCTGGTGCATCTCGGCAGCCGCGCGGTGGGCGGCGCGGGCCTGGTGTTCACGGAGGCTTCCGCCGTGTCGCCGGAAGGTCGCATTTCGCCGGGTGACACCGGCATCTGGAACGATGCCCAGGCGGATGCGTGGGCACGCGTCGCGAGGTTCCTGAAGGCACAGGGAGCGGTGTCGGGCATGCAACTGGCGCACGCCGGGCGCAAGGCGTCCACCGATGCCCCCTGGCGTGGCGGCGGCCCCCTGGCGGGCGAGGAGGGCGGCTGGGTGCCGGTCGCCCCCGGCGCGTTGCCTTTCGACCATGGCCATCCTGTTCCGGAGGCGCTGGATGATGCCGGTATCGTCAAGGTGGTGGCGGATTTCCGCGCGGCCGCCGCGCGCGGCGTGGCGGCGGGGTTCGAGGTGCTGGAAGTCCACGCGGCGCACGGCTACCTGCTTCACCAGTTCCTGTCGCCCCTGTCGAATCGCCGCACGGACCGCTATGGCGGTTCGCTGGAAAACCGTGCGCGGTTGCTGCGCGAGGTGACGGCGGCCGTGCGCGAAATGCTCCCGGAAACGGTGGCGTTGTGGGTGCGCGTGTCCGCCACCGACTGGGTGGACGGCGGCTGGGACATCGACGAATGCATCGAGCTGGCGCGGTGGCTGAAGCATGACGGCGTCGACCTGATCGACTGCTCGTCCGGCGGCCTCGTGCCGCACGCGAACATGCCGGTCGGGCCCGGCTACCAGGTGCCGTTTGCCGCGCGCATCCGGCGCGAGGCCGGCATCGCCACCGGCGCCGTGGGCATGATCACCACGCCCGGGCAGGCCCGGGGCATCATCGAGCGCGGCGATGCCGACGTGGTGCTGCTGGCCCGCGAGCTGCTGCGCGACCCCTATTTCCCGTGGCGCGCCGGGCAGGTACTGGAGGCGCCACTGGATGCGCCGGTGCAATACGCGCGTGCCTGGTAGGCGCCGGCACCCGCGCCGGACGCGGCTCCAGAGCCTTGGCCGTTGCCTGGTTTGCGAAAAAAAGCGGATCAGGTGTTGACGAACGGCATCGAACCCTGAATAATTCGCGCCTCACCGGAAACGCCTCTGGCGCTGCCCGGAAACAAGTTGACACGCGCCCGTAGCTCAGCTGGATAGAGTACCTGGCTACGAACCAGGCGGTCGGGAGTTCGAATCTCTCCGGGCGCGCCATTCAAGCAGAAAGGCCGGATGGTTTTCCATCCGGCCTTTCTGTTCATGTCCGGCCCGGACGGCGGATGGCGACGAGAAGATGTCGTGCAGGGGGCGGTCGTGTGGAGTGCGGCGCCGGACGACAAAAACGTTTGCCCGATGTCGGCATTCATGGCATGATGGCCGACCTTGCACGGAATGCCCCGGCACTTCGGGCAAGACATGGATGGCCAGGTCGGGGCCAGGAAGATTTTTCACGAAAAGGGATTGACGGATCGGACATCCATTCGTAATATCCCCGGCCTCCGCACTCCGCATGTGTTGAATGATGCAGTACGGGGTATAGCG
>CAZMXV010000103.1:0-8413 GCA_964570295.1 uncultured Rhodanobacteraceae bacterium
TGGGCCTGCCGCGCGAGATGGTCTACCGCCATCCGTTCCCCGGCCCCGGCCTGGGGGTACGTATCCTGGGCGAGGTGAAGGCCGAATATGCCGACATCCTGGCCCGCGCCGACGCCATCTTCATCGAGGAACTGCGCGCCGCCGACCTCTACGACACCGTCAGCCAGGCCTTCGCCGTGTTCGTGCCGGTCCGGTCGGTGGGCGTGGTCGGCGACGCGCGTGCCTACGAATGGGTCATCGCGCTGCGCGCGGTGGAAACCATCGACTTCATGACGGCGCGCTGGGCACACCTGCCGTATGATTTTCTGGACAAGGTTTCCAACCGTATCATCAATGAGATACGGCACGTTTCTCGCGTCGTTTATGATATCAGCGGCAAGCCGCCGGCCACCATCGAGTGGGAATAGCGGCCCCGGTGCCGCTGCCAGGGCAAGCATGGACACCTCCGGATTCGACCAGAACGACATGGTCTTCATGCGCCAGGCGCTGGATCTGGCCATGCACGCGCGCGACGCCGAAGGCGAGGTGCCGGTGGGCGCGGTGCTGGTCCACGACGGCGACGTCATCGGCAGGGGCTGGAACCGCAACATCATCCTGGCCGATCCCACCGCGCATGCCGAAATCGTGGCTCTGCGCGAGGCCTGCGGCGGGCTTGGCAATCATCGCCTGCCACCGGGCAGCACGCTGTACGTCACGCTCGAACCATGCTCGATGTGCGCCATGGCATTGGTCCATGCCCGCGTCGCGCGCGTGGTCTATGCCGCCACCGATCCCAAGACCGGTGCCGCCGGCAGTGTTTTCGACACGCTGACCTCCACGCGCCACAACCACCGGGTCGTGGTGCAGGGTGGTCTGCTGGCCGACACGGCCGGCGACCTGCTGCGCACGTTTTTCCGGGAGCGGCGGGAAAGGAAGAAGCCGACGACGTGACACATCCGCTCGACCAGCCCGCCTGGGCCAGCATGACCACGCTCCACCGCCACCTGGCGCCGGGCGACGCGCTTGCGCGCCGTTACCGGTCGGATGTCAACCGTTTTGCCGCCGCCCGCGACGACAGCCGCGCCGCGCTCGACGCCCTGGCGCGGCTGGTCGGGGAGGATGACGACGTCTACCTGCTGCAGGCGCGGCCGGTGGTGGTTCCCGAGGGTCTGCGGGCGACCATGACCCGCGACTGCGTGCAGATGACGGCCGCGCGGCTGGCAGCGGGCATTGAAGGCCACGACGAGCATCCCATCGTCGAACTGGGAGACGCCGATGCCGGGGACATGCTGGCCCTGGCCACATTGACCCGGCCGGGGCCGTTCATGCGGCACACGCACCACATGGGGCGTTTCGTCGGCGTGCGCATCCACGGACGGCTGGCGGCCATGGCCGGCGAGCGCTTCCGGTTTTCCGGCTACACCGAGGTCAGCGGGGTATGCACGCACCCCGACTTTCGGGGGCGGGGCCTGGCGGCGCGCCTGTCCCGGCATGTGGCGTCGCGTATCCTCGCGCGCGGCGAAATGCCGTTCCTGCAGTCGTGGAGCAGCCATGCGCAGGCCATCCGGCTGTACGAACGCCTGGGGTTTCGCGTGCGCCGGGAAATTCATGTGGCGGTTCTTGCACGCGCCGACTGACGGCCTTCCCGGGTACGGCATGGGCCGGCGCCAAAAGCGGCGTCGGGATCGCCTACTGCAGCAACGGCGAGGCCGCAGCCTCCAGTTCGACGCCCTCGATCTCGGCGTGGGCCGCCAGTATGCGCACGTACTGGGACAGGGCGCGGGCCTCGCTGCGCTGACGCAGTTCGGCCGCGACCTGTTCGTTCACCATCTCGTAGGGCAGCTGCTTGCCCTCGATGCGCCGGTCGACGGCGACGATGTGGAAGCCGTGACGCGTGTTGACGAGGTTGGGAAGCACGCCGACGGAATGGTCGGCGAAGATGGCCTTCTCGAACTCCGGTACGGTCTCGCCACGCTGAAGCTGGCCAAGGTTGCCGCCCTGTTCGCCTGAGGGGCAGTTGGAATGCTTGCGTGCACGTGCGGCGAATATGTCCGGATCGGACTGGATTTCCTGCAGCATGGCTTCGGCCACGGAACGGATCGCCGCCACCGGAGCGCCGGGCGTGATCTGGAACAGGATGTGCCGTACGCAGACCAGATCGCCGCTGCGAAAACGCCGGGCGTTGGCCTCGTACCAGCGGCGGCATTCTTCGGCGGCGGGCTCGGGCACCTGCACCTCCTCCGCCAGGGTGCGCTCGATGGCCTGCTCGACGGCTGTGGCATCGGCATCGGCCGCGATGAAGCCCAGTTCGTGCGCGCGCTGGCGCAGCAGCTCGTGCACCACGGCCAGTTGCGCCGTCGGCCAGGCGGCGGTGTCGACCGGCGTGCCGTTGACCGCCGCGTTCACGGGTTCACCGAGCGGCTGCGCTTGCGCACCAGCTGATAGGGGCGAAGCAGGTAGATCAGCGACCCCACGCCGCTCCAGATGTGCACCATGCGGGTGAAGGGCGATACCAGGAAAATGGTGAAGCCGAGCAGGATGTGCGTCTTGTAGACCCACGACAGGCCCTCCAGCAGGGCGGCCGGATCGGCCTGGAAGTAGACGATGGACTGCACGTAGAGGACGATGCGCTCGAACTCGCCGCTGCCCATGTGCTGTGCCGAAAGCGGCACCGTGGCCAGGCCCAGGGCAAGCTGCAGCCACAGCATGATGACGATGGCGATGTCCCACTTGCGGCTGTTGCGGCGGATGCGGGGTTCGCCCAGGCGGCGGTGGATGAGGATGCTCATGCCGATGATGGCGATCAGGCCGGCAATGCCGCCCACGATCATGGCCAGCAACTGATGCTGCATCGGGCTCATCAGCCACAGCACGATCCGTTCGGGAATCAGAAAGCCCACGAAATGGCCCAGCACGACCACGATCACGCCCCAGTGGAACAGGTTCGAGCCGAGTCTCAGTTTGCGGACCCGCAGCATCTGCGAGGAATCGCTTTTCCACGAATACGGTTCGCGGTCGTAGCGGATGAAGCTGCCGACGAACAGGACCGTGAGACAGATGTAGGGGTAGATGCCGAACAGGAATGCATCGAGGGAGGCGGGCAGGGTCATGACGACGACTCCGGGTATGGCGGGGACATGATGGGCAGGGCGTTCATGGCGTGGACGGCTCCACGGGCATGGCGGCATGCGTTTCGGGCGGCGCGAAGGCGGGTTTTTCCTCCCATTCGCGGTCGATGTCGTCCGGTGGCGGCGCCGGTGGACGGGCCGCGTCGAGTCCTTTTTCGTTGCCGAGTGCCAGCAGGGCGGCCATGACGGCGGCATGCGGGCTGCCGCGCTGCGTCAGCGTGTTGCCCAGCTTGCGCAGGATGTGTGCGATCTCGCCGATGGTGTCGCGGATTTCCGCCTTGTCGCGGCAGCTGAGGTATTCCAGCAGCAGTGGCAGGTGGTCGGGGAGGTCGGGGCCGACCGGCTCCATGCCGGCATCCAGGTAACGCTGGCGCAGCTCCAGCATGGCCGGCCCGCGCTTGCGGCCGTCGCCGTGCACGTGCTCGAAAAGGTTCAGCGAAGTATGGCGCCCGCGATCGAACCATTCGACATGGCGCGCCTCGGCCTGCAGCGGATCGCGGGAACGGATGTCCTCGGCCAGGGCCACCAGGGCCTCGCGGTGCCCGGCATCGACGGCCCGCGTGGCATGGATGGCCCGGGTGATCTCCGGCAGCGCGGCACGCAATGCCGCGTCGGGGTAGGCCAGCAGGGCCGACATGGCGCGCAGCAGCAGGGCGGGGTGGCGGCGGGAAGGCAGGATGCTCATCGTTCTTCGTCGATCATGCGGATGGGGATGACCTTGCGCCGGCCCATCTTGCCGCCGAACAGGCCGGCCTTGGCATCGATGCCGTCGCAGCCGTTGCCGAAGGTGAAGCCGCAGCCGCCGCGCAGCTGGTAGGCGTTCTCGGCCTCCTCGCGGTGCGCGGTGGGAATGACGAAGCGGTCCTCGTAGTTGGCGATGGCCAGGTAGCGGTGCATCTCGGTGGCCGTGGCCGCGTCCAGCCCGACGTTGGTGAGCACGGTCTCGTCCGCTTCCTCGCCCAGTTGCCGGGCGCGGAACCAGGCGCGCATGGCCAGCATGCGTTCCAGCGCGCTGACCACGGGCGGCTCGTTGCCGGCAGTGAGCAGGTTGGCCAGGTAACGCACCGGGATGCGCAGCGAACCCACATCGGGCAGGCCGTTGGCGGTGCGCTCGATCTCGCCGGCATTGGCATGCGCGGTGATGGGCGAGAGCGGTGGCACGTACCACACCATGGGCAGTGTGCGGTATTCGGGGTGCAGCGGGAAGGCGATCTTCCACTCCACGGCCATCTTGTAGGCGGGCGAGCGTTCGGCCGCGTCGATCCAGGCTTCGGGGATGCCGTCCTCCAGCGCCTTGCGCCGTATTTCGGGGTCGGACGGGTCCAGGAAGATGTCCAGCTGGGCCTGATAGAGGTCCCGGGGATTCTCGGTGGCGGCGGCCTGTTCGATGCCGTCGGCATCGTAGAGCACCACGCCGAGGTAGCGGATGCGCCCGACGCAGGTTTCCGAGCACACGGTGGGCAGGCCGGCTTCGATGCGCGGATAGCAGAAGGTGCACTTTTCGGCCTTGCCGCTGACCCAGTTGTAGTAGATCTTCTTGTACGGACAGCCGGACACGCACATGCGCCAGCCGCGGCACTTGTCCTGGTCGATGAGGACGATGCCGTCCTCCTCGCGCTTGTAGATCGAGCCGGAAGGGCAGGAGGCCACGCAGGTGGGGTTGAGGCAGTGCTCGCACAGGCGCGGCAGGTACATCATGAAGGTGTTTTCGAACTGGCCGTAGATGTCCTTCTGCACGGCCTCGAAGTTGTAGTCCTTGCTGCGTTTTTCGAATTCGCCGCCCAGGATTTCCTCCCAGTTAGGCCCCCACTCCACCTTTTCCATGGTGCGTCCGGAGATCAGCGAGATGGGGCGGGCCACCGGCGCGGTGGGCAGCTCCGGCGCGGTCTGCAGGTTTTCGTAGTCGAAGGTGTAGGGCTCGTAGTAGTCGTCGATTTCGGGCAGGTTGGGGTTGGCGAAAATGCGTGCCAGCACGCCGAAGCGGCCGCCCTGTTTCGGCACCAGCTTGCCGTTGGCCTTGCGCTTCCAGCCGCCTTTCCAGCGCTGCTGGTTTTCCCAGTCCTTGGGATAGCCGATGCCGGGTTTGGTCTCGACGTTGTTGAACCAGGCGTACTCCATGCCCTTGCGCGAGGTCCAGACGTTCTTGCAGGTGACCGAGCAGGTGTGGCAACCGATGCACTTGTCGAGGTTGAGCACCATCACGATTTGCGCGCGTATCTTCATTTGCTTTCCTCCACCGGCAGCCTGGCATCGACCTCCTGCTCGCGGGCGGCGCGCTGCACGCGGTCCATCCAGTCGATCTTGTCCATCTTGCGCACCACCACGAAGCCGTCGCGGTCGGAGCCGACCGGGCCGTAGTAGTTGAAACTCCACGAGAACTGCGCGCTGCCGCCAATCATTTGCGTGGGCTTGACCACGATGCGCGTGACCGAGTTGTGGATGCCGCCACGCTGGCCGGTGATTTCCGAACCGGGCACGTTCACGATCTTTTCCTGCGCGTGGTACATCATGCACATGCCCTCGTTGACGCGCTGGCTGACCACGGCACGCGCGGTGAGGGAGCCGTTGGCGTTGAAGCATTCGATCCAGTCGTTGTCCTCGATGCCGGCCTTCTTCGCGTCCACTTCGGACATCCACACGATGGGCCCGCCGCGCGAGAGCGTGAGCATGAGGAGGTTGTCGGTGTAGGTGCTGTGGATGCCCCACTTCTGGTGCGGCGTGATGAAGTTGAGCACGATCTCGGGGTGGCCGTTGCCCTTCGTGCCCAGCATCTTGTGCGTGGAGCGGGTGTCGACCGGTGGCCGGTAGGTGGCGAACGCCTCGCCGTAGTCGCGCATCCACGGATGGTCCAGGTAGAAATGCTGACGGCCGCTGAGGGTGCGCCAGGGAATCAGTTCGTGCACATTGATGTAGGCGGCGTTGTAGCTGACCTCCTCGCTCTCCATGCCCGACCAGGTGGGCGAGGTGATGATCTTGCGCGGCTGCGCCTGCAGGTCGCGGAAGCGGATCTTTTCGTCCTCGCGCTTTTCGGCAAGGTGGCGGTGCGCGCGCCCGGTGGAGGCCGACAGTGCTTCCCAGGCCCGCACCGCCACTTCGCCGTTGGTTTCCGGCGCCAGCATCAGGATGGTCTCGGAGGCGTCGATGTCGGTGTCGAGGCGTGGCCGGCCCTTGGCGGGGCCGGCGTCGACAGTGCGGTTGAGCTCGCCCAGCGCCTTCACTTCCTCGTCCATGCGCCAGCGCAGCCCCTTGCCGCCGTTGCCGAGCGTGTCCAGCAGCGGGCCGACCGAGGTGTAGCGCGCGTATACGGCCGGGTAGTCGCGTTCGACGAAGGTGATGGCGGGGCCGGTGACGCCGGGAACGAGGTCGCATTCGCCCTTTTTCCAGTCGCGCACCTCGAAGGGTTGTGCCAGTTCGCCGGCGGTGTCGTGCATGATGGGCGAGAGCACCACGTCCTGCTCGACGCCGAGGCGGCCCTCCGCGAGTTCGGAGAATTTTCGCGCCACGGCCTTGAAGATTTCCCAGTCGCTCTTTGACTCGTAGACCGGATCCACCGCTACCGAGAACGGGTGGATGAACGGGTGCATGTCGGTGGTCGAGAGGTCGTTCTTCTCGTACCACGAAGCCGTGGGCAGCACGATGTCCGAGTACAGGCAAGTGGTGGACATGCGGAAATCGAGCGTCACCACCAGGTCCAGCTTGCCTTCCGGTGCCGGGTCGCGCCAGGCCACTTCCTCCGGCTTGGCGCCGCCTTCCTCGCCCAGGTCCTTGCCCTGCAGACCGCAGCGCGTGCCCAGGAAATGCTTCAGGAAGTACTCGTGGCCCTTGCCCGAGGAGCCGAGCAGGTTGGAGCGCCACACGAACAGGTTGCGCGGGAAATTGGCTGGATTGTCGGGATCCTCGCAGGCCATGGCGAGCCGGCCGGAGGCCAGTGCGTCGACCACGTGCCGTGTCGGGTCGCCGCCGGCGGCCATGGCCTCGCGCGCGACCGCCAGCGGGTTGCGCCCCAGTTGCGGTGCCGAGGGCATCCAGCCCATGCGTTCGGCGCGCACGTTGCAGTCGATGAGGCTGCCGGGATGGCGGCTTGCGTCGGCCAGCGGCGAGAGCAGGTCGCGCGGACCAAGGGTTTCGTAGCGCCACTGGTCGGAATGGGCGTAGAAGAACGCGGTACCGGCCATCTGGCGGGGCGGGCGCATCCAGTCCAAGGCAAAGGCGAGGGCGGCCCAGCCGGTCTGCGGGCGGACCTTTTCCTGGCCGGTGTAGTGCGACCAGCCGCCGCCGGATTTGCCCACGGTGCCGCACAACAGCAGCATGTTGATGACCGCGCGGTAGCTGGCGTCCTGATGGAACCAGTGGTTCATGCCCGACCCGATGATGACCATCGAGCGGCCTTCGGTCTTCGCCGCGTTGCGGGCAAAGCCGCGCGCCACTTCGATGACCTGCGCCGCCGGCGTGCCGGTGATGGTCTCCTGCCAGGCCGGGGTATACGGCACATCGTCGCCGTAATCCCTTGCGGCCGGGCCGCCCAGGCCACGGTCCAGTCCATAGTGCGCACACAGCAGGTCGAAGCTGGTCGCCACCATCACTTCGCCCTCGCGCGTGGCCACCTTGCGCACCGGCACGCGACGCACCAGCACGTCCTCCTGTTCGTTGTGCGGAAAGTGCGCGTTGCGCACGCCGCCGAAGTAGGGAAAGGCGACGTCCAGCACGTCGTCGCGGCGCTCGATTTCGGTCAGCTGCAGGACGATGTCGCGGCCGTCGCCGGTTTTCTGTTCCAGGTTCCACTGGCCCTTGTCGGCACTGCCGTCGTCCGGCCAGCGGAAACCGATCGAGCCGCGTGGCACCACCGGCTTGCCGTCGGCGTCGAAGCCGACGGTTTTCCAGTCGGCCTTGCCGGGCGAACCCAGCGCGTCTCCGAAATCGCTGGCGCGCAGGTAGCGGTCCGGTACCCAGCGCTCGCCATCGCGGCGCAGCGTCACCAGCAGGGGCAGGTCGGTGAAGCGGCGGCAGTAATCCTGGAAATAGGGTTCCTGGTGATCGATGAAGAACTCGCGCAGGATCACGTGGCCCATCGCCATGGCCATGGCACCGTCGGTACCCTGCCTGGGGTGCAGCCAGATGTCCGACAGCTTGGAAACCTCGGAAAAATCGGGACTCACGGCCACCACCTGGGTGCCGTTGTAGCGGGCTTCCACGAAAAAGTGCGCATCGGGCGTGCGCGTCTGCGGCACGTTGGAGCCCCAGGCGATGAGGTAGCCGGCGTTGTACCAGTCCGCCGATTCGGGCACGTCGGTCTGCTCGCCCCACAC
>CAZMXV010000104.1:0-8361 GCA_964570295.1 uncultured Rhodanobacteraceae bacterium
AACGCCTCGGAAGAGGGTGGACACAACAGCAATTGGCCGATGTGGCGGGCTTGAGTCTGCGCACCATTCAACGTGTCGAGAGCCAAGGGCTGGGTTCCATGGAAACCTGCAACGCCTTGTGTTCCGTTCTGGAGGCGGAGCGCCGGGCACTGCTTGAAACACGGGAGTACAAGCAGCCTTTCACCCGGGTGCGATTGGTTGTCATCGTGTTGGGGAGCCTTCTCGCAGGGTTTTTGTGTGGCGTTTCCGTGACTGCCTGGCTGGGGGGATGATGACCTGCATCGGCAGTACGGAAGCGGGGTATGCTTGGCGTTCTTCAGTGCAACCCAGTAAACAGTTTGCTTTCTCCGAGGAGTTTCCATGAGTCGTGAAGTCATCACCACCGATCAGGCGCCGGCCGCCATCGGCCCGTATTCGCAGGCCGTGCGCAGTGGCGACACGGTGTATTTTTCCGGCCAGATTCCGCTCGACCCGGCGTCCGGCGCCATGGTCGAAGGTGGCGTCGAGGCCCAGGCGCGCCGTGTGTTCGACAATCTCAAGGCGGTGTGCGCCGCGGCCGGCGGCGAGCTGTCGGACATCGTGCGCGTGGGCATCTATGTGACGGACCTGGCCAACTTCGCCACCGTGAACACGGTCATGGCCGAGTACTTCGCCAAGCCGTATCCGGCGCGCTCCACCATCGAGGTGTCGGCGTTGCCCAAGGGGGCGCTGGTCGAGGTGGACGCCGTCATGGTCGGCGGCCGCTGACACTCCCGTGCCGGGGCGCGGCGGCACGGGCCGCTTCGCACGCACGGGACGACCGGATAGGCTTGGTGCATGAGCGTGACCCGTACCGATACCCCGGACACCGGACCGGGGCTGGCGCCGCTGACGTCACTGAAGGGCGTCGGGCCGGCGCTGGCCTCGGCGCTGGCACGGCTGGGCCTGGAGCGGGTCCAGGACGTATGGTTCCATTTGCCGCTGCGTTACGAGGACCGGACCCGGTTGACACCCCTCGATGAACTGGCTGCGGGGCAGTCGGTGCTGGTCGGCGGGGTGGTCGAGGCGGCGGAAAGCAGCTTCCGTTTCCGGCCGCAGCTGCGGGTGATGCTGGCCGACGGCAGCGGAGCCACCCTGGTCCTTCGGTTCTTTCATTTCCGCCGCTCGCAGGTCGAGACGCTCCGGCCGGGCGTGTCCCTGCGCTGTTTCGGCGAAGTACGGTTTGGGCCGCAGGGGCCGGAGATGGTGCACCCGCAATACACGCGCGCCGCCGCGGAGGCACCACTGGAGCGGCGTCTCACGCCGGTGTATCCCAGCACCGAGGGGCTGGGCCAGAAGCGTCTGCTGAAAGTGGTCGACCAGACCCTGGCATGCCTGCCCGGAGAGGAACAGCTGGAACTGGTGCCGGCATCCCTGCGCGCGCCGCTGGGGCTGGGTCCGTTGCGTGAGGCCCTGCTGTTCGTGCACCGCCCCCCGGTCGACACCGACGTGTCGCGGCTGGTCGCCGGACAGCATCCCGCTTTTCAGCGCCTGGCATTCGAGGAACTTCTGGCCCAGCATCTCGGCCTGCGCCAGTTGCGTCGGCGGGTGCGCCGGCATCGTGCGCCGGTGTTGCGGGGAGACGGCTCCCTTGCCGAAGCCTTCCTGCGTGCCTTGCCGTTCCAGTTGACCGGCGCGCAGCAGCGTGTGGCCGACGAGGTGGCGCGCGACATGGCCGGCCGGCAGCCGATGCTGCGTCTGGTGCAGGGCGACGTCGGCAGCGGCAAGACGGTGGTGGCGGCACTGGCGGCGCTGGCGGCGGTGGAAAGCGGCTGCCAGGTGGCCCTGATGGCGCCGACCGAACTGCTGGCCGAGCAGCACCTGGACAACTTCCGCGCATGGTTCGAGCCCCTGGGCGTCAAGGTCGCGTGGTTGGCCGGCAGGGTGCAGGGCAGGGCGCGCAAGGCGGCGCTCGAGGCATTGGCCGGTGGTGCCGGTGTCGTGGTCGGTACACATGCCCTGATGCAGGAGGGTGTCGCGTTCGGTCGCCTGGGCCTGGTGATCATCGACGAGCAGCACCGCTTCGGCGTGCACCAGCGCCTGAGCCTGCGCGACAAGGGCCGCGAGGGTTCCCTGGTGCCGCACCAGCTGGTGCTCACGGCCACGCCGATCCCGCGCACGCTGGCCATGAGCGCCTACGCGGACCTGGATGTCTCGAGCATCGACGAGCTGCCGCCGGGACGCACGCCGGTGCAGACCGTCGCGGTGTCGCAGGCCCGGCGGCCCGAGGTCGTGGAGCGTATCCGCGCGGCCTGCGCGGAAGGGCGTCAGGCGTACTGGGTGTGCACGCTGATCGAGGAATCCGAGCAGCTGGAGGCACAGGCTGCCGAGGTCGTGCATGCCGAACTGGCTTCAGCCCTGCCGGACCTGGCCGTGGGCCTGGTGCATGGGCGCATGAAGGCCAGCGAGAAACAGGCCGCCATGGATGCGTTCAAGGCCGGCCGGATGGCCGTGCTGGTGGCGACCACGGTGATCGAGGTGGGCGTGGACGTGCCCAATGCCAGCGTGATGGTGATCGAGAACGCCGAGCGTCTGGGCCTGGCGCAGTTGCACCAGCTGCGTGGTCGGGTCGGCCGCGGGCACGTGGCATCCAGTTGCGTGCTGCTGTACCGGGCACCCCTTTCCGCGCTGGCCCGGCAGCGCCTGGCGGTGATGCGGGAAACCGGCGACGGCTTCCGCATCGCCGAAAAGGACCTGGAGCTGCGCGGCCCGGGCGAGGTGCTGGGAACGCGCCAGACCGGCCGCCTGGAATTCCGGGTTGCCGACCTGACCCGCGACGCCCACCTGCTGCCCGACGTGCAGCGCGTGGGCGAGGTCATGATGCGCGAGGCTCCGCACCAGGCCCGGCAGCTGGTGGCGCGCTGGGTGGGCGGCGCGGCGCGCTACGTGGACGCCTGAACGAATCCTTGCGGCTCGTTGCCGCTGGAAGACGGATGCGCTGGGCACAAAGGGTGCGAACGAAGTTGCTGTTGTGGCGAGCCCGGCTTGCCCGCGGGGCATGTCGAGATGGCGGCAGTCGCCCTGCAGGGGTGTGGTGGCTGCCATGAAAATCATCGAAGGCGTTCTTTTTGTGCGCCCCGGAGAGCGCACAATCTGATGTGCCCGGCTGCCGTGCCGGGTACGGGATGAGGTCGAAGATCTGGCGTGGCCGGAAAAAGAAGGGCCGCCTGGGGAGAGGCGGCCCGAAGGGGGCAGGGACGGTGGACAATGGATTGTCTCTTTCGCGGGGGAGCCTGATGATCAGAAGTCGTAGGACACGCCGATCCGCATGTAACGTGGAGTGGACTGGGAAATCGGCAGTTTGTAACTGGAGTTGCGTGCGGTCGACTGTCCGTAGAACGGTGAAGTCTGGGTGACCACGCGCTGGTTGAGCAGGTTGTTGATCATGAGCTTGAAGGCCAGCTTGTCGCCGCCCCAGGCCGGGCGGTATGCAACGCCCGCGCTCACGATGTACTGCCAGGGGTTGTGCCCCGCCTGTCCCGGAGGGGAGGGTTGTCCACCGCACCAGTGGTAGTAGCCACCGCTGTAACCCAGCCCCGGGTTGGTCTCATCGGGGCCGTAATAACCCAGACAGCTGCGTGGAGCGCCGGACATGACGAGCACGTTGCCCGACACCAGCCATTCGGGCGTGATCTGGTAGTAGCCATATGCCTTGAACTGGTGCCTGCGGCTGTTCGCCAGCTCACCGCCGGCATACTCCATGACCTGCTTGTAATCCCAGTCGACCGTTGCGGATACGTCGACCTGGCCGATATCGGTACGTACCTGGCCTTCGGTATTGCCGTAGCTGCGCGAATAAAGGTAGCTGAACTTGCCATACCACGTGCCGTCGAACGGGTGCTCCATGTACAGGTTCAGGCCGTAGTAATTGCGCTTCAGTTGCGGAAAGCCATAAGCCTCGTTGGTCATGGGCACCAGATAATAGCCGCCGCCGATCTTCGGTACCCGGAAGGTATTGGTCTTGCCCGGATTGAACATGTAGGCTCCATTGATGTTGGAGCCGTCGTAGGTGTCGGGGTCGATGCCCATGTCGTTCATTTTGGCGATGATGGCACTGGTGTCGCCGACATCGTCGATGGCGTTTTTCAGGCGGCGTACCGTGGCTTTGGCACCGTAGATCCAGCTTTTTGAAAGTTGCTTGTCAAAGCCGAGGATGAACTCGTCCTGATATTCCGATTCGAGATTGACCGCGGCGACGATTTTTGCATCATGTCCCTGACCGTATTCCCCATTGGGTGACACCGGGCCGTTGCGGCTGTTCTTGATGGGAGTGAGGCCGGTGGGATTGCCGTTTTCGTCAATTCCCGTGTAGGCAAACGCTTCTCGGGTATACAGGGGCGCGCCGGCAACGCGCAAGGCTACATGGGAGGGCAGTGCCAGATAATAACGCCCGGCGTTGCCGTAGATCTTGAAGGTGGAATCGCCGTTTACGTCCCAGGTGAATCCGACGCGTGGGGCCCACTGGGGTTTGGTCAGGCGCAGATAGGCTTCGCCGGAAGGGTTGTAATTGGTGAACTGGTCGTTGCGCAGGCCAATGCTCAACAGCCAGCGGTCGTTGATTTGCCAGTCGTCTGCGATGTATTGCGCACGCTGCACGGTACGCGCCGATGCTGCCGTGTTGTAGCTGTACTTGTTCACATAGTACCCATCGGCACCGCCGGGATAATTGCCGGGCGCGTCGACGTAGGGGTCGTCCGAAGGATGGGTGCCCATGATCGGCGTGTCCGGATCGTTGTGCATGTACTCCCAGGCATAATTCGGACCACTGGTCTGGATGCCGTCGTTGAGATCGTTCACGTTCTGGTTGTCGATGCCCATCGACAACGTGTGGTTGCCCAGGCGGTAGGCCAGGTCGATGCGCAGATTGGTGTTGGTGGAGGCGGCATCCGGGCTGGCAATGGTCGCCGTCGTCTGGCTGCTTCGGCGCGCCTGGCCGCCGGTGACAGCGGGATTCTGCTTGTCTGGATTGTAGATATACGGCGTTGCCGGATCGTACCCTGGCGTATGCGTGAAGTACGTGCCTTTCATCTTTCCGTACAACGCGCTGAGTGTCAGGTTGTCGGTAAGGTAGCTGGTGAATTTCGCGACGTAGATCTCGTAGGCATTCTTGGATGCGGTATCGTCGCTGCTGTAAGCGCCTTCCGTGCCATCGGCGTAATCGTAGTCATACAGGGTGCCTTGATACGACTGCTTGCTGGACACGCCGGTCAGTTCGAGAATGTTGTTGCTGTTGATGTTCCAGTCCAGTTTGGCGTACCACTTCGGGTTTTCGTAGCGGTATTGCGTCTTGTACGGGAAGTTGATGGAACCGACGCTGCTGCCTTCGGTACGCTCCGCCTCTACCGAGGCGAACAGGAACAGACGGTCCTTGACCAGCGGGCCGCCGATGTAGGCATCGGTGGTGGTTGTCCAGGTCTTGTTGCCCGCATTGTGCCGATAGATCTTGCCCGCCTGGTCACCGTTGCGATAGTAGTAGTCAAAGTAACTGCCCTTGGTGAACTTGGGCGTCCACAGCACTTGTCCGCCAAAGTGCCAGGTGTTGCTGCCGCGTTTGCCTACCATGTTGATCACGCCGCCATCGGAGCGGCCGTAAGCGGCCCCGTAGCCGCCGCTGAGGATCTGCTCCTGTTCCATGGAGCCGTAGGGGAGGTCGACGCCGCCAAAGCCATTGAGTGGATCGGTGGTATTGAATCCGTTGATGTAATAGGCATTTTCAGTCACCGACGAGCCGGCAAACGACACCAGCGCATTGCCTGTAGGGCCGCCGAAGTAGCTGCTTCCCGGGATGACGCCCGGAGCCAGCAGGGCCACCGACTCGGCACTGCGGGCCACGGGCAGCTTCATCAACTGGTCCGCGGTGACCACGGTGCGGGAGTCGACGCTGGATATGTCGATCGCCGGGATGGCATTGGCGGTGATCTGTACGGCGGAGAGGTCTTGTGCATTGTTTTCGCCGGCATGGACGAATGAAACCTCGGTGCCGGCGCCAACGCGCAAGGTCACGTCGTCGCGCTCCTGCACGATCTGGCCGTCGCGCATCAGCGTGACGGTGTAGGTGCCGACCGGCAACGAACCGATGACGTAGCGTCCGGAGTCGTCCACGGTCGCGCTGCGGATGATGCCGGAAGCACTCTCAACTTGGATGACGTCGCCGCTGCCGCCGTCGACATGGCCAAAAACACTGCCGGTGGTGGCCTGGCCATGGGCAACGCCAGTGAGCCCGATGCACAGGCTGATGGCTGTCACCAATGCGGTATGGCGCAGCGCCGTACCGGCGGCAAGGCCGCTTTTCTTCCTCCAATTACGATGCATGATGGTTACCTCCCCCAGTGGGTTGGCCCTGAGCGGGCCGGGATTGTGCGGTCGGAAAGAACATGACGAATCACGACCGACGTGACAGGACTCTTTGAACGACAAAACCTTCCCCGAATCCCGGCATCGGGAGCCCGGATGTTGCCGCGGTGCCCGGATGCAAGGCCATGCTGGAGGCAAGTGACTTCACGTGTCTTGGCGTATTTGGTGACGCCATGTGCGGATTTATGCACAAATGTTGAATTTGTTCGCGATTGCCGCCATTCTCGCCGCGGCACGCCCGCGAGGGCAGGCATCCGTGACTGCATCGTGCCTGCGTATGCGTGAAGTCCGAAAATCCCGATGACCCGGATCATGCGGGAGGTGGCAATCCGCTTGAGTCCAAAGTCGAGCCTCGCCCAGCCGGGCATGAGTTGCTTGATAGGCAGGTTGGACAATGGCTTGGGAATGGGGAGCCCGCGCAGGCCGATGCATGGGGCCCGGTTTCCGGATTATCCCGGCATTTTTGAATGCATGGCTCAGGTGCCCGCATCACTTTCAGGTGGCATGGAATCAGCACGTTCCGTACGAGGGATTTCCACGAAGCCCTTTCAGTCGATCCGCGTGGCGACTTTCCCGGTATGCGGAATAAGCCATCATGGTAAGGGAATTCAGCACAATTCATGGCGAGCGATACGATGCCTGCGTGTGGGTATCCGGCGCCGGGGCCTGTTCCGGACGATGAAGGAGCGTGGTGGCAGGAGTGGGACACGTCGTTCCCGGCTGCATGCCCGGGGCGTGCTTCGCGCCATGCACGGGGGCTGCATGTGGCTCTATTTGCCCAGCGAAAGGGGGGGGTGGTATCGCAGGCACGAGGAGGTGTCCGGGCTCAGCCCGAAACCGGGTGCCGCCCGGACAAGGCCCCGTCCAGGCGTTATCCTGCGTGATCCCGCATCCATGGCAACCTCATGACTCGACCCCATCTGCTGATCGATACCGACCCGGGCGTGGACGACGCCCTGGCCATCCTGATGGCGTGGGCCCACGCCGATGTCGCGGGACTGACCGTTGCCGCCGGCAACGTCGGTCTGGGGCACACGGTGCGCAACGCGCGCCGGCTGGTCGAATTGACCGGGCGGGATACGCCGGTGTTTCCGGGCTGTCCGGATCCCCTGGTGCGGCGGCCGCCGGAAAACGCGGCCATGGTGCATGGCAGCGATGGTTTCGGCGATGCCGGTTTCGACGAGCCCGTGCCGCGGGCGGCCGACGAACATGCGGCGCATGCGCTGCTGCGCCTGACCCGCGAGCATCCTGGTGAACTGACCCTGGTGGCACTGGGGCCGTTGACCAACCTGGCGCTGGCCCTGCGCCTGGACCCGGCACTGCCGCAGCGGGTGGCGCGGCTGGTGGTGATGGGCGGCGCGGTCAACGGGCACGGCAACACGCTGACGGTGCCGGCGGAGTTCAACATCGGCTTCGATCCCGAGGCCGCGCATGTGGTGTTCGAAGGCTTCCCGGCCTTCGACCTGGTCGACTGGGAGGCCACCTTGCGTCACGCTTTCGACGGCGACGAATTCGATACCTGGCTGGATGCGGGGGACGACCGGGCCGCCTTTTTCCGCGCCATTGTCGGCAAGTCGCGGGCATGGAACGCCCGGCACGGGCGCCGCGGCGTGGTCGCCGCCGATGCCCTGGCCATGGCCGTGGCCCTGGAGCCGGACTGCATCGTGCGCTCGGAGCCGCGGCGGGTGGGGGTCGAGCTGGACGGACGCCTGACCCGGGGTGCGACCGTGGTGGACTGGGAAAACCGGCTGGCGCGCCCGGCCAATGCGCGTATCGTGCTGGAAGTGGACCCGGCGCGCTTCGCGGCCATGGTGCGGCACGCCCTGGGTGCCGGGTGAGCGCTATTGCGGTGGCGGGCGGCATGACGCTAAAATGCCCGTCTTTTCCGCCGCGCTTTTTCCGGAGCGAGCCATGAAGCCCGACATTCATCCCAACTACCAGCCGGTGGTGTTCCAGGACGCGTCGTCCGACTTTGCCTTCCTGACCAAG
>CAZMXV010000105.1:0-8357 GCA_964570295.1 uncultured Rhodanobacteraceae bacterium
GCACCAAGCCATCGCACTACCCCCGTCGAAGCCAGAAACACCCCCGGGGAACGATGCTGGTCGAAAGTATACATGGGGGCGGTGCCGGTGGGGTCAAGGGCGGGGTGGCGGTTCAGGTTTTTTGGAAATGGGGGGCGGGCAGGGGCGTATTGGCTCAGCCTTGCGGCACACAGGGTGTCGGGAGCAGGGCGAAGTGTTTCAAATCTCGCCCTTCCCCAAGCTACGCCGAGGGATTGTGCGAGCGCAGCACCCGCTGCTTCTCGCGGTTCCAGTCGCGTTCCTTTTCGGTGGCGCGCTTGTCGTGGGCCTGCTTGCCGCGGGCGAGGCCGATTTCGACCTTGACGCGGTTGGCTTTCCAGTACATGGCGGTAGGCACCAGGGTGTAGCCCTTGCGCTCCACGGCGCCGATCAGTTCGTCGATCTCGCGGCGGTTCAGCAGCAGCTTGCGGGTGCGGCGGTCGTCGGCCACGACGTGGCTGGAGGCGCTGATGAGCGGCGGGATGGAGGCACCGAACAGGTAGATTTCGCCTCCTTTCACCAACGCGTAGCTGTCGCCGAAGTTGATGCGTCCGGCACGCAGCGACTTCACTTCCCAGCCCTGCAGCGCAATGCCGGCCTCGAAGCGCTTGTCGATGTGGTACTCGTAGCGGGCGCGCTTGTTCAGCGCGATGGTGTTGCCGCCCGCCTTTTTTTTGCCCTTGTTTTTTGCCATGTCCGTTAAGATGACGCATTGGAAGCGCCAGATGGCGCTGCATGATACCGAATCGGGGTTGCCGTGATCGAAATTCGCCGTAGCGCGCTGGTGAAATTCTCGCCTGGCCAGATGTTCGACCTGGTCAATGACGTGCAAGCATACCCAAAGCGGTTCGCCTGGTGTGCCGGTGCCGAGGTGCTGGAGCGCGACGGCGACACGCTGGTGGCCAGGCTCGACCTGCGGTTTGCCGGCCTGCACCACAGTTTCACCACCCGCAACGTGGCCCGGGCACCGGACCGCATCACCGTGAGCCTGGTCGAAGGGCCGTTCAGTTCGCTGGAAGGCCAGTGGACGTTCACGGCGCTGGGCGACAGCGGTTGCAAGGTGGCGCTGCAGCTGGATTTCGATTACACGGGGCGCATCGGCGGCCTGGCCCTGAAGCTGGGCTTCCAGGGGCTGGCCAGCCGCATGGTGGACGACTTCTGCCGCGAGGCGAGGCGCGCCTATGGCTGAGCGCGCCATGCCGTTGCAGGTGGAAGTGGTGTATGTCGAGCCCGGCAAGGTGTGGTCGCGCAGGTTGCGCCTGCCACCGGGGGTGACGGTGCGCCAGGCGGTGGATGCCTCGGGACTGTCCCTGGAGCGTCCCGACGTGGATGCCGGGGATGACAACCTGGGCGTGTTCGGGCACCGCGTCAAGCCGTCGCGGCGGTTGCATGACGGCGACCGGGTGGAGATCTACCGTGCGCTGGCGCTGGACCCGATGGAGGCCCGGCGCCGGCGCGCTGAAAGGAAGGCCTGAGGCGGGTGTCCGCCTTATTCCTTGTCGCCCTTGGGACCGTCGCGGGTGGCCTTGTCGGTGCCGGCGTTGTCGTACATCTTGGCCTGCTCCAGCATCTTGGAGTTGTCGGCGGCGAACAGGCTGCCTTCGGTCTTGACCAGGGTGTCGTTGTTGAAATAGAGCGTCAGCTTGCGGACGTCCTGCTTGCCGCCGCGCTTGGCAAAGGCGTGCACGTAATCCCAGCGGTCGTGGTCGAAGGGGCTGGCGATGGACGGCGACCCCATCAGCACCATGACCTGGCGCTTGGTCATGCCCGGTTCGAGCTTGTCGACGGTTTTCTTGTCCAGCAGGTTGCCCTGTTGCAGCGGCGGGTGGTAGACCAGCCCGCAGCCGGCCACGGCGACAGCCAGGAACGTTGCGGTCAGGGGTCGGAAAAGCGTTCGCATGCGGCGTGGATCCGAATGGGTCGAGTGTCCGGATGATACATCAAGGCATGGTGGCGTGAGCCTGTCGGCCGCGATCGGTTATGATGGATGGCCGTGGGCAAGCCATCGTGTTTCGCCTGGCTGTCCGAATTCCGATCCATTTCGTCGACGAGGAACACCATGGACCAGGAATCCCAGGAACTGCGCCGTGCCGGACTCAAGGTGACGCATCCCCGGATGCGCATCCTGCACCTGCTGGAAGACTCCAAGGAGCGGCACCTGACGGCCGAGGACATCTACAAGCGCCTGCTGGCCGGCGAGGAGGACATCGGGCTGGCCACCGTGTACCGCGTGCTGACCCAGTTCGAGGCGGTCGGCATCGTGGTCAAGCACAACTTCGAGAGCGGGCAGGCGGTTTACGAGCTGGACCGTGGCGAGCACCACGACCACATGATCGATGTGGACAGCGGCAACGTGATCGAATTCGTCAATGACGAGATCGAGCGCCTGCAGCATGAAATCGCCGAAAAGCACGGTTACGAAATCGTGGACCACAGCCTGGTGCTGTACGTGCGGGCGCGCCGGAAGAAGGGCTGAGTGCGCCATCCGGCCCGGCGTGCCGGCCGGGTCTGCGCAACAAGTGCCGAAGAAAACCCCGTTTCCCCCGGGTCGTCTCGACGGCTTTGTCGGCGCTCGTGGCGGGGCCGGGGTGGTCGCGGGCGGTTTCATGCGCGACGGGCCCGGACAACAACAGGCGGGGAAAAACGGCAAAGAAAAAGGCCGCGACAGATACATGCCTGTTCTGTCTGCGGCCATGGCCTGATATGAGTGTCGTTCCGACCCGACGTCGGTACTGCATATCGGCGGGGTGGCATCCTGCCGCCCTGTCGGATCGACTGTCCCCACAATCGATCCGGACCCGCCATCCAGGTGCGGATGGCGACTCCCCCACATCACTGGAGACATAGCCTATCGAACTCGGCGGGAACGCGGTATCGGAAAGATTCCTAGGCCGCATTCCTACGCTCCCGAAGCGGCGCCCTGGTCGGCCTCTTCCAACGGGGTCTGCAGGAGGATCTGGAGGCGCGTGCCGCCGGGCCCCGAGTGCAGGCGGAAGGCGCCCCCCAGCGCCGTGATGCGGTCGCGCATGCTTTGCAGGCCCCGGCCGCCGCGGCGGCGCGAGGAGGGGTCGGGGACCCCGACGCCGTCGTCGCGTATGGACAGCACCACCACCCGTTGCCCCGCGCGCTGGCCGATGCGCAGGCGCAGCCAGACTGCGCGCGCGCGCGCGTGACGCACCGCGTTGGTGGCCGCTTCCTGGGCCACCCGGTAGATGGCGATGCGGGTGTCCTCGTCGAGCTGGTGGGGGTCGCCGTGCAGGGAAAAGCGGTAGGTGATGCCGGCCGTCTGCAGCAGGCTCCGGATCGGCCCTTCCTCCAGCGCGCGGCCCAGGCCGAACTCGTCCAGCACCGTGGGACGCAGGCTGTCCAGCATGCGGCGCACCGCGGCGCGCATGTGCGCGATGATCTCGTTGATGGAGGCGGCCACGTCGTCCATTCCGGCTTCGTGCAGGCGCGACTGGGCCAGTTTCACGCGGGTCTGGATGGCGGTGAGGTTCTGCCCCAGCTCGTCGTGCAGTTCCCCGGCCATGTAGCGGCGTTGTTCCTCTTCCACGCGCAGGTTGCGGCGCGCGGCATCGCTGAGGCGGCGCGCCAGGTGGTCAAGCCGCCGGTTGGCGCCTTCCAGGCGCGCGTTCTGGATGGCCAGGCGCTCACTGCTGCGGCGCAGGGCGTCGATGGCGCTTCCCAGCATCAGGGTGGCCGAACCGGCCACGGCCAGGAACAGGTGGGCCTGGGCGGGAGCGGTCAGGTGTCCGGCCAGGCCGACAAAGGCGGTCATGGACAGGCTGACCACCAGCATGCTGGCCGCGGCGCCACGCCATCCGTGACGGAAGGCGAAAAACAGGACCGGGGCGAGCGACAGGGTGCGGGCGAAATCGGAAAGCGGCGGCCCGTCCAGGATCAGCAGGTACAGGACGGCCAGCGACGGCAACAGGAAGACCAGTCCGTCCAGAAGCAGGCCGCGCAATGCCGCCGCCTGCGGACGCGCGTGCACCAGCAGAATCAGGACCGGCGCGACCAGCAGCATGCCCAGGTAGTCGCCCATGGTGTCCGCACCCAGCATGCCGACCAGCGATGGCAGGTGGGCCCCGGCGTGGATGGACATGACCAGCACGGCATCCAGCAGGGTCGTGGCCAGAGCCACCAGCAGTGCCGAGGCCAGCAGCCTGACCACGTGGTCGGGCGAATGCAGGACCGGACGCGTGCCCAGGGCGCGGACGATGCCCACGCAGCCGGCGACGATCAGCGTGTCCGGCATGTCGCCCAGCAGGAACATCAGGTTGGCGACCTGATCGAGCCAGACGCCGGCAATGAGGGTGCCGCCCCACTCGCCGGCCACCAGCCACGGCCACCAGCGGACCGGGGTGATGAACAGCATGCCGAAGCGCCAGCCGGCCAGCAGGTTCCAGTACACCGACTGGGTCGGCCACAGGCACACCCAGAGCAGCAGGTAGACCAGGCCGGCCAGGGGGCCGCGCCAGAAGGGGGAGGCATGCGTCGACATGCGGCAATGGTACGTGCCGGAACAGTCGGGGGCCACAGGCGATGCCATGTACGCTTTCCGGTAGGCGGCGGCGTCGACACGCGTTAAAGTTGCCTGCATGTACAGCATTGTCCTGGTTGATGACCACGCCATCGTCCGCGAGGGGTTCAAACGCCTCATCGAGCTGGAGGGCGACCTCGACGTCAAGGCCGAGTGCCGGTCGGCCGACGAGGCGGTGGAGGCGGTGACACGCGAGCGTCCCGACCTGGTGGCACTGGACCTTTCGCTGCCGGACGGCGGTGGCCTGCCCTTGATCGAGCACCTGCTGAGCGTTTCGCCGGACACCCGCATCGTGGTGTTGTCGATGCACGACGGCGAACCCTACGTGTCCGAAGCCCTGCGCCGCGGCGCCAGCGGCTACGTGACCAAGGGCGTGGCGCCCGAGGAACTGGTGGCGGGGCTGCGCGAGGTCATGCAGGGCCATACCTACCTCAGTTCGGATCTGGCCCGGCGCCGCGCCGGACGCAGCCCCGAGGAACTGGATCCCCTGCACCGGCTGACCGCGCGCGAACGCGAGGTGTTCCTGCTGCTGGCGGAAGGGCACACTCCCAAGCAGGCCGCGGCGGAACTCGGCATCGGCCAGAAGACCGTCTACATCCACCGTGCCAGCCTGATGGGCAAACTGGGTGCGGGTTCGGAGCTGGACCTGTATCGTCTGGCCGTGGAGCGGGGGCTCATCGCGGTCTGAGAACCCCGTCACACGTGGGGGTGGTGTCGGACAATTCCTACATCGCCACGATCATTCCGCTTGTTGCCCGGCTGGACGCGTGCATGCAGTGTGTGCGCCATGCGACCGTGTGGCCGGCTTCGGGAGGGGCCGGAGCGTGCATAATCCGGAGCAGGGGATGAGGAATGGAGCAGAGAGGTTGCCATGACCAGTGTCGTCCTGATTGATGATCACGAGCTTGTCCGCGTGGGCTTCCGCATGATTCTCGAAAAACAGCCCGACATCGAGGTGCTGGGAGAGGCGGGTTCCGCGGAGGAGGGGCTGGACCTGCTGCGCCGCCTGCGCCCCGACGTGGCGCTGGTGGATGTGCACATGCCCGGCATGAGCGGCCTGGAGCTGACCGAGCGCGTGGCGCGCGCCGACCTTGCCACCGGCATCGTGATTCTCACCGTGGTCGACGACGCGCGTTTCCCGCGCCGCCTGCTGGATGCGGGGGCCCTGGGCTACCTCACCAAGAGCTGTGCAGCCAGGGAACTGCTGGCGGCGGTACGCCGCGTGGCCGGGGGAAAGCGTTACCTGGCACCGGCCGTGGCGGAAAAACTGGCCCTGTCCACGCTGGACGGCGACGACTCCCCGTTCGACACGCTTTCCAGTCGCGAACTGGAGGTGGCCATGATGCTGGTGCGCGGGCAGACCCTGGGCGCCATCGGCGCGCAGCTCAGCCTCAGCCCCAAGACGGTCTCCACCTACAAGCAGCGCCTGCTGGAGAAACTGGGAGTCGACCACGTCGTGCCCCTGGCGCACCTGATGATGGCCCACGGCCTGCTGGATACCCGCCAGCACGAACCGATGA
The DNA here is from genome assembly GCA_964570295.1 of uncultured Rhodanobacteraceae bacterium. GTDB lineage: Bacteria > Pseudomonadota > Gammaproteobacteria > Xanthomonadales > Rhodanobacteraceae > Oleiagrimonas. Next base: position 6,082 of record CAZMXV010000105.1, read on the forward strand.
CGGATTGAACACACCGCGCGGGGGCCTTTGCACCGCCGCGCGGATGAGAGCCCGCACGGGCTCAGTTGACGTGGTTGAACTCGGGCATGGGATCGAACTGCTGTCCCTTGCGCCAGTGTTCGGCGCCGTCACGCTCGTAGACCACCTTGCCGTCGATGATGGTGTAGAGCACGCGCGTGCGCAGGATGTCCGCGGCGGGCTGCGTGAGCAGGTTGCCGGACAGCACCACCATGTCGGCCAGCTTGCCGGGGCTCAGCGAGCCCAGCGCGTCTTCCTGGAAAATCGCATAGGCGTTGTTCCAGGTGTAGGCGCGCAGGGCTTCGAGACGGGTCTTGGCCTCGTCGGGGAACAGGGTCTTGTCGCCGTCGTCGTAGGCGCGCGTGACCGAACAGTAGTAGTTGGCGATCGGGTTGGTGTCCTCGACCGGGGTGTCGGTGCCGTCCAGCACGATGGCGCCGCTTGCGATGAGCTTGTGCCACATGTAGGCGCCTTCCTCGGCACGTTCCTCGCCTATGCGCGGCACCACCATGGGCGCGTCGGAGCAGGCGTGGATGGACTGCATGGAGGCGATCACGCCCATGTCGGCGAAGCGCGGCAGGTCGGCGGGTAGCAGGTGCTGGGCGTGCTCGATGCGCCAGCGCAGGTTGTGCGCGGCGGGATCGGCCTCGAAGATGTCCTGGTAGAGGTTCAGGGTTTCGTGGTTGGCGCGGTCGCCGATGGCATGCACGGACAGCTGGAAGCCGTCACGGGCGGCGATTTCGGCAATCCTGCGGATCCGGTCCATGGCCACCACGTTGATGCCGCTGAGGTCGGGAGCGTCGCTGTAGGGCTTGGTGAACCAGGCGCTGTGCGTGCCCAGGGCGCCATCGGAAGCCACCTCGCCGATGCCACGCACGGTGAAGTGGTTGTCGGCGTAGCCGATGGTGCGGTATTCGGCCAGATGCTTGTCCAGCGATTCCACGGATTCGCCGCGGACGTTGATGTAGAGGCGCATCGGCAGACCCTTGGCGGCCTGCTTCTTCAGCCAGTCGATGGTGTCGAAGTCCGCGCCCATGTCGACGAAGGTGGTGACGCCTTTGCGGATTTCGTTGTCGATGGCGCGCTTCAACGCCTCTTCGCGCTGCGCGGCACGGGTCTTGGGCGACAGGTCGGACTGGTGCTTTTCGTAGGCGGCCCAGACCGGGTTTTCGGCCGCGTCGCGCAGCATGCCGATGGGGTTGCCCTCGGCGTCATGCACGATTTCGCCGCCGTCGGGGTCGGGCGTGTCGCGGTCGATGCCGCCGGCCTTCAATGCCGCCGCATTGGCGTAGATGCCGTGGCCGCTGGCATGGTTGAGGATCACCGGGTTGTCGGGGGAGACCGCGTTCAGCTTGTCGGGCAGGGGCAGGCCGTCCACGGCCGGTTCGGGCTTGCGATTCCATTTGGCCTGCTGCCAGCCTTGGCCGATGATCCACTGGCCGGGTTCGGCCTTGGCCACGGCGGCCCCGACCATGGCGACCAGTTCGTCCCAGTTGGCGGCCTTGCCGAGGTTGAGCTGCATCTGCGCACGCCCGGTCTGCATCAGGTGGCCATGGCCTTCGATGAAGCCGGGGCTCACGAAGGCACCGTGCAGGTCCATCACCCGGGTGTCGTCACCGATGTAGTTGGCGATGGCCTCGTCACTGCCGACGGCGACGATGTGGCGGTCGCGCACGGCCAGCGCCTGCGCGTGTGGCTGCAGGGGGTCGAGCGTGACGATGCTGGCGTTCTTCAGCACCAGGTCGGCGGGCTTGGCTTGTGGGGGAAAGCCCTTGACGGTGTCGGCGGCATGGGCCGCCGTGGCGGCAAGGAACACCAGCAGGGCCGCCGTGGTCACACGTTGAAACAGTCGCATCTCGCACCTCGTTGCGCTCATGAACCCGTTGCATGAATCGGACCTTACCGTAAAACGGCCAGGTAGCTCACCTGCCTGTTGGCACAGGAGCGGCGCACCGGCGCGCAGATCCCGGTGGGACGGGGTGGCGCGGCATATGGATATGCCATCATAGACAAAATCTATCGTATTAAGTAAAACAATCAATTTGAATAATCTATCGGGATCGATAGACTGGTCCCGTAAGAAGTTCATCCACCCTCCACAAAGGAGTTTTCCATGTCACTCATCAACACCGAAATCAAGCCGTTCAAGGCCCAGGCGTTCAAGCAGGGCAAGTTCATCGAAATCACCGACGCCGACCTGAAAGGCAAGTGGTCCGTGGTGTTCTTCTACCCGGCCGACTTCACCTTCGTGTGCCCGA
>CAZMXV010000106.1:0-8312 GCA_964570295.1 uncultured Rhodanobacteraceae bacterium
CCCGAGGCCAGGAAGTAGACCTGGCGCCGCGTCTTGTCCACGGACACGATCTCGCGCACCACCCAGTCGCCATGGGTAAGGCGACGCAACAGCCGGCCACTGGCGGTATCGTACAGGTAGAGATGGTTCCAGCCGCTGCGTTCGGACGTCCAAAGGAAATGCTTGCCGTGGTCGACGAAGCGCCACTGGGTGGCATAGGGATCGACGTAGGTGTCGTCCACGGCTTCCTCGCGGTGCAGCACGCGCTGGCGGCCGGTGTCGGCATCCACTTCGCGCAGCTCGATGTATTTTTCGCCCCGGCCCAGGTAACGGTAGCGGATGTACCGGCCGTCCTCGGACCAGCGGAAACCCAACTCGCCCCAGCCCCAGCTCTGCACCTCGAGCGGCACCGTATCGACGTCGATCCGGCGTATCTGCTTGCCGACCTGGAAAACGACCGGCCGTGCCGTGGGCAGCTTTTCGCCGGGCAGCGGATAGATGTAGCGATAGGTACGCGGACGCACCTGCCCGTCCGGCACGTACTGCATGCTTTCCAGGTGGCCGGCATCGCGGGTGTTCATGCGGTAGGTCACCAGCCGACGCGAGTCCGGCGACCAGAACACGGCCGGCGCCTGCGCGGCGTCGGCGCCATCGGCCACACCCTGCCGGACCATCAGCTCCAGCCAGGGCCAGGGCGTCGCATAGTCGTTTTCCGGCTCGCCGTCGTCGGTCAGCGCCTGCACCTTGCCGGTGCGCGTGTCGCGCACATGGAGATTGTGCCCGCGCACGAACGCGGCCCAGCGGCCGTCCGGCGACACCGACACGCGATGCGGCCCCCCCTCGGGCGGCTCCGCCTTGCACCCGCCGCCCTCCACCATGCGGCACCGCCATCGCACGTCACCCACGCGAAAGCGGACAACGCGACCGCCGTCGTCGAGCGCGATGTGCGTGAACGGCAGCGCGCCAGCCTCATACGTCGTGCCACTGGCGGCGGAAAGCGCCGCCGCCAGGCGGGCATGGTCGAAGGCCGGCGCCTGCGTGCCGCGCACCGCGTCGACCTCGATGAAACGCTTCCCTTCCGGCCCCTGGCGGAGATACCAGAAGCGTCCGGCCTGGCCTTCCCAGTGCGGTTCGATGGCGGCAAAGCGGATGTACGTCGACAGGTTTCCTTCCAGGAACCGCTCGGCACTGCGGTAATCATCCAGCCGACCCTGGGCGACGGCCAGGCCCGGCAGCAGGACAAGCAGGACGATGGCGACGATCCAGCGGCGGCAATCCAAAAACTTCATGGCGTAGTGGTTCCGGGGCCCCGAAGGGCGTGTGCATGGCGCATGGCTCAGAACTCGTAGCGCAGGTACAGGTAGGTCGAACGCGGTGCCTGCAGGCCGTTCACTGCCATGAACCATGGCGAACGCACGACCTGGCCATCGGCATCGAAATCCCCCTGGTCGCCGTTCATGTCGCGACTGACCACCCCGCGGCGGTTGGTGATGTTCGCAACCCGCAGGTTCAGGCTGAGCTTGCCGGCGCGACCCAGGTCCAGGTCGTAGCCCACGTTCATGTCCAGCTGCCAGTAGAACGGCGCGCGCCAGGCGCTTCCCTGCGGCGAGAGTTCACCGACGCAATAATGGAACTGCTGGCCCTGCCCGACGAGGCGTGGCTGGTCCAGGTCCGGGTAGCTGCCCAGGCAGCTGTAGGGCGAGCCGGTGTGGGCATTCAGCACCGAGCCCACATGCAGGCCGTTGCTCCAGTAATACACGCCGCTGAGGTTGAGGCTGTGCCGGACATCCCCGCTCAGGTTGCCGTCCGCGCCCACGGTGAGCTCGGGGAAAAGGTAATCGCCGGTTTCGCCCGGACGCGGGTCGGTGCTGCGTGAAAGGTTGGTGTAGCCGTCCCAGTTGCCGTAGAGGTGTGTCCAGGTATAGCTGGCACTGAGATACCAGGGCTGTTCCGGCGTGCGCGCGTGGGTCAGGCGCAAGGTCAGGTCGTAATACTTGCGGCGCGCGGCCGGCATGCCCAGGTAGCTGGCCGGAATGGTGATGTTCTGCTGGTTGCCGTCCGCGTCCAGGTCGTCACGCAGCACGATGTCCCGGCCCGGGTTGAACTCCGTGCAGTTGCCGGCCAAGCCGGCATAGTCGGGGTGGCCATGCTGGCGCACGTAGTCGCTGATCAGGCCGGTATCGTCACAAACCTGGTCGATGATGTTCTTGAGGATGGCGGCATCGGCCTTGGCCAGCAGCGACCAGGCGGGCGTGAGCTGCTTCTGCGCGTACAGCTGGAACTCGTACTGGTAGGTGTTCTCGATGTTGCGGCTGGCCAGCGACTCCAGGTTGGGCACGCGCCCGTCGTTGTAGACCGCTTCATGCAGCAGCTCGGGATCGACCGGCGCCTGGGTTTGCGGGTCCCTTTCATCCACGGCGTAATAGCCCACGACATAGGTTTCGGGCGCCGCCATGGTGTAGCTGAGGTTGGAGGGCATCGGCAACGTGTACTTGCCCACGTTGGCGCCGATTTTCAGGGAACTGTCGCCATGCACGTCCCAGGCCACGCCGATGCGCGGAGACAGCACGTTCATGTCCAGATACGACTGGCCGTTGCTGGACTGGTTGCTCATCTTGTCGTAGCGCGCACCCCAGGACAACATCCAGCGCGGCGCCACCTGCCACTTGTCCTGCAGGTAGTAGGACTCCTGCCTGGCGGTAAACGTGCCGCCGGTGGCGTACAGGAAGGTGTAGGCCACCACGCCGTTGTCCGGCACCACGGCCGCGCCGTCCCACACGTTGCCCGGCGTCAGGTTGTAGTAGTAGGTCCAGTTGCCCTGGCGGTTGGTATGCGGCTCGTAGTGGTAGTAGTTCTTGTAGTAGTTGGCGCCCAGATGCAGCTCGTGATCGCCCAGGTTCCAGACCAGTTCGCCCTGATAGCCCCGCTTGGCATACCAGAAACTGGTCGGCTCGTAGGAACCCCCCGTGCTGCCGTGGAGCAGCCTCGACACGCCGCTGTCCCAGTCGTACTCGGTGACATAGGGCTCGTCCATGATGAGACGCTGGTCGTCGATGTGGTCGCGCATGTACGCGCCCATCAGCCGCAGCGACAAGTCGTCGGTGATCTGCCAGCCGTAATTGCCGATCAGCAGCTTCTGCCCCGACAGGGTTCCGCTCCACTGCCGCGTCGACGGGTCCACGGAAGACGGCTCGTACGGCTTGTCGAGCTGCCAGGAAATGGTGGAGTAGCGGTTCCACTGCCTGGAACCGACGACATCCAGGGATTGCCGGTCGGTGATGTTCCAGGTGAGGTTGACCAGCGCCTCCTTGTCGTCGGACACGCCGATGTTCTTCGTGGTGGACCCGTAGTACGTGTCACGTGACGGGTTCGCGCGCCCGAACAGCGCGTAGAAGAACAGCTTGTCCTTTACCAGGGGGCCGGAGACCCACAGGTAGTTCTGCAGCGACGCGCCGCCGCGGTCATCGGACTGGTAGAGGTAATGGTCGCCCTCGGCATTGAAGGTATCCCGGCCCCGTGGATTCAGCAGCCGCGAAGTCGGCGGCGTGTACGTGGCCGAGTAGCCGGCATGAAAATGGTTGGTGCCCTGCTTGACGGTGGCCAGGATGGTGCCGCCGGTGGTGCTGGTCAGGCCCAGCCCGGCACTGCCCGTGACCAGTTGGGTGCTCTGGATGGCCTCGAAGGGCAGGGTCAGCGTGCCGTCGCCGTTGACCTCGTAGCTGGTATCGAAATTGTTGTAGTAGTAACGGTTTTCACTGGGGCTCGTGCCGCCGATCTGCGGCATGGAGCGCCCCGCCATGCTGGCCGCCCGCACCGCCGAATCGAGCTTGGGCACATCGTAGATGTTGGTGCGGCTCACCGGTAGATCATGCAGCAGCTCGGCGTCGTACACCGAGGAAAGCTCCGGCGTGGTCACGTCGATGGGATTGATCACCGTGCTGAAGCGCACCTCGGGAGCAGTCACCTCCACGCCTTCCAGCGCCGCCACCGGCTCGGGTACCGCCGCCGACATGTTGGGCATGACGTTGACGGTATAGCTGCCGAGGACCTGGCCGTCACCGCCCACCACACGCACCCGGTAATGGCCGGGCATCAGCAGGTCCAGCGAATAGCGTCCGCGCTCCCCGGTATCCAGCGTGCGCGCATAGCCGGTATCCGGCCGTACCACCTCGATCACGGCTCCCTGCGGGGCCTTGCCGTGCAGACCGCCGGTGACGGACTGGGCCTGGAGCGCGGCCGGCACGGACCCGAACGCCAGCGCAACAGCCAATGCCAGACGACACATCCGGCTACACCGGCCCTCTGCAGCGCGGTGGTCAAAACGAAACATGTTCATGAGCAGCCTCCCCCGGTGCCCTCGCACCCAAACTGTGCCGATTCGGCACAAATGCCCGCCGGGACAATACGGTTTCGGCCTGCCGGACGGCTGCATGCACAGCGTTGGACGCTTCTCCGTCGGCGCGCATCGGAACCATACGCCCCTTCCCGCGGCCCCCACGAAGTGCACGCGGGACCGTTGTCATTCCTTGAAGGAACCGGCTGCCCCATCCGGCAAAAAAATTGCGCGGCGTGAATGGGAGCCGTGTTCCAACCCTCTCCCTCGCGTACTTCATGCTGCCGCCGACACGGCGGAACGTCTTGTCGGATTTACCGCACACGGATGCGGAATCAGGCACAAAATGGGCGAAAGCCGGAGCGGGAGGCAAGGCGGGGGCCGCACGACGCGTCAGGCACGCCACCGGCACCGCCCCACGGACAAGGGGGTTGCCGGGCACCCTGCCCGGCAACCCCCTTCACGGACACCCCTTTTCGGATCAGGGTGCGCTTGCCGGCGATTCGACACCGATCGACACCCCCGCATACGGGCTGCGGGTATGGACGGCGATGTAGATGTAGCCGGGATACCCGCTCGACGGCACCGTCACGGATTCGGCATTGCCGTCTCCCTGCGACGCCTGTTCATGCCATGTCGTCGTCGGCCACCCGGCGGAACTGACATACAGGTCCGCATTCCCGCTGCCACCGGACGTCGAGATGACAAGCGTCGGGGTATCGGCACCGACCGGCACATAGAAGTACGCCATGTCGTTCTCGCGGCTGGAGGAAAGTCCGCTGCGACCGCACCCCACGTCGAGGGCCCGGTTGTCCGGATTGTCGCACTCGGGAAGGTTCGACGGCGGTGGATCCACGGGCGGCACGTCCCCGGGCGGTGGCGTGGGAAACCCGCCGCAGGTCGTGGTGTCGCCGCCATTGGCGCTGAAGCAGCCGAGCCAGTTGTCCCAGTCCGCGTCGTGGACGCCGTGCAGGGACGAAAGGAAGGACGCATAGCCGCTGTAGTTGCCCTGGCGGAAATCTCCCAGGATCGACGTCACGTCCGCCCCCTGCTTCTCGAACATGTAGCGCGCGGCCAGATAGCCCCAGCGGTACACCAGGAGCGTACTGTCGTTGTAGGTGTTGTCGAAAACCCTGCTCAGCGTGAACTGGCGGGTACCGGCGGCATCGATGGCCTCGTCGTAGGGAAGTTCGCGGTAGCTGTACGAGAGGTACTCCGCCAGCCCTTCGATCCACCAGATGCTCGGCACCGACATGTAGTCGTTGAAGTCGCCATGCATGTTGAAGCGGCCATCGAGGTAATGCACGTACTCATGGGTCAGGTTCCAGATCTCGAACGACGGGAGCAACCACTCCGCCTGGTAGGCGATGAAGCGCGCCTGGTTGGAGGGGTTCGCCGGATCGCCTTCCAGGTAGATACCGCCATTGTCGACACTGTTTCCGAAAATGGCGCCGGAGTAGGTCTGGTAATCCGTGCTGCTGCGGAAGATGTCCAGCTCGAGCGTGCTGTTGTGATCGTCGGCCACCGGCTGGGCGCCATCATGCACAAGGCTGTGGAAATAGTCCGTTTCCCCCAGCACCTCGGCGCAGGTTTCGGCAATTTCCTGGCTGGTCAGATCCTGTGCACGCAGCCGGACCGTGGCACTGCAGTCATGCTGGATGGGCAGGACCGCCTGCTTCAGGTCGGCCTGGAAATTGCAGATGCCGTAATAACCGCAGGCATCATGATCGTAATAATCGGCCGTGGAAGCGGTTGCCACCCAGATGGATGCGCCGTTACCGACCATGCCGTAACGGTCAAGGAGGTTTTTCACCTTGGGGCGCAGGCTGCTTTCAAGACCCGGATACTGCAGAAAGCGGGCCATTTCACGGGCCGCGTTCGACAGCAGGTATTCGTTGTCGGTACCCACCTGGTCGGCGTGGTCGGAAATGAACGCGGACAGGACATTCACTGTTTCCGGATCATTTCCGACACGCTGGCGGAAATCATCGTTCTGGTGCCCCCTGAACAATACGGTAAATACGTTGTTGACCGCCGACACCATGTAAAAATAGCTGTTGAAACTGTTGTTGTAGCGTTGCAGCAGGCCCTCCACCGTCTGCAGCTGGTTCGCATTTTCACCGGCACTGTCGACAAGGGTCACGAATTCGGAAAGCACCTCGCCATGGAGGTCGTTCACGTCGTCGAAATGGGGATTTGCCACAAACGCGTCCAGCGCCGGACCGATCGCCATTTTCAGGGACGCGCCATATGCACCGACATCTTCCGGGTAATAAAACTGCACGTAATACCCGGCCCGCAGGAACGTTATCAGCTGCAGGATCTGGTTTCCGTTGTTTCCGGCATACTGCATTGATGCCGTCTGCAGGGCATTTGCGACCGTCACCATCTTGTTTTGATTGAAGATATTGGCCGCCACCGCGCCACTGATACTGTACAGCTGGTTGAGGCATGCCACCGGCGAGCCTTTCACCGCGGCCACCAGGGCCGCGCCGCTCGCCCCCGCGAAAATGCCCGTGTCGCAGTCCGCGGCAAGGGGGGAGGCGAATGTCGTCAGGCGTTTTTGCACAGGCCGGTCATAATCCTCCTTCATGTGTTCCTTCGACGCTGGAAGCGGCGGATATTCCGCCGGCGACAAGCGCCTGGACTGGATATGCCTCGACGTGCGCCCATGCATGTCACGTGACACCGGAGTACGCGCATCCGGTGCCAATGTGGAAAACGGTTTCGGCTGCCGCACCTGCTGGGCATTCACCGGCCATGGCATGCTGATTGCCCCGGCCAGCGCAAGCGAACCCGCCAGGACCCAATGGCCCTTGCCAATCTTAAAATGCTGCATCTTTATTTTCTCCCCGATATGGTTGAGCTGCGATTGTGTGAGCTACCGCACATGCCACCCCTGCATCACAAGATACGGTGCATACAGATTAACGGGCACATGACAGGTGTCTTGGATATTCCAGACGCCTGAATACAGGGTTCATGCAATCGCGAGGTTGCGCGACGTGGAGGGAGGGATTTCAATGAAATCCGTGCCTTGGCAAAAGGCCCTGCTGGACAAGTTGGGCCCGGCCGTTGCCATCGCAAGCATTTTCGATCATGTGCACAATGCCGTGTTTTCGATCAAGGATCTCGAGGGCCGCTACGTTCTGGTAAGCCCCTCGTGCGTCGAGCGTTGCGCCTTGTCGCACCCGGACGAAGCCATCGGGAAAACGTCGTGGGATCTTTTCCCCTCGGCCATGGCCAAGCGGTACATGAACCAGGACGAGTATCTTTTCGGAAGCGGGCAGCCGGTGATCGGCAGTCTGGATCTCACGCTTTATCCCGACCGCAGTTCAAACTGGTGCGTCACCACGAAACAGCCGTTGCGGGACGGGAACGGCGCCCTCATCGGCCTGGCCTGCCTGTCCATGGACATTGCATCCCCGGGGCAGTCCGATCTTGTGGACGATCATTTTTTCACGGCCGTGGAATACATGCGTGCGCATTTCACGGAGGAAATCCGCGTCGAGGAAATCGCCAGGATCGCGCATATGCCGGTGTCCCGGTTCGACAGGCGCATGAAGCGCATTTTCCAGCTGTCCCCCTACCAGTACATTCTCAAAATGCGCATAGACCACGCCATCCACCTGCTGGCATGCAGCACGGAGCCCGTGGCCGGAATCGCGCATGCCACCGGGTTTTACGACCAGAGCGCGCTGTGCCGGAAGTTCAAGGCCACCGTCGGCATGACTCCCCTGGCCTACCGGCGCATGGCCCGGGCCGACCGGCGCTAGAAGGACGGCATGAAAGAGCGGCATCGGCTCCGGCCCGCCCGGCCCCTCTTGCCCGTCGCCGGGACGGGGCGGAAAGTCCGGGGCATGCCACCGTCACGCGTCGCGGTTCACGTACCAGATGGTCTTGGTTTCCTGGTACTGGTCCAGCGCTTCCAGGCCGTTGTCGCGGCCGCCGAAGCCGGACAGCTTGTAGCCGCCGAACGGGGTGGTGATGTCGCCTTCGG
>CAZMXV010000107.1:0-8158 GCA_964570295.1 uncultured Rhodanobacteraceae bacterium
GCCGACCTGGGTGGCCTCAACATCGCCTACACCGCGCTGCAAAAGGCCCTCGCCGCCCATCCCGACGAGGCCACGGCCAAGATCGACGGCTATACCCAGGACCAGCGCTTCTTCCTGAGCTGGGCCCGTGTCTGGCGCAACAACATGCGTCAGAAGACCGCCGAGATCCGCCTCAACACCGATCCGCACGCACCGCCGAAGATCCGCGCCTTTGCCGCGCCTTCGAACATGGGCGCCTTCGCCAAGGCGTTCCAGTGCGCACCGGGCTCGAAGATGGTGCGCGAGGATCCCGTGAAGATCTGGTAACCCGCCGCTGCCCGCCGGCACACCTCCGGGCGTGCCGGACGCCTGAAGCGCCGCCCCGTGCGGCGCTTTTTTTCGTGGTCGTCATCCGCTCCGATCCTCTCCACGACCACGTCACCTCCGCGGTACGCCCCGCATGCCCGGCCGGAATGAAGTCATGCCGGAATTCTTTATTGCGAATCATTCTCATTAGATTTAGAATTTGCACCGCTTCAACGGCACCTTCCGCGGCGCCCGTCTTCACGACGGGCGCCATTCACTTGCCCACCTTCCCCCCAAAGGGACATCCATGACCTTCATCAAGAGCCGCAAACACCCGGTCAAGAGCGCGACCCGCCTTCGCAACAGTGCTCCCCTCACCGCCTCCGTCGTGACCGCTCTTGCCCTGGGACTGCCGGCTTCCGCCCTGGCTTCCGGCCCCGCCGACACCGGTTCCGGACCAGACCAGGTCCGGCCGCTGCCGCAGGTGAAGGTCACCGCGCTCGCGGCGCCCGAATACCGCTCCGAATCCGCTTCGCCCAAGTTCACGCAGCCGCTGCTCGACACGCCCCAGACCCTGCAGATCATCACCAGCGACCTCTTCAGGCAGCAGGGCGCCACCACCCTCACCGAGGCCCTGCGGAACAGCCCCGGCGTGGGCACCTTCTACGCCGGAGAAAACGGCTCCACCTCGACCGGCGACGACGTCTACATGCGCGGTTTCAACGCCTCCGGCAGCATCTTCGTGGACGGCGTGCGCGACATGGGCTCGATCTCGCGTGACACCTTCAACATCCAGCAGGTCGAGGTCACCAAGGGACCCGACGGCACCGAATACGGCCGCACCGCCCCCACCGGCGCCATCAACATGGTGACCAAGCAGCCGTTCCTGGACGATGTCACCACGGCTACCGTGACATGGGGCAGCCACAACCGGAAGCGCGCCACCGCGGACTGGAACGTGCGCACCGGAACGCACTCGGCCCTGCGCCTGAACGTGATGGGACAGGACAGCGAGGTTCCCGGCCGCGATGTGGTCACGAACAAGCGCTGGGGCGTGGCGCCGTCGCTGGCCTTCGGCCTGGGCACGCCGACCCGCGTGATCCTCGATTACATGTACGTGCGCCAGAACAACATTCCCGACGGCGGCGTATCCACCATCGGCCTGCCCGGCTACGACACCCCGGACCCGGCCCGGCCGCAGATCGCCGACGCGCCCAAGGTCGATCCGTCGAACTTCTACGGCACCGAGCAGGACCATGACGACGTGAACGTGCACATGTTCACCGCGCGCGTCGTCCACGACTTCAGCGACAACGCCACCCTGCTCAACACCACCCGCTGGGGACGCACCCGGCAGGACTACCTGCTGACCTCCTTCATGGCCAACGACAGCCGCCTGATCACGCCGGACCTGTCCGACCCTTCCAGCTGGCTGATCGAGCGTGGACTGCCCACGTTCAAGAATCAGGAAAACACGATCGCCACCAACCAGACCAACCTGCGCGCGCAGCTGCAGACCGGTGCGGTGGAGCACAACCTCAGCACCGGCCTCGAAGTGACCCGCGAAAAGGTCCGCACCACGGCCATCGGCGCCGAGGACGGCAGCGCCTGGCCCGCGGCCAACCTTTACCATCCGGATTACCACGTCGGCGGTCTGGCCTACGGGCCGACCGGTGCCTGGAGCCGCGGCCACACCGACACCTGGGCCGCCTACCTGTTCGACGCGCTGAAATTCGGACCGCAATGGCAGGTCAACGCGGGCATGCGCCTGGACCACTACCGCACCCGTTTCGAGGATTACCAGCTGTGCGGCATCGGCCGGCGTGCCGTCGACTGCGGCGCCAATCCGGTCGGCACGCTGCTGCCCGCCGTGGATGCCAAAACGTCCGACAACCTGTTCAACTGGAAGCTCGGCGTGGTCTACAAGCCGACGGACAACGGCAGCATCTACGTCAACTATGCCGTGTCCGCCGAGCCGCCGGGCGGCGAATCGCTGGCTCTCAGCACCCGCGCCAACAGTGCTGACAACCCTGCTTTCGATCCGCAGAAGTCGCGCACCGTCGAAGCCGGCACCAAGTGGAACCTGTTCAACGACAACCTGCTGCTGAGCGCCGCCCTGTACCGCACCGTGGTGACCAACCAGGTCGAGCAGGACCCGGTGGACCTGCAGTACTACCAGACCGGCGAAAAGCGCGTGCAGGGCGTGGAACTGACCGCCGTGGGTCACATCACGAAGCACTGGGCGCTCAACCTGGGCCTGACCACCATGGACGCCACCGTCAAGGAAGGCGCGGCCGTGGCCAACGACGGCTCCAGCGACCTGTCCTACACCCCGACCAGCGCCTTCACCGCCTGGACCACCTACACCTTCCCCAACAAGCTCGTCATCGGCGGCGGCGCCCGCTACAACGGCAGCATGAAGCGCGGCCACGACGGCGCCGTGGGCACACCCCAGTACGTCAAGCCGTACTGGGTGTTCAACCTGATGGCCAGCTACCCGGTGAACCGGCACCTGAGCCTGCAGTTGAACGTGTCCAACCTGTTCGACGAAGACTACGTGGCGGCCATCAACAAGAGCGGCTACCGCTACACGCCGTCACAGCCGCGCTCGGCCATGCTGACGGCGAACATCCGCTTTTGACAGAGGGATGGGGCGAGGGGCGAGTCGCGGGAGCCCCGAACGCGTAGACTGGGGAAACACGCGTCCCTCGCCCCTCCCCCCGCATTCCACGGCCAGGACCTCATCATGCTGGTACACGTTCCCGAAGTGCTCACCGCGGACCAGGTCGTCGCCATGCGCGGACGGCTGGAGGCGGCCGCATGGACCGACGGCCGCGAAACGGTGGGCCCGCAGGGCGCCCGCGTCAAGGACAACCGCCAGCTTCCCGACGACTCGCCGCTGCGGCACGAACTTGGCGCCGAAGTGCTGCGCGCCCTGGCCGCCAGTCCCCTGTTCCACGCCGCCGCCCTGCCGCAGCGCATCCTGCCGCCGCGCTTCAACCGGTACGAGGGCGGTGGACAATATGGTTTCCATGTCGACGGCGCGGTGATGTTGCCGGCCGACTCGCCGAAACAGCTGCGGACCGACATCGCCTGCACGCTGTTCATCAACGAACCGGACCGCTACGACGGCGGCGAGCTCGTCATCAGCGACACCTACGGCGAGCACGAGGTGAAACTGCCGGCCGGCGACATGATCGTCTACCCGGCCAGCAGCCTGCACCGCGTCACCCCCGTCACCCGCGGCGCGCGCCTGGCGGCGTTCTTCTGGGTACAAAGCCTGATCCGCGACGAGACCCGCCGACGCATGCTGTTCGAACTGGATGCTTCCATCCGCACCCTGACCGCCGAGGACGCCAATCGTGCCGCGGTGCTGCAACTTACCGGCATTTATCACAATTTGTTGCGGAAGTGGGCGGAAACGTAGCTGCTGACGGTCTTGGGTCCCAGGTATCGATTTCTGGCTCCCGTGAGAGAAGAGGGCTTTCCGCACGACCCGTCGCGGCCATGGCCGCTCCCACCAAAAGCCGATTTTTTTCGAGGCTTGCCTGAAACGTCTTGCAATTCTTGTGGGAGCGGCCCATGGCCGCGATGCTTTTCCGGGTCCCCGGTCCCGCGTCCCGGCTCCACCCGCACTTTCCCCTCGACCCCCATTGGCACGATAATGTCCGGCTCTTCGCACACAGGTCGTCACGCCGCATGTTCATACCCGGTCAACGCTGGATCTCCACGGCCGAGCCCGAACTCGGGTTGGGCACCGTCCTGCGGGTGGATGGACGCCACGTCCAGGTCCTGTTCGCCAAGTCGGGCGTGTTGCGGCCCTATGCGCAGGATTCCGCGCCGCTGACCCGGGCCGAATTCCGCCCCGGCCAGCGTATTGCCGGCAAGGGCGTGTCATTCCTGGTCGAGCGCGTGGAAATACGCGACGGCCTGCTGATCTACCGTGGCGAAGGCCGCGAACTGCTGGAAGGCCAGCTTGACGACGAGCAAAGCGTCACCCAGGCCGACGACCGCCTGATCGGTGGCCGCATCGACACCAATGCGCGCTATGAACTGCGCATGGAAGCCCTCCGGCGGCGCGCCCTCGCCCGCCGCGCGCCGGCCTGGGGCCTGGCCAGTGCCCGCATCGACCTGGTGCCGCATCAGCTGCGCGTGGCCGGCATCGCCTCGTCGCGCCGTCCTCCGCGGGTACTCCTGGCCGACGAGGTGGGTCTGGGCAAGACCATCGAGGCCGGCATGATCATCGCGCGCCAACTGGCACGCGGCCGTGCCGATCGCGTACTGGTGCTGGTGCCCGACGCCCTGGTCAACCAGTGGTTCGTGGAACTGCTGCGCCGTTTCAACCTGGCGTTTGCGATCTTCGACGAGGAGCGCTGCGAAGCGATCACGCAATCCGACACCACCCACAATCCGTTCGAAGACGAGCAACTGGTGATTGCCGGCCTGGGCCTTTTCGAAGACAACGACACGCGTGCCGGACAACTCCTGCAGGCCGGCTGGGACCTGCTGGTGGTGGATGAGGCCCATCACCTCGAATGGACTCCCGAAAGCGCCAGTCCGCGCTACACCCTGGTCGAACAGCTGGCCGCGGTGACGCCCGGCGTGATCCTCGTCACCGCCACGCCCGAACAACTGGGCCGCCGCGCACACTTCGCGCGCCTGCGCCTGCTCGACCCCGCGCGCTACAGCGATCTCGACGCCTATCTCGCCGAAGCCGACGCCTACGTCGAACTCTCACCGGTGGCCGAGGCCCTGGCAGCCGACCATCCGCTCGACGACACGCAGCGCGGGCTGCTGCACCGCTATTTCACGAAGGATGCCGAACTGCTGTCCCGCCTCGACGCACCCGGACCGGACCTGCTTGATGCGTTGATCGACCGCCACGGCACCGGCCGCGTGATGTTCCGCAACCGGCGTGCCGCCGTGGGCGGTTTCCCGGAACGCCTGCCGGACCTGCGGCCGCTGCCGGACGATGATCCCTCCGGTGAAACCCGCCAGGCCCTTGCCGCCGAGTTCCAGGCCGACATCCAGCCCCGCCCCGCCGAGATCGTGCTTGATTACGCCGACGACCCGCGCCTGGCGGCCCTGCTGGGCCTGCTGGAGGCTCACCCGGACGAAAAGTTCCTGCTGATCTGCCGCACTCCGGCCAAGGTAATGGCCATCGAGGACGCCCTGCGCATGCGTTCCGGCATGGCCGTGGCCCATTTCCATGAAGGCCTGGGCATGCTGCAACGCGACCGCCATGCGGCCTGGTTCGCCGAACCCGACGGCGCCCGCCTGCTGCTGTGCTCGGAAATCGGCTCGGAGGGCCGCAACTTCCAGTTCGCACACCATCTGGTGCTGTGGGACCTGCCGCTGGATCCGGACCTGCTGGAACAGCGCATCGGCCGTCTTGACCGCATCGGCCAGAGCCGCGACATCGCCATTCACGTTCTCGCTGTCGAAGGCAGCCCCCAGCACGTGCTGGCACGCTGGTACGACGAGGGCGTCAACGCCTTCCGTGCCAGCCCGGCCGACGGCCGCGAGCTGCTGCGCCGGTTCGGCGCCACGCTGGTGGAACTGGCCGGCGAGCACGCCCGCGGCAACGATGCTCCGGACCAGGAACTGGAGGCGTTGATCACCGAGACCCGGGCCACCCACGAGATGCTCGCCACCGAACTGGAACAGGGACGCGACCGTCTGCTCGACCTCGCCGCCCGCCGCGAACCCGACGCCGAATCGCTGCATGCCTCGCTGTGCCAGGCTGACGACGACGAGGACGCGAACGGCTTCATCATGCGCCTGGTGGACAGCTTCGGGGTCAACGTCGAGCAGTTGGGCAACGAGCGCCTGCTGCTGGACCCCGAGTATCTTGCCACCGACGCCTTTCCCGGGCTGGCCGACGGCCCGCAGCAGGCCACCTTTTCGCGCCCCCTCGCCCTGGCCCGCGAGGACCTGCCGCTGCTGCGGCTGGACCACCCCATGATCGCCGGCGCCCTGGACCTGCTGCTGTCGTCCGAAAGCGGCAATGCCGCCTTCCTCATCGACGAGGCGCTACCCGCACGCAGCGCCCTGCTGCAGGCCGTGTTCGTGCTGGAATGCGTGGCCGACCAGCACCTGGACGTGGCCCGCTTCCTGCCGCCCACGCCGGTGGAGATCACCGTCGATTCGCGTCTGGCCGTGCGTGCCGGCTTCGCCCCCTCGCCGGAATCGGTACGCCGCGCCGGCGAGCGTCGCTTTGACATCGGCCGCTACCGCAAGATCCTCGCCAAACTGGTGCCCCCGATGCTGGAGCAGGCCGAAAAAGCCGGACAAAGGGAAGCGGCCCGCCTCGGACAGGCCGCCCTGGACGCGGCCCGCGCCGGCCTCGGCCGCGAGCGCGATCGCCTGGAAGCCCTGAAAGCGGTCAATCCGGCCGTGAGCGACAACGATGTCCGCGCCGTGGCCGATGAACTGGCCACCCTGGAACGTGAACTGCCGCAGGCACGGCTGCGCCTGGACGCGGTACGTTTCGTGGCCAGTACCGACTTCCTGCGGTTGCGCTGAGAGCCTTCCGTGCCACGCTCACGGGCCGCTCCCCGGAGGGTCCTGCAAAAAAAGCCCGCCATGGCTTGCGCCATGACGGGCCCCGTCGGGTCGGGTATGGGGTGTCAGGCCGCTTCGGTCTGCTTCGCGGTTTCCTCGGCCGGCGCGCTGTGCCGGATGAGGTGGTCGAAGGCACTCAAGGCGGCGGTGGAGCCGGCGCCCATGGCGATGACAATCTGCTTGTAGGGCACCGTGGTGGCATCGCCGGCGGCAAACACGCCCGGCAGTGAAGTGGCGCCCCGATCGTCGATGACGATCTCGCCGCGCGGCGACAGTTCCAGCGCGCCCTTCAGCCACTCGGTGTTGGGCAGCAGGCCGATCTGCACGAAGATGCCCTCCAGCTCGACGTCATGCAGCTCCCCGCTGACACGGTCCTTGTAGCGCAGGCCGTTGACCTTCTGGCCGTCACCCAGTACGTCGGTGGTCTGGCCGTTGACGATGATGTCGACATTGGGGAGACTGCGCAGCTTGCGCTGCAACACCTCGTCGGCACGCAGCTTGCCGTCGAATTCGATCACGGTGACATGCCGGACGATACCGGCCAGGTCAATGGCCGCCTCGACACCGGAGTTGCCACCGCCGACCACGGCCACGCGCTTGCCCTTGTACAGCGGGCCGTCGCAGTGCGGGCAGTAGGCCACGCCCTTGTTGCGGTAGGCATCCTCGCCCGGCACGCCCATCTGGCGCCAGCGTGCCCCGGTGGACAGCACCACCGTCTTGGATTTCAGGCTGGCGCCGTTTTCCAGCTCCACTTCGACGAGACCGCTTTCCGACGCATCGGCCGGCACCAGCTTCGTGGCGCGCTGCAGGTTCATCACGTCGACGTCGTAATCGTGCACGTGCGCCTCCAGCGCCGCACCCAGCTTGGGGCCTTCGGTGTAGTTGACCGAGATGAAGTTCTCGATGGACATCGTGTCCAGCACCTGACCACCGAAACGCTCGGCCGCGACGCCGGTGCGGATGCCCTTGCGGGCGGCATAGATCGCCGCCGCGGCACCGGCCGGGCCGCCACCGACCACCAGCACGTCGAAAGCGTCCTTGGCGCGGATTTTTTCGGCCTCGCGTTCGGCCGAACCGCTGTCCAGCCGGGCCACGATCTGCTCGACGGTCATGCGGCCCTGGTCGAACACCTCGCCGTTCAGCAGCACGGTGGGCACGGACATGATCTCCAGCCGTTCCACTTCGTCCTGGAACAACGCGCCGTCGATGGCGACGTGCTTGATGTTGGGGTTGAGGATGCTGAGCAGGTTCAGGGACTGCACCGTCTCCGGGCAGTTCTGGCACGACAGCGACATGAAGGTCTCGAAGC
>CAZMXV010000108.1:0-8097 GCA_964570295.1 uncultured Rhodanobacteraceae bacterium
CCGGAAAAGCTCATGTCCAGGCCGGGCCGGTCGGTCATCGGGCGCGCGAAGCGGAAAGCGGTAGGGTCGCCCTGTTCAGCCAGCCGCGCCAGATGCGGGCCACCCGGATACGGCAGCCCCATCAGCTTGGCGGTCTTGTCAAAGGCCTCGCCGGCAGCATCGTCCAGGGTATCGCCCAGCAGGCGGTAGCGACCGATGGCGGCCACCTCGATCAGCATGGAGTGCCCGCCTGACACCAGCAGCGCCACGAACGGCGGCTGCGGCGGGTCCTCCTCCAGCAGCGGGGCCAGCAGATGCCCCTCCATGTGGTGCACGCCGATGGCCGGCACATCGAGCGCCCAGGCCATGGCCCGTGCCGCCGCGGCACCCACCAGCAATGCGCCCACCAGCCCCGGACCCGAGGTGTAGGCCACGCCACCCAGGTCGGCGGTGCCCAGGCCGGCCTGCTTCAGGGTCTCGTGCACCAGCGGCATCAACTTGCGCACGTGGTCGCGGCTGGCCAGTTCCGGCACCACGCCGCCGTATTCGGCATGCAGGCGGACCTGGCTGTACAGGGTGTGCGCCAGCAGCCCGCGGCCCGGCTGGTACACGGCCACGCCGGTTTCGTCGCAGGAGGATTCCACGCCCAGCACGGGCTTTGAAAATTGATTTGCAGACACGCTATAATTCTCGGCTCGCCCGGTTTCAGAGGGCCATTTTATCACTTGGAGTTTCCATGCCCAGCGTCAAAGTCCGCGAGAACGAGCCGTTCGAAGTCGCCCTGCGCCGCTTCAAGCGCACCTGTGAAAAGGCCGGCATTCTGGCCGAGACCCGCAAGCGCGAGTACTACGAAAAGCCGACTCAGGAACGCAAGCGCAAGCGCGCCGCCGCCGTGAAGCGCCACATGCGCCGCGTGGCCCGCGAGAACGCGCGCCGCACGCGCCTGTACTGACCGCTTGGCCGGCGCGGCCGCGCCGCGCCCCATGGCTGGATCATGCCGGCCGGCTCGCCCAGCGCGACGCCGGCTTTTTGTGTTTCCCGGAGAAAACCTTGAACCTCAAGACCCGCCTCACCGAAGACATGAAAACCGCCATGCGTGCCGGCGACAAGGCCCGCCTGGGCGTGATCCGGCTGATCAACGCCGCCATCAAGCAACGTGAGGTGGATGAGCGTGTCGAGCTCGACGACGACCAGGTGCTGGCCGTGCTGGAAAAAATGCTCAAGCAGCGCCGCGACTCCGTGAAGCAGTACGACGATGCCGGGCGCACCGACCTTGCCGATACCGAGCGCGCCGAGATGACGGTCATCGAGACTTACCTGCCCGCGCAGCTGGATGAAGCCGAAGTCGACGCCCTCCTGGAGACTGTCATCCACGAGACCGGTGCCAGCTCCATGCGCGACATGGGCAAAGTCATGGGCCTGCTGAAGCAGCGTGCCGCGGGCCGTGCGGACATGGCCGTGCTGTCGCAAAAGGTCAAGGCGCGCCTGGGCTGATCCGCCGCGCCCGCGCCAGCACCCCGCCAGGAGTTCCGCGCCTC
Organism: uncultured Rhodanobacteraceae bacterium; assembly: GCA_964570295.1. Classification (GTDB taxonomy): domain Bacteria; phylum Pseudomonadota; class Gammaproteobacteria; order Xanthomonadales; family Rhodanobacteraceae; genus Oleiagrimonas. The sequence goes on from CAZMXV010000108.1 coordinate 1,518, forward strand.
CTGATTCCCGCGCGGCCGGCAGGCACCATGGCAGGTTGCGCTTGCAGGCGGCGACGCCTCCCACACAAAGCCGGGATCTTCATCGCGGGCGCATGACCGGCACCGGCATGCACCCGACCTTCGGGCTATGATGCCGACCTGCGCTGACTGGTTCCGAAAACACCCCGCCCATGCCCGGTCGCATCTCCGAAAGCTTCATCAACGAACTGCTCACGCGCATCGACATCGTCGACGTGATCGAGCGGCGCGTACCGCTGAAGAAGGCCGGACGCGAGTGGACCGCCTGCTGCCCGTTCCACGACGAGCGCACGCCCTCGTTCACCGTCAGTCCGCAAAAGCAGTTTTATCACTGCTTCGGCTGCGGCGCACACGGCAGCGCCATCGGGTTCCTGATGAACTACGAGCACCTGGAGTTCCAGGATGCGGTGGAGGAACTGGCACAGGACGCCGGCCTGGAAGTGGTCCGCGAAGGCGGCACGGGGCCGCGCCGGCGCGAGGACCGCAGCGACCTCTACACCCTGCTCGACGAGGCCGCCGGCTGGTACCAGCAGCAGCTTGCCGCCAGCCCCGAGGCGCGGGACTATTGCCGCCGCCGCGGCCTGGACGACGCCGTCATCGAGCGCTTCCGCATCGGCTGGGCACCTGCCGGCTGGGACGGCATCCTGCGCCAGCTGGGACGCTCGCCGGAACGTCTCGGACACCTGGACCAGGCCGGCATGCTGTCGGTCGGCAAGAGCGGCAAGAAATACGACCGGTTCCGCGAACGCCTGATGTTTCCCATCATGGACCGGCGCGGGCGCGTGATCGCCTTCGGCGGGCGCGTGGTGGGCAAGGACCAGTCACCCAAATACCTCAATTCACCGGAAACGCCCCTGTTCCACAAGGGTCGCGAGCTGTTCGGGTTGTGGCAGGTGAAGCAGGCATCGAGCAAACTGGAGCGGCTGCTGGTGGTCGAGGGCTACATGGACGCCATCGCGCTGCACCAGGCGGGCCTGCCGATCGCCGTGGCCACCCTGGGCACCGCCACCACGCCCGAACACGCCGAGCGCCTGTTCCGCAGCGCGCCGGAAGTGGTTTTCTGTTTCGACGGCGACCGCGCCGGACGCGCCGCCGCCTGGAAAGCCATGGAGGCGGCCCTGCCCTGCCTGCGCGACGGGCGCCAGGCCGGCTTTCTGTTCCTGCCCGAAGGCGAGGACCCCGATTCACTGGTACGCGCCGAAGGCCGGGACGGTTTCAGCCGGCGCCTGGACCAGGCCACGCCGCTGTCCGACTATCTGTTCGACACCCTGGCGGCGGACATCAACACCACCAGCATCGACGGCCGGGCGCGCCTGGCCGAACAGGCCCGCCCGCTGATCGCCCGCCTTCCCGACGGAGCCTTCCGCGACCTGATGGCGCAGGAGCTGGAGCGTCGCACCGGTGCCAGCGCCGCGCCGGCACCGGCCGCGCCGCCGGCCCGCCGCGCCGTACCCGGCCCCCGGGGCGACAAACCCAGCCTGGTGCGCAGTGCCGTGGTCCTGCTGCTGGCCAAGCCGGACCTGGCCAGCACACTGGAGCCCCCCTACCCCTTCGCGGCGCTGCAAAAGCCCGGCATGGACCTGCTGCTCGAACTCATCGAGACCGCGCGCCGGCATCCCGGGCTGCATACCGCGGCGCTGCTGGAGCACTTCCGGCAACGCCCCGAGCATGCCTTCCTGCAGAAACTGGCCATGCAGCCGCTGGCCGACAACCTGGACCTGGAACACGAATTCGCGGGTGCGCTGGAACAGATGCGCAGGCAGACCACCGACCAGCGCATCACCGACCTTCTGGCCCTGCAATCGCAAGGCGGCCTGGACGAGACCGGCAAGAACGAGCTGCGCGACCTGCTCAGGCACAAGGCCGCGCGGCGCTGAGGACGCCCGTTTGCCGCCCCCCGCGTGGTTCCGGCTATCATTAACGCACGGTGAACCACTCGCAAGGGGAAGCACATGTGGCTTTCGGCACTCCTGCTGGCCACGGCACTCGGCACCGCATCCGCTCCGGCCGCCACGGCCCCGGAAGCGGCGCGCACGCTGCCCGCCACGCCGCAGTTCCGCCACTACGACGTCAGTCAGGGACTTCCCGCCAGCAATGTCTACAAGACGGTGCAGGACGCCGACGGCATCCTCTGGATCGGCACCCGCTCGGGTCTGGCGCGCTTCGACGGCAACGCGTTCAAGGTATTCCACCATGTGCCGGGAGACCCCGCCTCGCTGGCCGCCAACGATGTTTCGGGGCTGGTCATCGACAGCCGCGGCCGCCTCTGGGCCGGGGGCGAAGCCAGCGGCCTGAACCTGCTCGATCCGGCCACGGGCACCTTCACCCACTACCGCCACGACAAGAACGACCCCGCCAGCCTGGCCAGCAACGACGTGCTGACCATCGTCGACGGCGGCGACGGCACCCTGTGGGTCGGCACCTGGAGCGGCGGCCTGGACCACATGGTCTCGCCCGGCCATTTCGAGCACCTGCGGCACAATCCCGACGATCCGGACAGTCTGGCCGGGAATTCGGTGATGTCCCTTGCCGTCCTGCCCGACGGACGCGTGCTGGTCGGCACCCTGCGCGGCCTGGACATCCTGGAAACCGACGGCCACTTGCACCACGTGCCCTTCGAGGGGCACGACAAGCCGCCACGCATCTGGACCATCGACCACGACCGGCACGACATCCGCATCGGCACCTCGGCGGGGCTGTTCGTGCTTGGAAAGGACGACGTGGCGCGACGCTTTGCACCCGGCACGATCCCGGCCGACAACGTCATGAGCAGCGTGCGCGACCTGCACGGCGACCTGTGGGTGGGCACGCGCGACGGCCTGTACCTGGTCGAACCCGACGGCCGCACCACCCATTTCCCGCCCGCGCCCCTGCTGCCGGGCGGCCAGCCAGGCACCCTGGTGTGGCAGGTGTCACTCGACAACGAAGGCGGCCTGTGGATCACCACGCAGAACGCCGGCATCGCCTACCTCAGTCCCGACTGGCGCGATTTCACCCATTACTCGCATCGGCCCGACGACACATCCAGCCTCTCCGGCAACCGCATCCTGTCCCTGTCCGCGGCAGCCGACGGCCGGCTGTGGGTGGGCGGCACCAATGGCCAGCTGGACCGGCTCGACCCGCGCACCGGCGACGTCACCCACTATGAAAACCTTCCCACGGTGGGGACGAACTCGGTCCTCGCCCTGGCCAGCTTCGGCCACGACCGGCTGTGGATCGGCCACCATGGCGGCCTCACGCTGCGTGAAGGCGACCGGGAGCGGCAGGTCACATCGCCCCTGTCCTCCCTGGACGCGAACATGCTGGTCGTCGACCGCCAGGGCAACGCCTACGCTTCGCCGCCGGGCCAGGGCATGTTCCGCATCGCGCCCGACACGCTGCAGGTCACGCCGCTGAAACCGGCGTTTCCCGACTCGGCCGACCGCGAGTCCAGCGGACTGCTGATGCACGATGGCACGCCCTGGCTGAGCACCCGGGCAGGGTTGTCGCGGCTTGCCGCCGACGGCCGGCGTTTCGAGCCTGTCGACGGCGTTGCCAGGGGCATCGTCAACAGCTTCGGATTCGATGGCCCCCAGAACCTCTGGGTCGCCCGGCCGCATGCCCTCGAGCACTACCGCCTCGATGCCGCGGGACATGCCACGCTGGCCCAGCGCATCGACGCCGCCCACGGCTGGCCCGGCATCGAGACCAATGCCCTCACCGTGGATAGCCACGGCCGCATCTGGATGTTCGCTACCGTGGGCCTGTGGCGCTACGACCCCGCCAGTGGCGACTTTCATGAATACAGCAAGTCCGACGGGCTGCCCAGCATCGAATTCACCAGCAGGCAACTGGTACAGCGCGCCGACGGCGTCATCTTCACCGGCTCCCTGGGCGGTGTGGTCGCCTTTTCGCCGGATGCCATGAAGAAGCACCCGCGCGCGCCCGAGCTGCACATCACTTCCGCCAGCGTGCAGCGCGAGGGCAAGACCCTGCTTCTGCCCCTGGCAGGACGAGGCCTGGACCTGCACTGGAACGACCGCGACCTGCGCATCACCGCACACGCCGTGTCCTACATCGACCCTTCCCGCAACCGCTACCGCTTCCGCCTGAAGGGACTGGATGCCGACTGGGTCGACACCGGCAGCCACGGCGTGCGCGAATTCGCCGGCCTGGGCGCCGGCAACTACCGGCTGGAAGTCCAGGCCGCCGGCCCCAGCGGAGTCTGGGGCCAGTTGCAGACACCGCTCGCCATCCACGTCGACGCCCCGCCCTGGGCCAGGCCGTGGGCGTGGCTGCTGTATGCCGCGGCCCTGCTGCTGCTTGTCTGGACCATCGTCACCATATGGCGCCGGCGGCTGGAACAGCGCCACCACCTGCAGATGATCGAGCAGGAGCGCGAGATGGCCCGCCAGGCCAGCAACGCCAAGACACGCTTCCTGGCCACGCTGAGCCACGAGATCCGCACCCCCATGACCGGGCTGCTGGGCATGGCGGAGCTGCTGCTCAACAGCCACCTCGACGCGGCCGGACGCCGCTGCGCCCGCACCATCCAGCGCAGCGGCCAGCTGATGTTGAAACTGGTCAACGACTCGCTGGACATGGCCCGCATCGAAGCCGGTCGCTTCGAGCTGGAACCCGCACCCATGGACCCGCGCGCCCTGCTTGACGACGTGCATGATCTGCAGGCGCAGCAGGCACGCCACAAGGGCCTGGAATGGCACGTCGTCGTCGATCCCGGCATGCCCGCCGCCCTGGTCGGCGACCGCCACCGCATCCAGCAGATCCTGCTGAACCTCACCAACAACGCCTTCAAGTTCACTGGCGAGGGTGCCGTGACGGTGCACGCCGGTTATGCCGACGGCCAGTTGCACCTGCGCGTCAGCGACACGGGCCCGGGTATCTCCGAGGCCGACCGCGAGCGCCTGTTCCACCGCTTCGAGCAGGCCGACAGCCCGCAGCGCCGCGAAGGCGCCGGTCTGGGCCTGGCCATATGCCGCGAGCTGGTGCACCTCATGCGGGGACGCATCGAACTGGCCTCCACGCCGGGCGAAGGCAGCCACTTCGACATCGACCTTCCGCTTCCCGAGGTGCCGGCATCAGCCATGGCCGATGCCGACGACGGCAACATGCCGGTCGCGGCCGGCTTCCCGGGTGGCTTCAACCTCCTGCTGGTGGAAGACGACCCCACGGTGGCCGACACCCTGCGCGGATTGCTGGAACAGGCCGGCCATCACGTCACCCATGCCGCCCAGGGCCTGGCGGCGCTGGGCGCGCTGGAAACCGGCGTCTTCGACGCCGTGCTGATGGACATGAACCTGCCCGGCATGGACGGCTGCCAGCTGGTACGCCTCATCCGCGAGCGCGAGGCGGAAGGCATGCGCCTGCCCATCGTGGCCATTACCGCCCGCTCCGGCACCGACGAGGAAAGGCAGGCCCGCGAAGCCGGCATGGACGCCTTTCTTCGCAAGCCGGTCGATCTCGGCAGGCTGACCCGGGTGCTGCTGGACCTCACCGCCGCCGGTCCTCGCCCCCCCTCGCCGGACACACCCCGGGAGATTGTCGACAAAGTTCCGTGAAATCAGTTATTTTCGTGAATCCATGCACAACCCCGGCCCACAAAAGCCGGCATCATGGCCACGACACGAAGTCCGCCACCGGCGGCGGCGGACTTCCGGCCCCGGGGCCGCGTGGTACACCAAGGGGGAAATCACCGCTTCATGGCAACCCAGATGCAATCACCGGCGCTCGCGGGGCTTTCCGGAACGGCGCGCCGCCTGGTGCTCGAAGGCATTCTCGCCGAGAGTGATGCCCGCGAGGCCGTGCGTGCCGCGCTGGCGGAACAGGTGCCCCTGACCACCTGGCTGGTCAACCAGGGCAAGGTCGACAGCACGCGCATGGCCGAAGTCACCTCGGCCGAGTTCGGCATCCCGCTGCTGGATGCTTCCACCGTCAGTCTCAAGCAGATGCCGCTGGACCTGGTCAGCGAATCCCTGGTCGCCAAGCACCAGGTACTGCCGCTGTTCAAGCGTGCCAATCGCCTGTTCGTGGGCGTGGCCGACCCCACCCGCACCCATGCGCTGGACGAGATCCGCTTCCATTCCGGTTGTCAGGTCGAGCCGATCCTGGTTGAGAGCCAGCAGCTCAGACGCATCATCGAACTGGCGCTCAACCAGATGTCCACCACCGTCGAGGGCATCGAGGACGACGAAAGCCTGGACCTGGAAAGCGAGGTCGGCACCGGTTCGGAAGCACCCGAGGGAGTGGACGCCGGCAAGGCCGACGACACGCCGGTGGTGAAGTTCGTCAACAAAGTGCTGCTGGACGCCATCAAGCGCGGCGCCTCGGACATCCATTTCGAACCCTACGAAACCCAGTACCGCGTGCGCGTGCGCATGGACGGCATCCTGCACCTGATGGCCAAGGCGCCGATCCAGCTTTCCACGCGCATCAGCTCGCGCCTGAAGGTGATGAGCGGCCTGGACATTGCCGAGAAGCGCGTGCCGCAGGACGGCCGCATCAAGCTCAACCTGTCCAAGAACAAGTCCATCGACTTCCGTGTCAGCACGCTGCCGACCCTGTT
>CAZMXV010000109.1:0-8010 GCA_964570295.1 uncultured Rhodanobacteraceae bacterium
TGTTGCCCTGGTTGTCGCCGTGGCGCATGCGCCCGTCCAGCATGTAGGTGACGGTCTCGAAGCCGCGGTGCGGGTGCTCGGGAAAGCCGGCGATGTAATCACCGGGCCGGTCCGAGCCGAACTCGTCCAGGAGCAGGAACGGATCCAGCGTCGACAGCGCCGGCTGGCCGATGACCCGGGTCAGGCTGACGCCGGCGCCGTCGGAGGTGGGCATGCCGCGAACGCGCTGGACAACGGTACGGGTATTCATGGTGTCTCCCTCGGAGATGGTCATGACCACGATATGCGGACGATGGCGGCAGGCACCAGTATCGTCGGGTGAACACCTTGTTCTTCCGTGGATACGGAAACTTTTTCAGCGAAAGTGTGAAACCGGTAAAACAACGCTTGAAACGCGTATGCCGCGATGGCACCCTATTGACCTCATGGTGAGGTTTTCTGGGCAAGGGAGTGATTTCATGGGGCTTGTCACCTATCACCCATCATCGGCGAAAAGAATACCTGCCGAGCTGCCCGATTGAGCCTGACGGCACTGGCACTGACCGCTTTCATATTGCTTGGCGTTGCGCCGACAGACAGCTTCGCGCAAACCGCCACGGATCACATGTATCCGTCGCATGCCCCTGCCACCGATACCGTCAACCCCTCCCATCCGCGTCCGAACCTGAGACTCGGGTCTGGCGATCCGGGTAGCTGTGGCTCCGGTGGCGGTAATACCGGAGGCGGCGGGAGCGGCGAACCGCACCACAAGACAGTGCGGGTATGCACCCGGATCTGATCAACGTAGTCACCTTGCCGAATGTGGGTGTATCAAACCAACTGCAGCGCTCCTTATCCCGGTAAAGGCAATTGGCCATGAATCTCGTACTGCAAATCACCTATGCCGCACTGCTGATTGTCACGTGGTATCTCTCGGTGGATTTCGGTACGCGATTGCGCAAACTCACAGGCCAGAAACGCTACACGTGGATACCACAGGCATGGATGGTCACGGGTCTGGTTGCAATTCTCGTAGTCCAATCCGTCACGGAAGCGATTCGCAACTACAACTTGTCTCATTAAGCCAAGTTCGGAACCCGGCTGGATGTCCTCTCCCCGAACACGTGAGAGGAACAGATACAAAGACTTCCGTTCCCGCGACAGCGTCAACACTTTTCGACGGCGCCGCGGCTTTTTCCAGCGCGTAGGGTCGCGGATTCCGGGTGCCGGCTTCAGTGCAACCAGTAGCCGTCGCGCGAGCGCGGCACGGAGGGCGCGTGGCGCTGCTGTTCGGCCACCTTGCATTCGGTTTCGCTGGGCGCGCGCAGGCGCCAGTAGTTGGCCACGGCGTCCAGCACCTGCGGCATCTGCGCCAGGCACTCGTCGTATTCATCGTCGGACAGGTGTTCGATGTCGATGTCGGCGCTGAGCACGCCCTCGTCCACGGCCAGGGCCATGATCGGGCCCAGCAGTTCCATCAGCTGCGGGTCCTCGGCCAGGCGCTTTTCCCACAGCTCGGCACGCAGGTCGATGCCGCGGCTGAAGCCTTCGCACCAGCCGGCGGCGGTGAGGACCGGTACCTCTGGATCGCCCATCACCTGGGACGGATCCAGCTCGCCCAGGATGGGCTGGTAGGCGTTGACGCTCAGTTCCACGGGAATGGCGTCGTTGAGACGTGCCAGCAGGGCCAGCACGCGCTCACCCTCTTCCGGATCGGCGAAGGGTTCGGTGAGCACCTGCGGCAGCCATTCCTCGGGGGTCACCGGCACCGGCCCGATGGCCAGAGCGGTGAGCAGGCCGTGCACGCCGTCGAGCATGAGGCTGTCCTCGCCGGCGCGCGCGCGCAGGAACTGGTCGAGCTCGTCGAGCTCGGCATCGGCAAGCATGCGGGGCCAGTTGGAAGAAATACGGCTCATGGGGCTATTGTATCGCCTCTGTCACACCAACTCGACGATCACCGGCGTGTGGTCGGACGGGCGCTCCCAGGTGCGCGGTTCGCGGTCGATGTCGACACCGCGCACCGCTTCCCGCAACGCCTTGCTGACCAGGATCAGGTCGATGCGCAGGCCGCGGTTGCGGCGAAAGCCCGCCTGGCGATAATCCCACCAGCTGTAGTGGCCGGCCTCGTCGTTCTTCAGGCGGAAGCTGTCGGCCAGACCCAGGGCGGTAAGCGCGGCCAGAGCCTCGCGTTCGGGCGGCGAACACAGGATCTTGTCGCGCCATGCTTCGGGGTCGTGCACGTCGCGGTCGTCCGGGGCGATGTTGAAATCGCCCAGCACCACCAGCTTGTCGTGGCGCGTGAGTTCGTCGGCCACGAAGTCGCGCACACGCCTGAGCCAGTCCAGCTTGTAGACGTATTTTTCGTCGCCCACGGCCTTGCCATTGACCACGTAGAGATTGATCACGCGCAGGTCCCCGACGCTGGCGGCAAGGATGCGCCGCTGCGGATCGGGAAGGTTGGGTGGATCGGTGACAACATCGGCCAGCGGCTGCTTCGAGACGATGGCCACGCCGTTGTAGGTTTTCTGGCCGCTGAAGGCGACGTGGTAGCCGGCCGCCTCGATCTCGTCGCGCGGAAAACGTTCGTCCGGCAGCTTGGTTTCCTGCAGGGCGACCACGTCCGGTCGCGCATCGGCCATCCACTGCATGAGATGGGGCAGACGCACGTTGAGCGAATTGACGTTCCAGGAAGCGATCTTCATGCCGGCATTGTAGGTGGCCGGGCGGGGGTTGTGGGACGGGGCGCGGGACTCGAAGCCCGGGCCCCGCTCTTCGGAGGGTTGCGGTGGCTGTTGGCCAGCCGGCTTCGGGGCGGCGCGGGCAACGGTGTGGGAGTGGTTCATGGCCGCGACCGGCAGCGGCCATGGAGCGCTTCCGCCGTCAGGGCGTCATGTGGCCGCCACGTGCACGCCGACGGCGCGGCCGGACGGGTCGTCGCTGTCGGCGAAAGCCTGCGACCAGCGGAACGCGGCGGGCGTGGAGCAGGCGATGCTGGGGCCGCCCGGCACCAGGCGCGCGGCCACTTCGCCGGGGTAGTGCGCCTCGAAGTGCATGCGGTAGAGGTAGGCTTCCTTGGTGGCCGGCGGGTTGTGCGGAAAGCGCTGCGCGGCCGTGGCCAGCTGCGTGTCGCTGACGCGGGCTTCGGCATGGGCCTTGAGGGTGTCGATCCAGCCGTAGCCGACGCCGTCGGAAAACTGCTCCTTCTGGCGCCACAGGATTGATTCGGGCAGCAGCCCCGCACCGGCCTGGCGCAGGATGTGCTTTTCGATGCGTCCGTTGCCCGGCCGCCGCGCCGACGGGGCCGTGGTCATCGCCACGTCGACGAACTCGCGGTCCAGGAAGGGCACGCGCGCCTCCACGCCCCAGGCCGCCATGGCCTTGTTGGCGCGCAGGCAGTCGTAGAGGTGCAAGGCGTCCAGTTTGCGCACCAGCTCGGCATGGAACTCCGCGTCGTCCGGCGCCATGTGGAAATACAGGTAGCCGCCGAACAGCTCGTCGGCACCCTCGCCGGACAGCACCATCTTGATGCCCATGGCGCGGATGCGCCGGGCCAGCAGGTACATGGGCGTGGAGGCGCGCACGGTGGTGACGTCGTAGCTTTCGATCTGGCGGATCACGTCGTCCAGCGCGTCCAGGCCTTCCTGCACGGTGAAGGTGAAACCGTGGTGGACGGTGCCGACCGCCTCGGCCACGGTGGCGGCGGCGGCCAGGTCGGGCGAATCTTCCAGGCCGATGGAGAAGCTGTGCAGGCGTGGCCACCAGGCCTCGCTGGCATCGTCGTCCTCGACGCGGCGCGAGGCACACTGCGCCGCCATGGCCGCGATCAGCGAGGAATCGAGCCCGCCGGACAACAGCACCCCGTAGGGCACGTCGCTCATCAGGTGGCGGTGCACCGAGGCCTCCAGCGCCCGCCGCAGCGCCGCCGGGTCCCGCGCGCCATCGGCGACGGCCTCGTAGTCGCGCCAGCCGGGACGGTAATACGGTTGCGGCGCGTCCATGCCCGTGCCCAGCCAGCAGCCGGGCGGAAACACTTCCACGCTGACACACACTGCCGCCAGGGCCTTCATCTCCGAGGCCACCCACAGGCGGCCTTCGGCATCACGGCCGGTGTAGAGCGGAATGATGCCGATGGGGTCGCGTGCCACCAGCCATTGTCCACGCCTGCGGTCCCACAGCACGAACGCGAACATGCCGTTCAGGCGGTTCAGCCAGGCCTCGGGCGAGGTGCCCGCGGCCGCCTCGTACAGGGGCAGGATGATTTCACAGTCCGATTCGGTGGCGAAGGCATCGGCGGAAAAGTCCGCGCGCAGATCGCGGTGGTTGTAGATTTCGCCATTGACGGCCAGCACCCGGTCGCCATCCGGCGAGCACAGCGGCTGTGCGCCGTTGAGCACGTCGACGATGGCCAGGCGCTCGTGGGCCAGGAGAGCGTGGTGGTCGCCCCACACCCCGCTCCAGTCCGGCCCGCGATGACGCAGCAGACGCGCCTGCGCCAGGACCGTGGACCGCAGCGGCGCGACATCGCCGTGCGGATCCAGTACCGCCACAAAACCACACATGGAACCGATCTCCGTTGCGTTCCGGAACGATGACCACCAGCAGGCCACCCGTCGCGGGAACAGGTTCCGGTGATGCTGGCATGCGGCGGCGGCGGCGATAAATGAAACCGCCGCATAACTTTCCGCCAGCCCTGGCGGCACCCGGTTTCAGGCGGGTCGCCTATAATGGGACACGTCCTCCACTTCCGGCCGGAGGCCGCCATGAAAACCGTTCCTGCCCTGTCGACGCTTCTCGCCCTGCTGCTCGTCGCCGCCCCGGCATGGGCCTCGCGCCCCGCACCCGCGGCCTCGATGGCGGTCGCCGCACCGTCCGTCACCGTCACCTACGACGATCCGCAGCAGTTCACCGAAAACCGGTACCGTGCCAGCCGCCGCCACGACCGCGACGATTACCTGGACACGCTGAAGGCCTACCTGATCCGCCGCGCCGCGCCCATGCTGAACGCCGGGCAGCGCCTGGAGGTGACCGTCACCGACATCAAGCTGGCCGGCAACTACGAACCCTGGCGCGGCCCGCAATGGGACGACGTGCGCTTCATGCGGGACGTCTATCCGCCGCGCATCGACCTGCGGTTCCGTCTCGTGGACGCCCACGGCAAGGTTCTGCGCCAGGGTGCACGCACGTTGCGCAACCTGGGTTACCTGCACGACACGCCGGCCCGTCCCGGTGACACCGATCCGCTGCGCTACGACAAGGCGCTGATCGACAAGTGGCTGCACGGCGGCCCGGACGCGTGGTAACTCCCGTCGGCGGCGCCGCCCCGCCGGGTTCGTCACGGCGTTGCGCTGACCGGACCCGCCGCCGGAGACCCGTGCCCCGGCAGGCGCGGGGCGCGATCCTGGCGCCCGGGACTTCGGCCGGCCTGTGCATGCCGCGGGTCGAGGTGGATTGCTACACTGCAGGCCATCCCGCCACAGTCGCCATGGTGCCGCCATGCAAGCGCAACAGGTCCTGGCTTTCTGGTTCGACGAACTGGAGCCCAAGCAGCATTTCGTGAAAAGTCCCTCACTGGACGACACCATCCGCCAGCGGTTCGGCGCCCTCCACGCGGCCGCGGCCCGCGGAGAACTCGAAGCGTGGCGCGATGACGCCCCGGGCCGCCTGGCCGAGATCATCGTGCTGGACCAGTTCTCGCGCAACCTGTTCCGTGGCGACCCGCGTGCCTTCGCCAACGACACGGTGGCGCTGGTGCTGGCCCAGGAAATGGTGCGGCTGAAGCTGGACCGGGAACTGGCGCCGGCGCGGCGCGCCTTCGCCTACATGCCGTACATGCACAGCGAATCGCCGCGCATCCACGCGACAGCCGTCGAACTGTTCAGCCAGCCCGGCCTGGAATACAACCTGAAGTTCGAGCATGCGCACAAGACCATCATCGACCGCTTCGGGCGCTATCCACACCGCAACGCGGTGCTGGGGCGCGAGTCCACGGCCGAGGAGCGGGCGTTCCTGGAGCAGCCCGGGTCGTCGTTTTAGCGCCACCCGGGCTGTGCGCTCCGGAAGGATCCGAGCAGCCGGCCACCATGCGGCTTCGGGCACACGGCACGGATAGGGGAAACCCCGCGATTCCCTCCCGCATCAACCTGCCGCCCGGCCCCCGGATGCAGAAACCCGCCCTGCCGGCAATGGACGGAGCATGGGCCGAAGCCGGCTCCAGCCGGGGCCGCACGCGGGCGTGCGGATGAAAAGGGCTCGCCATTCCTGCGGGAACGACCCGTGGCCGTGATGATCCGAATGCTTCGCACAGACAGGGGCCGCGCCGAAGCGCGGCCCCTGTCTCATCAGGATGCCGGGAAACCGGGCATCACCAGCCGAAGCCGACACCGATGCCGGCCGAGCTCTCGTCGCCGCTGATGGCCGCACCAAAGGTGAGATTGGCCCGGGGCGAAAGCGAACGCGAGTAGCCCACCGACAACGCCGCCTGGCCATGGTAGCCGCCGACACCCACGCCGACGCGGTTTTCGGTCTGGATGCCCTGGGTACTGAACGCCATCTGCGACATCGCCGCACCCATCGCACCGACCCGGTCCAGACGCTGGTCCACGCCGTGGAACCGCTCGTTGACCCTGTTGCGGAACGAGTCGAAGTCGGTATCGCTGACCAGGTTGCCGAACTTGGCATCGGTGTAGGCATTGGCCTGTTGCAAGGTCCTGGTGTCCCCGGCATCGGCATACGACTGCGCCGTTTCGATGGCCTGGTCGACCTGGCTGACATTGGCCGCGTCGGTCGGTGCGGTACCCGCTGCCACGTGGGTGACACGACGCTGCCGGTCGGCACTGCCCACCGACACCGTGTTGGCCTCCGTGGCCACCGATCCGGCCCCCAGGGCCACCGCGTTGTCGGCACCCGCTTCGACACTGGCGCCCTGGCCGAGCGCGGTGCCGGCCTCGGCCGCCACGCTGCTGGCCTGGCCGACGGCCGTGCCCGAGGCCTGCGCCACGTCGGCATCCGCCCCCACCACCACGGCATTGGTCGAATCCGCCCCGGTCACGGAGGCTCCCGCGCCCACGGCCACGCTGCCGTCGGCATCGATCTGGACGTTGGTACCGATGGCCGTGTCGCGGCCATCCTGCGCATGGCTGCCCTCGCCAACGGCCAGCCCCTTGCCGCTGCCGCCGGAAACCCCGCGACCCGCGAAGCCCGAGTTCCCGGGCCTGGCGGTCTTTTCCTCCAGCGTCGACAGCCGGGTATCCATGTCCAGCATGGAATCAATGGCCTGATCCAGCGCGCGGTCCACCGCGCCCAGCGCATCGCCCACATTGAAGTAGATCTTCTCCTGGATGCGGAAGTTGGGCACGCCGATCAGCCCGCTCGAACCCATCGAGATGCCGCCCCCGACCGTGGCCGCCAGTGACTGCAGCTGCTCGACGTTGACCGCCTCTCCCGCGGCGGTGCCGGCCGCCACGTTGGCCACGGTGGTGCCGCTGGCACCGCCCAGGGTGACGCGTCCCTTGTCGACCCCGTCGTAACGCACCGCCGTCTCGCCGAGCTCGCCAAGGTCGCCCTGTACCGCGTTGAGCTGGGCCACGTTGACGGCGTCGGTATCTTCGGTGCCCGCCGCCACATGGGTGATCTGGCGCTCGGTGCCGGCGTCGCCCACCGACACCACGTTGTCGCGCGTGGCGGTGGAGTCGGCGCCCAGCGCCACCGAGTTTTCACCCAGTGCCCAGGCATTGGCGCCCACCGCCGTGCTGCTGTCGCCCAGCACCCAGCTGCCGCCGCCGACGGCCGTGGCGTTGCGGCTTTCGATGCCCAGCAGGCCGAACCCGGTTTCCGCCGTCGTGCCCACCGCCACGCTGTTCGCGCCGGCCGCGGAGGATCCCGCACCCAGCGCCATCGCGCCGTCGCTGTAGGCCGCCGCCGAATCACCGAGCGCCACGCTGTCCACCCCGGCCGCCAGCGAGCTGTAGCCCATGGCGGTGCTGTAGTCGCCCAGCGCGTTGGCCACTGCGCCCACCGCCGTGGAAATCTCGC
>CAZMXV010000110.1:0-7939 GCA_964570295.1 uncultured Rhodanobacteraceae bacterium
GGATTTGGGGTGGCCTGCGGCCATGGGGTGTGGCGGCGAGTGTGCCGACTGTCCGTCTGCGGCGGTGTCGCGCCCTGCGGGCGCTCGTTCATTTTCTTTGCGTGCCCAAAGAAAACGAACCAAAAGAAAGGGCACCCCGCAGGCAGCGCCCTTCGGGTGCGCTCCCGGGCGGCAGGGTTTTCCTGACGGGCCGGGGCCACCGCCCGTTCGCCGCTGCCTGAGAGGGTCCCGCGGGTCAGCCCACACCACGCCATACGTTGTCTTTTTTGTAGGAGCGGCCCATGGCCGCGATCCGATCTTGCCGCAAACCACGCGATTTTCCGCATCACCGGTTCGCCCGCAGGGCGCGACACCCGCCGCCAGGCGGATAATCAATACCGGTGCCGCCACATCCCATGGCCGCAGGCCGCCCGACAAACCACAGCGCCCTCCCCGCGGGCATGAAAAAACCGGCCGCGAAGGGCCGGTTTTTCGTGTGCCTGCGGCACGGCGCGGATCAGTCCAGACCGTGGATCGCGGCGTTCAGGCGGCTCTTGTGGCGGGCAGCCTTGTTCTTGTGGATCAGGCCACGCGAGGCATGGCGATCCAGCAGCGGCACGGCCGAGTTGTAGGCTTCGGTGGCGGCTGCCTTGTCGCCGGCCTCAACCGCCTTGACGACCTTCTTCAGCGCGGTGCGCACCATGGAACGGGCGCTGGCGTTGCGCTGGCGGTTCTGCTCCGACTGGCGCGCGCGCTTCTTCGCGGACTTGATGTTGGCCAAGGGATGACTCCGGTATTGAATTGATTGTGGGTGGAAAAGAGCGCAATTATGCGCCTGTCGTCCAATCGAGTCAATGGTTTGCGGACCTTTCGGGGCGGTTTTTCCGGGGCGGGCCGTATCCGTCGGCGCCGGTGTCCCTTATCCTAGGCGACTGGCTTGTGCGGATTCGGGCTCCGTGAAAAAACCGACGCTGTTGAGCGGGCTGCTGTCCTTCAGCTCGATGACCATGATCTCGCGTGTGCTGGGGCTGGCGCGCGACATCGCCATCAACGTCACGTTTGGCGCCTCGGCGGCCACGGATGCGTTCTGGGTGGCGTTCCGCATTCCCAACTTCATGCGCCGGCTGTTCGCCGAGGGATCGTTCTCGACGGCCTTCGTGCCGGTGTTCACCGAATACCGCCAGACGCGCAGCCATGCCGAGTTGCGCGAGCTGGTGGCGCGCGTGTCCGGCACGTTGAGCGCAATCCTGCTGGTGATCGTGGCGCTGGGGCTGATTTTCGCGCCGCAGGTGGTGACGGTGTTCGCGCCCGGTTACATCGGCGAGCCCGAGAGCGTGGCCACCACCACGCACCTGCTGCGCCTGACCTTCCCGTTCCTGTGGTGCGTGTCGGTGGTGGCGCTGATGGCGGGAGTGCTGAACAGCCTGCACCGCTTTGCCATGCCGGCGCTGACGCCGGTAATCCTCAACCTCTGCATGATCGCGGGCGCGCTGTGGCTGTCGCCGCTGCTGGACACGCCGATCCTGGCACTGGGCTGGGCGATCCTGGTCGCGGGCGTGGTGCAGATCCTGTTCCTGGTGCCGTCGTTGAAGCGCGTGGACCTGCTGCCGTTGCCGCGCTGGGGCTGGCGCCATGGCGGGGTCCGCAAGATCATGCGCCTGATGGTGCCGACGCTGCTGGGTTCCTCGGTGGCGCAGGTGAACCTGCTGCTGGACACGGTGATCGCCTCGTTGCTGGTCACCGGCTCGCAGACCTGGCTGGCGCAGTCCACCCGTTTCCTGGAACTGCCGCTGGGGGTGTTCGGCGTGGCGCTGGGCACGGTGATCCTGCCGGCGCTGTCGCGACGCCATGTGGACACCGACAGCGAAGGATTTTCCCGTGCGCTGGACTGGGGCATGCGCATGGCGCTGGTGGTGGCACTGCCGGCGATGGTGGCGCTGTGGCTGTTGGCCACGCCGCTGGTGGCGACGATGTTCCAGCACGGCCGTTTCACCGCGTTCGACACGCACATGACCACGCTGGCGATCCTGGCGTTCGTGTCGGGGCTTCCGGCCTATGCGCTGGTCAAGGTGCTGCTGCCGGCGTTCTATTCGCGCCAGGACACGCGCACGCCGGTAAAGGCCGCGGTCGTGGCGCTGGTGGCCAACATGCTGCTCAACGTGGCGTTCATCGTGCTGCTCTATCACCTGTGGGCCCCGGCGGCGGCGCGCCGGGTTGGCCTGATGGAAGGCATCGCCAGCGTGCCGGGCCTGCACATGGGCATGGGCATCGCCGGCGCGCTGTCGTCGTACATCAACGGCATGCTGCTGTGGTGGTGGCTGAAAAAGGCGGGGGTGTACCAGCGCCAGCCGGGCTGGCTGCGGCATCTGGGACGGGTGGGGCTGGCCTGCGCCGCCATGGCCGTGGTGCTCGGGGTCGGCGTCCATTACTGGTCGCACTTCACCGAGGTGGGGCTCTGGACGCGCGCGTGGCACCTGGCCGTGCTGGTTGCCGCCGGCGGCGCCACGTACGTGGCGGTGATGTACGCGGCCGGTTTCCGCATGCGCGAGCTGCGCGGGCCGGCCGGTGTCTAGGGTGACGACCGGAGCCACGGCCGTCGCCGGCTTCGGGTTGATCGCGGTACTGGGCTTCCTGTCGGCAGTGACACCGCTGTCGATCGACATGTACCTGCCCAGCCTGCCGACGCTGGCCGGCGAACTGGGTACCACCTCGTCGATGGCGCAGATCAGCGTCAGCACGTTCTTTTTCGGCCTGGCCCTCGGTCAGCTGCTGTACGGGCCGCTGTCCGACCGCTTCGGGCGGCGCCCGGCGCTGGCCCTGGGGTTCGGCCTGTACCTGGTGGCGAGCCTGGCCTGCGCGCTGACCCGCAGCATCGAGATGCTGATCGTGGCCCGGGCGGTGCAGGGGCTTGGTGCGGCGGCCAGTCCGTCGGCGGGGCGCGCCATCATCCGCGACCACTGGTCGGGCAACGCCGCCGCGCGCGCGATGTCGTTCGTGATGATGGTGATGAGCGTGGCGCCGCTGGTGGCTCCCCTGCTGGGCGGACAGGTGCTGGCGTGGCTGGGCTGGCGTGCGATCTTCTGGATCCTGGCGGGCTTCGCCGTGGCGGCGCTGGGCATGGTCGCGCTGGCCCTGCCGGAAACCAATGGCCCGGTCCGGCGTGGTGACGTGCGCATGGGTGCCGTGTACCGCATCTACGGGCAGGTGCTGGCCGACCCGCGCGCGCTGGCCTGGCTGGTGTGCGGCGGCCTGGTATCGGCCTCCATGTTCGCCTACATCACCAGCGCGCCGTTCCTGTACATCGAGCTTTTCGGGGTCGACCCGCAGCTGTTCGGCTTCTATTTCGGGTTGAACATCATCGGCATGGTGCTGGGCAACCTCGTCAACGGGCGGCTGGTGTCGCGGTTCGGTTACCGCCGCATGATGGAGGCCGGCACGCTGGTCCTGCTGCTGGCCTCCGTGGCGCTGGCGCTGGCCACCGGGGCGGGGTTCGGCAGTCTGCCGGTGATGGTGGCGTGCCTGTTTTTCGCCGTGGGCATGGTGGCAATGGCCAGCGCCAACGCGGTGACGGGGCTGCTGGACCTGTATCCGCGCCATGCCGGCGCCTGCTCGGCCCTGTTCGGCCTGGCCCAGTATGGTCTCGGCGCCCTGGCCGGGTTTGCCGCCGGCGCCTTCTACACCGGGACCCCGCTGGCCATGGCATGGATCATGGCCGCGTGCGGCGCGGGGGCCTGTGCCGCCTGCCTGGTCCTGGAAAAATACGCGTCCGGTCGCGGGCCATGAGCAGGCGTCAATGCATAGGCCGCATGGTTGGCGCCCGCTATACTGGCGCGATGATCGAGGTATTCCGCGATGTCACGGGTCCGTGCGTGGCGCCTGCCGGCAGCGTCGTTGCCGTGGGTGCGTTCGACGGGCTGCATCTTGGCCACCAGGGCCTGCTGGCCGAGGTGCGCCGCCGCGCGTCCGGGATGGGCCATGCGCCGGCGGTGGTGAGTTTCGAGCCGTTGCCGCGGGCGTTCTTCTCGCGCCGGCCGCTGCCGCGCCTGGCCTCGGTACGCGAGAAGATCGAGGGCCTGGATGCCGCCGGCATGCGCCATGCCCTGCTGCTGCGCTTCAATGCCGCGCTGACCGCCATGAGCGCCGAGGATTTCGTGCGTGAGGTGCTGGTGGCGCGCATGGGCGTGCGCGAGGTCTGGGTGGGTGGCGACTTCCGTTTCGGCCACAAGCGTGGCGGCGACTTTGCATTGCTGGAATCGATGGGACGCGAGCTGGGGTTCGCGGCGCGGGCCATGCCGGCGGTCAAGGTCGACGGCGAACGGGTGTCGTCCAGCCGCATCCGCGACGCCCTGGCGGCCGGGGATTTCGCGGCCGTCGAAGCCCTGCTGGGCCGGCCGTTCGCCATTGGCGGCCATGTCGCCCACGGCAACCGGCTGGGACGCGAACTGGGTTATCCCACGGCCAACGTGCGACTGGGCCGGCGGGTCAGTCCGATCGAGGGCATCTTCGCCGTGCGCGTGCACGTGGCCGGCGATGCCGCGGTGCATGCCGGCGTGGCCAGCCTGGGCGTGCGTCCCACCGTCAACGAGGTGCCCGAGCCGTTGCTGGAGGCGCACCTGTTCGATTTCGACGGCGACCTGTACGGTCGTCGCATCCGCGTCGAGTTCGTGGCCTGGCTGCGCGACGAGGAAAAGTTCGAAGGCGTCGACGCACTGGTTGCGCAGATGCACGACGATGCCGCTGCCGCGCGCCGGGTGCTGGGCATGCACCCGGTCGGCGCGAAAGCCCCTTGAATCCACAGGTTATCCATGAGCGCCGACTACAAGAACACCATCAACCTGCCGAAAACGGATTTCCCGATGCGCGGCAACCTGCCCAAGCGCGAGCCCGGCTGGCTCGAAGCGTGGGAAAAAGCCGGGCGCTACCGCCAGATCCAGGAGCGCGTGGCCGGGCGCAGGCACATGTTCGTGCTGCATGACGGGCCGCCGTACGCCAACGGCGCCATCCACATCGGACATGCAGTCAACAAGATCCTCAAGGACATGGTGGTGAAGTCCAAGCTGCTGTCCGGCTTCCGTGCGCCGTACGTGCCGGGCTGGGACTGCCACGGCCTGCCCATCGAAGTGGCGGTGGAGAAGAAGTTCGGCAAGGTCGGGCAGAAGCTCGACGCCGCGGAGTTCCGCGCCAAGTGCCGCGCATACGCGCTGGAGCAGATCGACCAGCAGCGCGCCGGCTTCAAGCGCCTCGGCGTGCTGGGCGACTGGGAGCACCCCTACCGCACGCTGGACAGGAAATACGAGGCCGACATGCTGCGCGCACTGGCGCGCATCGTCGAGAACGGCCACGTCACGCGCGGTTTCAAGCCGGTGCACTGGTGTTTCGATTGCGGGTCGGCGCTGGCCGAGGCCGAGATCGAGTACCAGGACAAGCAGTCGCACGCCATCGACGTGGCCTATGACGCCGTGGATGCCCGCGCGCTGGCCACGCTGTTCGGCGTGGACGCGGGCGATGCCGTGGTGGCGGTGCCGATCTGGACCACCACGCCGTGGACGTTGCCGGCCAGCCTCGCCGTCAGCCTGGGCGCGGATTTCGATTACGTGCTGGTCGAGGGTCCGATGCGCGACGGCCGGCGCGTGCTGCTGGTCCTGGCCGAGCCGCTGGCCGAACGGGTGATGGCGCGCTATGCGACATCGGGAGAGGAGCTCGTGGTGCTGGGCCGGGCGCTGGGTTCGACCCTGGAGGGCCTGGACCTGCAGCATCCGTTCTATGACGACCGGAAGATCCCCCTGGTCCTGGGCGACCACGTCAGTGCCGAGGATGGCACCGGCGCCGTGCACACCGCGCCCGGCCACGGCCAGGAGGACTTCGTGGTCGGCAGGCAGTACGGGCTGGTCGACAGGTACCCGGCCAGCGTGCTCAATCCGGTGGACGGGCGCGGCGTCTACGTCGAGGGCACGCCGTTGTTCGCCGGCCAGCACATCTGGAAGGCCAACGAAGCCATCATCGGCCTGCTGGAAGGCAGCGGCCGTTTGCTGGCGCACACGGTCATCACCCACAGTTATCCGCATTGCTGGCGGCACAAGACACCCGTGGCCTTCCGGGCCACGCCGCAGTGGTTCATCGGCATGGAGAAGGCCGGCCTGCGCGACACCGCGCTGACCGCCATCACGTCCGTGCGCTGGGTGCCGGCGTGGGGCGAGGAGCGCATCGCCGGCATGGTCGGGGGCCGGCCGGACTGGTGCATCAGCCGCCAGCGCACCTGGGGCGTGCCGATCGCGCTGTTCGTGGACAAGAAGACGCAACAGCCGCATCCGCGCAGCGTCGAGTTGCTGGAACAGATCGCGCGGCGCGTCGAGGAAGACGGCATCGACATCTGGGACGACCTCGATCCGTCCGAGCTGCTGGGCAAGGACGCGGCCGACTACGAGAAGGTCACCGACGTACTGGACGTGTGGTTCGACTCCGGCGTCACCCATGCCTGCGTGCTGGATGCGCGTCCCGAGTTCGACGCCGCCGGCAGCGACAGCTACCGCGTGATGTACCTCGAAGGCTCCGACCAGCACCGCGGCTGGTTCCAGTCCTCGCTGCTCACTTCCAGCGCCATGCATGGCAGGGCGCCTTACGACCAGGTGCTGACGCACGGCTTCACCGTGGACGCGCAGGGCAAGAAGATGTCCAAGTCGCTGGGCAACGTGGTGGCGCCGCAGAAGGTGATGGACACGCTGGGTGCGGACGTGCTGCGCCTGTGGGTGGCCGCGGCCGACTATCGCCACGAGATGAGCGTGTCCGAAGAAATCCTTAAGCGTGTTTCCGACAGCTACCGGCGTATCCGCAACACCTGCCGGTTCCTGCTCGGCAACCTGGACGGTTTCGATCCGGAAGCGCACCTGCTGCCGGTGGCGGACTGCCTGGCCCTGGACCGCTGGGCGGTGCAGTGCGCGCACGACGTGCAGGCGGACGTGCTGGCCGCCTACGAGCGCTACGATTTCCCGGACATCGTGCAGCGCGTGCAGAACTTCTGCACCAACGAAATGGGCTCGCTGTACCTGGACATCACCAAGGACCGGCTCTACACCATGCCCACCGACAGCCTGGGTCGGCGCAGCGCGCAGAGCGCGATGTACCGCATCGCCGAGGCCCTGGTGCGCTGGCTGGCACCGGTCCTGGCCTTCACCGCCGAGGAAGTGTGGCAACACCTGCCGGGTGCGCGCGGCGAATCGGTGCTGTTCGAAACCTGGTATGAAGGCCTGGAGGCCACGCTGGACGGCGACGAAGACCGCCGTTGGTGGCACGACCTGCAGCGCATCCGCGAAACGGTGTCGGGCGTGCTCGAAGGCATGCGCAAGACCGGCGCCATCGGTTCCTCCCTGGCTGCCGATGTGGACGTCTACCTGGATGACGACCTGTGCCGGCGTTATGCCGACGCCGCCGACGAGCTGCGCTTCTTCTTCATCACCTCCACGCTGGGCGTGCATGCACTGGCCGACAGGCCGGAAGGCGCCGTGCGCGTGGAGCTGGAGGGCGAGGGCGAGGCCTGGGTCGCCGCGCGCGCCAGCACGGCCGCCAAGTGCGTGCGCTGCTGGCATTACCGCGACGATGTCGGCAACCATCCGCAACATCCGGAACTGTGCGGCCGCTGCGTGGACAACGTCGCCGGCGCGGGCGAGGTCCGGCAATGGTTCTGATGCCCCGGTGTGTTTTCGCGTGCATGTGCCGGTCCGGCCGTTGCGGCGGGAGGGCGGCATGAAGACGGCCGTGCCTGCCGCGCTGCCCTGGCTCTGGGTATCCGTCCTGGCCATCGTGGCCGACCAGCTCAGCAAATGGTGGGTGCTGGCGACCACCTTTCCCGGCCAACGCGTTGCGGTCATCGACGGGTTTCTGTACCGCACGCTGGCCTTCAACCGCGGCGCCGCGTTCAGTTTCCTGGCCGACGGCAGCGGCTGGCAGCGCTGG
Organism: uncultured Rhodanobacteraceae bacterium; assembly: GCA_964570295.1. Classification (GTDB taxonomy): domain Bacteria; phylum Pseudomonadota; class Gammaproteobacteria; order Xanthomonadales; family Rhodanobacteraceae; genus Oleiagrimonas. Next base: position 7,930 of record CAZMXV010000110.1, read on the forward strand.
TTCTTCGTGT
>CAZMXV010000111.1:0-7909 GCA_964570295.1 uncultured Rhodanobacteraceae bacterium
GCTCCTTGTGCAGGTCCTGCGTGCCGCAGATGAAGCGCACCGAGGCCATGCCGAAACCGTGCGAGTCCAGCGCTTCCTTGGCTGCCGCGATCACGTCCGGGTGGTCGGCCAGTCCGAGGTAGTTGTTGGCGCAGAAATTCAGCACCCGGCTGCCATCGGCCAGTGTGATCTCGGCCGACTGCGGCGAGGTGATGACGCGCTCGTCCTTGTACAGCCCCTGTTCGCGGATGGCGTCCAGTTCGGCTTGCAGTTGGGATTGGATGGAGTAGGCCATGGTTGCGGGGTTCCTGGATGAGTGAAGGATAGGGCTTCGAGTGTGGGGCGCGGATCGGGACCCGGGACCGGGGACCCGCACTTCGGGTGGAGTTGCGGCAAAGTACGAGGTTGTGGCTTCGGAATGTTTCAGGGATGAGTGTTGTGCGTATCGGTGTGGGTTGTTGTCCAATCCAGCCGCAGTGCCGTGGCGGAGCACGGCCTGCAATTTTGCAGAAGGCGCCGCTTCTACCGGGTCCCCGGTCCCGGGTCCCGATCCGCAAACCCGATCCGAGCCATGATCCCCAAAAACTCCGATCGCGCAATCCAGAACCTCACCCTCAACGCCAGCTGCAAACCACCTTCCCGCACTGTCCCGAGGCCATCAAATCGAAACCCTTCTGGAAATCGTCGATGGCGATCTGGTGGGTCAGCGCCTTGCCCAGCGGGAAGCCGGTCTGCACCATCTGGGTCATCTTGTACCAGGTCTCGAACATGCGCCGGCCGTAGATGCCGTGCAGGGTGAGGCCCTTGAAGATCACCTTGTCCCAGTCGATGCCGGCGCCGGCGGGCAGCAGGCCGAGCAGGGCGATCTTGCCGCCGTGGTACATGCAGTGCAGCATGTCGTTGAAGGCGTGCGGGTTGCCGCTCATTTCCAGGCCCACGTCGAAGCCTTCCATGTGCAGGTCGGCGACCACGTCCTTGAGGCGCTGCTTGGACACGTTGACCACGCGCGTGGCGCCCATGTCGGCGGCCAGCTTCAGGCGGTAGTCGTTGATGTCGGTGACCACGATGTTGCGCGCGCCGACGTGGCGGGCGATGCCGGCGGCGATGATGCCGATGGGGCCGGCGCCGGTGATCAGCACGTCCTCGCCGATCAGGTCGAACTCGAGCGCGCAGTGTGCGGCGTTGCCGTAGGGGTCGAAGAAGGCGGCCAGTTCCGAGGGGATCGAGTCGGGAATCGGCCACAGGTTGCTCGCCGGCACCGCCACGTACTCGGCGAACGCGCCGTTGCGGTTGACGCCGATGCCGACCGTGTGCGGGCAAAGGTGCGGGCGCCCGGCGCGGCAATTGCGGCAATGTCCGCAGACCACGTGGCCTTCGGCGGAAACGCGGTCGCCCACGCGGTAATTGGTGACCGACGAGCCCAGCTCGACGATGCGGCCGACGAACTCGTGGCCGATCACGAGGCCCGGCTTGATGGTGCGCTGGCTCCACTCGTCCCACTTGTAGATGTGCAGGTCGGTACCGCAGATGGCGGTCTTGTCCACCTTGATCAGCACTTCGTCGGGGCCGATGTCCGGCACCGGCACCTGTTCCATCCAGATGCCTTCGGCGGCTTCGCGCTTGACCAGCGCCTTCATCATTTGCGGCATGCTACTTCTCCAGTGGACCGTCCGATTATAAGGGACGCGCGCCACTACAATGGCGCGATGAGCATCGACAGCCGCCCTCTGTCCATCTTTCTGATGGGCCCGACCGCCGCGGGCAAGACGGCGCTTGCCTGCGAACTGGCGGAGCGTTTCGCGCTGGACCTGGTGAGCGTGGATTCGGCACTGGTCTATCGCGGCATGGACATCGGCACGGCCAAGCCGGATGCTGCCACCCTGGCCCGGTTTCCGCATGGGCTGGTCGACATACGCGACCCCGCGCAGCCGTATTCGGTGGCGGATTTCCGCATCGACGCCCTCGAGGCCATGCATGCCGCCACGGCACGAGGGCGCCTCCCGTTGCTGGTCGGGGGCACGGGGCTGTATTTCCGCGCCCTGCAGAAAGGCCTGTCACCGCTTCCGGCGGCCGACGGCGAGCTGCGCCGGCAGTTCGAAGAGGATGCCAGGGTGCATGGCTGGCCCGCGCTGCATGCACGCCTGGCCAAACGGGACCCGGTGGCGGCGGCGCGCATCCGTCCCAACGATGCCCAGCGCATCCAGCGCGCGCTGGAAGTGATCGAACTGGGTGGCGGCCGTCCGTTCAGCGAACAGCTCGCGGACGGCGCGCCGGCGCGCCTGCCGTGGCGGGTGCTGAAGCTGGCCCTGGTGCCGGCGGACCGCGCCGTGCTGCACGCGCGCATCGAGGCGCGCTTCGACGCGATGCTGCGCGACGGGTTCCTGGACGAGGCGCGCAGCCTGCTGGCACGTGCCGAACTGGGGCCGGACCTGCCGGCCTGGCGCGCTGTGGGCTACCGCCAGGCCCGCGAATTCCTGGAGGGGCGGACGGGGCCGGAGGTCTTCCGTCAGCGGGCCATCGCGGCCACGCGGCAGTTGGCCAAACGCCAGATTACGTGGCTGCGCGGCGACCTGGACGCGCGCTGGATCGACCCGCTGCGGAAAGGGGCCGCGGAGCGCGTCATGGGGGCCGTGGCCGGTTTCACAAAAACAGGGCCAAGTGGTGTTTGCGCATGATTTAAAAACGGTTAAGCTGGAGCCGGGGTTTCGTCTGGCGATTCGGGGGCGCCGGACGGATGCTTGGGCCGGGGCGTGACCCGAAGGATGGGGCATTCCACTTATCCGGCCATCGTTGCGAGGGGAGCCGGGCCATTGATGCATGGCCGGCCTTGCCCAGGAGAAAAACAAACATGTCCAAAGGACAATCACTACAAGATCCCTTCCTGAACGCCCTGCGTCGCGAGCGCGTCCCGGTATCCGTGTATCTTGTCAACGGGATCAAGCTGCAGGGCACCATCGAGTCGTTCGACCAGTTCGTGGTGCTGCTGCGCAACCAGGTCAGCCAGATGGTCTACAAGCACGCCATTTCCACCGTGGTGCCGGCACGCAACGTGCGTGTGGGGGGGCATGACGCCGGCCACCAGGAAAACCGCGCCGAGCGCGGCGAGACGGCCACGGCCTGATCCGAAGGACGGGCCGGGCGGATCGGCCCGGGCATGCTCTCCCCGTGATCGCGCCCGATCGTCCTGGCGTGCGCCTGCTGCAGCCGGCCATCCTTAAGATGACCGGCCGCGCGGTTTGCCGGCGTTTGTCGGCGGCCGTCGCGGCATTGGTACCATGGCCCCATGTCCCATACCTTCATTGATCGCGAGAAAAAGGGCGAACGCGCCATCCTGGTGCTGCCGCATGGCCGGCTGGGAGGCGATCCCGTGCGCCGCGGCGAGGAATTCGCCGACCTGGCGGTGTCCGCCGGGGCCGAGATCCTGGGGCGGGTCACGGCGCGCGTGGCCGAGCCCAATCCGCGCTACTACATCGGCAGCGGCAAGGTCGAGGAGGTGGCCGAGCACGTGCGCGCGACGGGGGCCGACCTGGTACTGGTCGACCACCTGCTGAGCCCGGTGCAGGAGCGCAACCTCGAGCGTCACTTGGGCGTGCGCGTGATCGACCGCGCCGGCCTGATCCTGGACATCTTCTCGCAGCGCGCGCGCTCGCACGAGGGCAAGCTGGAGGTGGAGCTGGCGCAGTTGCGGCACCTGGCCACGCGCCTGGTGCGCGGCTGGACCCACCTGGAGCGCCAGCGCGGCGGCAGCATCGGCCTGCGCGGCCCCGGCGAGACCCAGCTTGAAACCGACCGCCGCCTGCTCGGCATCCGGGTGCGGCAGCTCGCCAGGCGCCTGGAAAAAGTGCAGACCCAGCGCCAGCAGCAACGCCGCGCACGCCTGCGCAATACCGTGCCGCGGGTCGCTCTGGTCGGCTACACCAACGCCGGCAAGTCGACCCTGTTCAATGCGCTGACCCGCGGCGAGGTGTATGCCGCCGACCAGCTGTTCGCCACCCTGGATCCCACCGTGCGGCGCATCGAGGGCCTGGATGTCGGTCCTGTCGTGCTGGCCGATACCGTGGGTTTTGTGCGTGAGCTGCCACACGACCTCGTCGCGGCCTTCCGCGCCACCCTGGCCGAGGCGCGTGACGCCGACCTGCTGCTGCATGTCAGTGATGCCGCCGACCCCGAAAAGGACCTCCTGGCCGGTGTCGTGGATCGCGTGCTGGAGGAAATCGGCGCCAGCGACGTGCCGCAGCTGCGGGTCATGAACAAGATCGACGTGGCCGACATCGAACCCCATGCCGACCGCGACGACAAAGGGGGTATCCGCCGCGTATGGCTGTCGGCCGCGCGCGGCGAGGGCCTGGAGCTGTTGCGCGAGGCGCTCGACCAGCGCCTGGCCGGTGACCGTGTCCGCGCGCGGCTGGATCTTCCGCTCAGTGCCGGGCGCCTGTATGCCCGGCTGAAGGATGCCGGGGCCATTGCCGACGAGCATGTCGACGACACCGGCTGGCATCTGCGCATTGATGCCCCGCGTGGCGTGCTGGCGGCATTGCCGGGGGCCGATGCCGGGCCGGCACGGGCCCTGGCGGCGGAGCCGGAAGACATCGAAGACGCCTGACGGGCCGCGCCGATCTGGTAGAATGCGCGGCGGTGCGCCCGGATGTCCCCACAGGGGCATGCCGCGCATCCGACACATACATCGAGCCGGCTCCCGTGCAGTTCCGCGGTGCCGGCACCCGTCACCATCCCGCGTCGGCGATCGCGTCGACCTTGATCCTGCCCGCAGGGGACTTTTTCGCATGTCCTGGAACGAACCTGGTCGTGGTGGCCGCGACCCCTGGAGCCGCGACAACCATTCCGGAGGAGGCAAGGGCCCGCAATGGGACGACCTCTTCAACAAGCTGCGCCAGCACATGGGACGCTTCGGCAAGGGCGGCGGCGGCATTGCCACGATCATCGTGGCAATCCTGCTGGCCTGGCTGCTGCTTTCCAGCTACACCGTGATCGGCGCGCGCGAGACCGGCGTGGTGCTGCGCTTCGGCGCCTATTCGCGTTCGCTGCCGTCAGGTTTCCACCTGAAGCTGCCCTCGCCGATCGAGCACGTGTACAAGGTCCAGACCAGCAAGGTGCGTTCGGTGTCCGACAGCGTGCAGATGCTGACCAACGACGAGAACATCGTGCAGGTGGACTTCAACGTCCAGTGGCAGGTGTCGGATGCGCGCAAATACCTGTTTTCCATGCGTGATCCGGACTTGACCATCAGCAATGCCGCCGAGGCGTCGGTGCGCGCCGTGGTCGGCGCCAACCCCATGAACACCATCCTGTCGGGGCAGGGCGCCGAACTGGTGTCGGAAACCCGCCAGCGCCTGCAGCAGACCCTGGACACCTATGATGCCGGCCTGCGCGTGACCGAGATCAGCTTCCAGAACGTGGCGCCGCCGGATCCCGTGCGTGGCGCGTTCGACGACGTCAACAAGGCCCGCGAAGACAAGCAGCGCATCGAGAACGAGGCCCAGGCCTATGCCAGCCAGGTGGTGCCGGTGGCCCGCGGCAAGGCCGCCCGCATCGCCGCCGAGGCGGCCGGCTACAAGGCGGCCCGCGAGGCTGGCGCGCAGGGCGACGTGGAACGCTTCAACCAGGTGCTGACGCAGTACCAGATGGCCAAGGGCGTCACCCGCACCCGCCTGTGGCTGGAAACCATGGAGGACATCCTCTCCACCCATTCCAAGGTGGTCGACGGTTCCGACGGGCGCAACGTGTTCTACCTGAAACTCGACGGCAGCGAGGCTCCCGCCGCGGGCAGCACCAGCAGCCTGCCCGGCGTGGGCCATGCCATTGATCCGGATGCGCAGACCGGCGGCAAGGAGGACGGGCAATGAAGAAGTTGTGGCCTATCGTGATCGTCGTGCTTGCCGTGCTGGTGGTTTTCAACAGCCTGTTCACGGTCAGCGAAGGACAGACCGCCATCGTGCTGCAGTTCGGGCGCATCGACCGCTCCGACTACAAGCCGGGCCTGTACGTCAAGATGCCGTTCCTGCAGCAGGTGATGCGCTTCGACAGCCGCATCCAGACCCTGGATGCGCAGCCGGAGCGGTATTTCACGCAGGAAAAGAAGAGCGTCGACGTGGACTTCTACGTCAAGTGGCGCATTGCCAACAACGTCACCTACTACCGCGCCACCACCGGCGACATCAACCAGGCCAGCCAGCGCCTGGCGCCGATCATCAAGGACGCGCTGCGCTTCCAGGTCAACTCGCGCACGCTGGACGAACTGATTTCCGGCGGTCGCAAGGACATCGCGCGGCAGGTGATCTCCCAGTCCAACGAGGCCACCCGCGATAACCTCGGCATCGAGGTGGTGGACGTGCGCATCAAGCGCATCGAGCTGCCTGAAACGGTGAGCGAGTCGGTCTACAACCGCATGCGCGCCGAACGCAAGCAACTGGCCAACGAGTTGCGCTCGACCGGCAAGGAGGCGGGCGAAAAGATCCGCGCCGACGCCGATCGCCAGCGCCAGGTACTGATCGCCAACGCCGAGCGCGACGCGGCCAAGGTGCGCGGTGAGGGCGACGCCAAGGCCGCCGCCATCTATGCCGCGGCCTACAGCAAGGACCCCGAGTTCTTCGAGTTCTACCGCAGCCTGAGTGCCTACCGGAAGTCCTTCGACGGCAGCAAGAGCGTGTTGATCATCGACCCGGACTCGAGTTTCATGCGTTATTTCGGTGATGCCGAAGGCCGTGGCCGGCACTGATGCACGATCTGTACGCGGCACTGTGTCTGGTGTTCGTCATCGAAGGCCTGATCCTGCTGGCCGCACCGCGCGGCTGGCAGCGGATGGTCGAACAGGCCGCGCGGATGGACCCGCGCATCCTGCGCGTCTGCGGCGCTTTCGCCGTGGCCGTCGGCATACTGGTGCTGCAACTGGTCAAGCGGTGACCGGGGGCCTGGACCCCGACCACCACCGACGTCGCCCCGGACGAGGCTTTGCAATGAACACAGGCGAAGGCAAATCATGGGCAAGTCAGTCGTAATTCTCGGGGCGCAGTGGGGGTGAACCGGGAAAACAGGGAATGCCAGTGGCATTCCTTGCCGGTGAACGCCGGAGGCAGGAGGCCGCAGGCCGGGTGACTTGACGAGGCAGGATGGCGAGTCTAGTCACCGACGTCGCTCCGGACGGGGTACTCAATGAACACAGGCGAAGGCAAATCATGGGCAAGTCAGTTGTAATCCTGGGTGCGCAATGGGGCGACGAAGGCAAGGGCAAGATCGTCGATCTGCTGACCGAGCGCGTGGGCGCGGTGGCCCGTTTCCAGGGGGGCCACAATGCCGGCCACACCCTGGTCATCGGCGGCAAGAAGACCGTGTTGCACCTCATCCCTTCGGGCATCCTGCGTGAAGGCGTCAAGTGCTTGATCGGCAACGGCGTGGTGCTGTCGCCGGCGGCGCTGCGCAAGGAGATCGACGAGCTGGAGGCGCAGGGCGTGGAGGTGCGCTCGCGCCTGTCCATCAGCCCCGCCACACCGCTGATCATGCCGTACCACGTGGCCGTGGACCAGGGGCGCGAGAAGGCCGCCGGCGGCAGCGCCATCGGTACCACCGGGCGCGGCATCGGGCCGGCCTACGAGGACAAGGTGGCGCGCCGCTCCATTCGCGTGGCCGACCTGATGTATCCGCACGAGCTGCCCGAGAAGGTGCGCGCGGCGGTGGACTACCACAACTTCATCCTCGAGCACTGGCTGAAGGCCGACACGGTCGACTACCAGCGCATCCTGGACGATGCGTTGGCGGCGGGCGAATTCATTCGTCCCATGGTCGACGACGTCGCCACGGTGCTGCACGACCTGCGCGCCGAAGGCGGCAACATCCTGTACGAAGGCGCGCAGGGCGCGCTGCTGGACATCGACCACGGCACCTATCCGTATGTCACCTCCAGCAACACCACCGT
>CAZMXV010000112.1:0-7883 GCA_964570295.1 uncultured Rhodanobacteraceae bacterium
TAGACGTCGTCGAAGGTGAGAGCCTCGGCAAGAATGCGCATGGCGATATACCCGCAAGTAAATTGGTTGATTATAGCGTCTTGTGCCCGGCCACCGCCAGACACGACCGGTGTTCCGGCAGGTCAGGCCACCGACCGCGCCTGGCGTTCCTGTGCCGCTTCCAGCGTGTTTTCCATCAGCGTGGCCACCGTCATGGGCCCCACCCCGCCCGGTACCGGCGTGATCCAGGAAGCGCGCTCGGCGGCGACGTCGAATTCCACGTCGCCGACCAGTTTGCCGCTTTCGAGACGGTTGATGCCGACGTCGATGACCACGGCGCCTTCCTTGATCCACTCGCCCCTGACCAGGCCCGCCTTGCCGGCAGCGACCACGACGATGTCGGCGCGCCGGACGTGTCCGGGAAGGTCCCGGGTGAACTTGTGGCAGCAGGTGACCGTGGCGCCGGCGATCAGCAGCTCCAGCGCCAGCGGCCGGCCGACATGATTGGACACCCCCACGATCACCGCGTCGCGACCGCGCACCGGACGGTCGGTGTGGCCGAGCAGTGTCATCACGCCCTTGGGCGTGCACGGGCGCAGGCCGAGGCGGCGCAACACCAGCAGGCCGACGTTGGTGGCGTGGAAACCGTCCACGTCCTTGCGCGGGTCGATGCGGTCGACCAGGGCGTCCTCGTCGACGTGCGCAGGCAACGGCGACTGCACCAGGATGCCGTGCACGGCCGGATCGGCATTGAGCCTGTCGATCAGCGCGAACAATTCGTCCTGCGTGGTGGTCGCCGGCAGGTCGTAGTCGAAGGAGCGAAAGCCCACTTCGGCGCAGGCGCGACGTTTGTTGCGCACATACACGGCCGAGGCCGGATCGCTTCCGACCAGCACCACGGCCAGTCCCGGCGGCGGCAGTCCCGCGGCGGTACGCTCGGCCACGCGCTGGCCGATCCGTTCCAGCAACTGCCGGGAAATGCGTTTGCCGTCGAGAATGCGTGCGGTCATGGGCGCGTGCGTCGTGGAAAGCGCGCATTATCCGCGTTCACGACGCCGGGCACAAATCCGGCGCGGGTGCCGGACGCTTTCACGCGGTGCAGAACCGCTCGATGTCGGTGTAGCCGTGGAAGTGCGCATCGGCACCGCAGCCGGGGCATGCCGGGTCGCGTGACAGGCGCAGTTCGCGCAGACGCATGGTCAGTGCATCCAGAGTCAGCAGGCGCCCGACCAGGGGCTCCCCGATGCCGAGAATCAATTTCAGGGTCTCGCACGCCTGCAGCAGGCCGACCATGCCGGGCAATACTCCCAGTACGCCGGCCTCGCTGCAATTGGGCGCATCCTCGGCGGCCGGTGGCTCGGGAAACAGGCAGCGGTAGCACGGCGAGTCGTCACGGCGCGGATCGAACACGCTGACCTGGCCGGTGAAGCGTTCCACCGCGCCGTACACCATCGGGATGCCCAGGCGCACGCTGGCCGCCGCCAGCAGGTAGCGCGCGGGAAAATTGTCGGCGCCGTCGAAGATGACGTCGTGGCCGGAAACGAGCGCTTCGACATTGGACGCGTCCAGACGTTCGTTGCGTATTTCCACGGTGATGCGCGGATTGAGCGCGGCCAGCGTCATGCGCGCGGACTCGGTCTTGGGCATGCCGACGCGGGCATCGGCGTGGATGACCTGGCGATGCAGGTTGGAACGTTCCACGCGGTCGTCGTCGATCAGGGTCAAGGTGCCGACCCCGGCGGCGGCCAGATACAGTGCCGCCGGCGCGCCCAGGCCACCCGCGCCGAGCATGGCCACCCGCGCCCGCGCCAGCCTGGTCTGCCCTGCCCGGCCCACGTTCGGCAATTTGAGCTGGCGCGAGTAGCGTTCGGCCGCATCGGCATCCAGCGCCTCGTCGCGGGCGACCGGCAAACCTTCGGTCTTCCAGCGCGCAAAGCCGCCGGCCACGGAGCGGACGTGGGCATACCCCATGTTCTTCAGGGTTTCGGCGGCCAGCAACGAGCGCATGCCGCTGCCGCACAAGGTGAGGATTTCACGCGAGCGGTCGGGTTCGACCTGCCGGATGCGCAGCTCCAGGAATCCGCGCGACAGGCCCACCGCACCGGCGGGCATACCTTCGTTGCGTTCGGCGTCCTCGCGCACGTCCAGCAGCAGGGCGCCCGCCGCCTGCCGCGCCAGGGCGGCGGCCGGCTCGATTTCGCCGATGCGCCGGCGCAGATCGGCCATCAGGGCGGCAGGATCGGTCACGGTGTTCATGGGGTCATGGTAGCGCGCGCGGAGAGCGTGCGCCGGGTCCGGCGCCTTGCGGCCACGGGCTGCCGGGAAAAGGGCTGAAAACCGCCGTTCCCCCGTAGTTGAAGCGCCTCCCGCAATGAAGTGCTCCGGGGGAGCCGCCCACGACCGCGACGGGTGGCCGCCTCAGCGTTGGCGCTTCTTGGCGTGGCGGATCATGCGTTGGCGCTTGCGCTTCTGGCTGTCGGTAAGCTCGTTGCGGCGGCCGGCGAAGGGGTTGTCGCTGTCGCGGAACTCGATGCGCACCGGGGTGCCTTCCAGGCGATAACGCTTGCGGAAGACGTTTTCCAGATAGCGCCGATAGGCGTCGGTGATGTGTTTGGTGCGGCTGCCGTGGATAACCACGGTCGGCGGGTTGTGGCCGCCCGGATGCGCATAACGCAGCTTGGGCGTGTGCCCGCGCACCATCGGCGGCTGGTAGCTGGCGTAGGCCTTTTCCAGCGTGCGCGTGAGCTGCGAGGAGGTCATGTCCCGGGTGGCCGCGGCGTGCGCGTTGTTGATGGCGCGCATCAACTCGCGCAGGCCCGACCCGTGCAGGGCCGAGATGAAGACGCGCCGGGCCCAGGCCACGAACGTCAGGCGCCGGTCCAGCGCCTGCTCGCACTGCTGGCGATCGTAGGCGCTCATGCCGTCCCACTTGTTGCAGGCGATGACCAGCGCCCTGCCCTCCTGCAGCACCTGGCTGACCAGGGTGAGGTCCTGGTCGGCCAGGTTCTCGCGCGCATCGACCATGATGACCACGACCTGGGCCGCGGCGATGGACTGCATGGCCTTGATGACGCTGAATTTTTCTACCGCCTCGTCGACGCGCGAACGGCGCCTGACGCCGGCGGTGTCGATGAGCGTGTAACGCCTGCCGTCGCGCTCCAGCGGTACGTGGATGGAGTCGCGCGTGGTACCGGCGACATCGGACACCACCAGCCGGTCCTCGCCCAGCAGGCGGTTGACCAGGGTGGACTTGCCGGCGTTCGGCCGCCCCACGATGGCCACGCGGATGCCCATGTCGGCGGCCTCGTCGGGTGCCGGCTCGGTGTCCTCGGGCAGATGCGGCGCCAGCGCCTCCAGCAACGGCTGGATACCGCGGTTGTGCGCCGCCGACAAGGCCAGCGTGTCGGCAAATCCGAGCGCGGCGAATTCGGCCAGCGCCACGGTCTCGTCCATGCCGTCGGTCTTGTTGACCGCCAGCAGCACGGGTTTGCCGCTGCGGCGCAGTTCGTCGAGGATGTCGCGGTCGCGCGGCAGGAGGCCGTCGCGGGCATCGACCAGCAGCACCACGGCGTCGGATTCGTCGACCGCCAGCCGTACCTGGCGTGCGGTCAGGGCGTCCAGGCCGGTCTCGTCGTCGGCCAGGCCGCCGGTATCAATGGCCACGAAGGGAGCGTCGCCCAGATGGCAGATGCCGTAATGGCGGTCGCGCGTGACCCCCGGCAGATCGGCTACCAGGGCATCACGACTGCGCGTGAGGATATTGAACAGGGTCGACTTGCCGACATTCGGGCGGCCAACCAGGGCGACGACGGGCAACATGGCGGGTCAATGGCTCAGAGGGTGCCGCCGCCGGATACCCGGTAGGCCGCCAGGTGGCCATCCACATCCATCACGTAGGCCACGTCGCCCACCACCAGCGGCTGGGCGCGGATGGCATCGTGCGACAGGCGCTCGCGGGCCACGAACCGGCCGTCGTCCGGGCTGAGCCAGTGCAGGTAGCCCTTGAGGTCGCCCACCAGCACGTAGCCGTTCTGGATGGCCGGGCCGCTCAGCCAGCGCCAGTCCAGCTTGTCCTGTTTCCAGAGGTTGCTGCCGGTGGAGGGATCGAAGGCCCAGACATTGGAGGCATCGTCCACGGCCACCAGCATGCGGTTGTCGACGGCCATGGAAACGTAGGTGGAAAAGTCGTGCTCCCACATCGGACGCGCGCTGGGGCCGTCCACCGCCACCACGCGGCCATGATAGGCGCTGGCGTAGAGGGTGTTGCCGCTGATCAGCACCGTGCCGTCGGCATCGTCCAGGCGGTCGATCTCGGTGCGCCCTTCGCCGGTGGAAAGCGGCAGGTCCCACAGCTTGTCGCCGTTGTCGAGGCGCACGGCTTCCAGCTTGCCCTCGTCGCTGCCGAAGAACACCACGCCCTTGGCCACCAGCAGGTCACCGTTGCCGCGCAGGCTCAACAGCGGCACCGTGCTCTGGTCGTACACCCACTGCTGCTCGCCGCTTGCGGCGTTCAGGCTGTACACATTGCCGTCGTTGGTGCGCACCACGACGTGGTCGCCGACGATCGCGGGCGCGGACAGGATGCCCGCGGACAGGCTGGTCTCCCAGCGCGGAGTACCGTCGGAGGCCTCCAGCCCGTAGACATGCCCGTCCAGGGTGCCGATGACCAGCAGGCCGTTGGAGACGGCCGGGCCGCCGGCATATTCGGCATCCTTGCGCTTGGAGTCGCCCCAGCCGAACCAGCCGTGGATGCGCGAATGCTTTTTCCAGAGGGTCTTGCCGCTGTTGGCATCGAAAGCCTGAAGAGTACCCAGCGGACTGGCCGCGTAGACCACGCCGTCGGCATAGGCCGGGCGCAGCCGCACGCCGGAATCGCCCGCGCCGTCCCCCACCTTCGACTTCCACAGCCGGGTGACGGTGATCTGGGGCGTGAACTCTTCCAGCTCGTGCGGCGGCTTGATGTTTTCCTTCTTGGAACACCCCACCAGAGCGAGCAGGGAGATCATGACGATCAAGGCAATGCGTTTCATCAGGCGTCCTGTTTTGCGCTACTGGAGGCGGGTGCGGCGTCTTTCGCGCCCTCATCCTGGTGACGGGCCACGGCCGACAGGCCGTCGATCTTCATCTCCAGGGTGCGGCGCTGCGGCGCATCGGGCTTGTAGGCGGCCAGCGCCTGCCGGTAGGACTCGGCCGCTTCCCCACCCTGGCCCAGTTTGACCTGCGCGTCGCCGCGCAGTTCCGCGACCAGGCCGGCATAGGCACCGGCAGGGATCGCCTTGAGGGTGGCCAGCGCCTGGTCGGCCTTGCCGGCCGCCAACTGGGCACGTGCCAGGCGGATGCGGGTGAGATCCTGCAGCGGTCCGGCCTTGGCGTGCGCCACCGCCCAGGCAAGCGAATCGATGGCTTCGCCGCTCTTGCCGGCATCCAGTTGGCGCTGCGCGCGCAGGGTCACGGCAAACACCGTGTAGGCGCTGTCGGCATGGTTTTCCTTGAGGCTGTCGGTCAACGTGTCCGCTTCGGACACCTTGCCCGCCTCCAGGCTCTGCCGGACCAGTTCGAACTGGGAGGCCGCCTCGACCCTGGCGTTGGCCTGGTGCTTGTCCCACTGGCGATAACCGAAGATCAGCGCCAGGCCGATCACGATGCCGACGATGATGGCCACGCCGTTCTGCCGCAACCACTCCTGTACGCGTTCACTCTGTTCGTAATCGTCGTATGCCATGCACGCTCACCCAAACAAAAAAACGGACGGCACCGGCATGCGCGCACATGCCGAAACCGGAATAAGGACGGGCCGCGCGAGACTCCCCGCGACCGAACCACGCAAGCATACCGGACACGCCGTGCCTTGGCGACGCCGAATTGCCGTGGCCGGCCGGGAGATATCGGGGATGCAGGCACGCTCCGTACGGGCGCAGGACCCGGCGGCCACGGCCATGGGCCGCGCCCGCGGTGAGCCCGCTTTTCCGCCCTTGCCGGGCCGGACTTGCGTCACATCGCCTGTACGCGGGTTTTGCCGTCGTTCGTGTCGATGCGGAAGCGGGCCACGTTGGCACGCTGGTACGGCGCCAGCTCGACCGGCTTGCCGTCCAGCCGCACCATGGCGCCGGTGGCGTCGCCGATGTTCACCTGCATGGCCTGGCGGCTGCGGTAGGTCCGTTCGGTGCCGGCCGGCAGCAGGCTGTATTCCAGGCGCTCGCCATCGGCCGTGGTGATTTCGACCCAGCTCGGCTCGCTCAGCGAAAGGGTGAGCACGTGGCTGCCCGGGACCCGGATGTCCGGCATTTTCGGCTTGATCGGCGCCACGCTGTCCAGCGCCGAGAACGGCGCCATGGACGCCATCAGTGGACGCTCGTCGTCGGGTGTGCCCTGCGCGGCGGCCTGGCGGCGCTCGTCGTGCGTCGTGGTGCCGCGATCCGCATGGCCCGCACCGCCAGCCGGCGCATCCAGCGCCAGTTCCTGGTTTGCCACCGGCGCGGCATTGAGCGGCTCCAGATGGGTCAGTTCGCGGTCCAGGCCCCCCTTGATGCCCAGCCACACCAGGGGCACCACGATCACCGCGGTCAATACCACGTAGGTGGCGGCCGTGGTGTAACGCTGCCACATGTAGTGCGAGCGCGAGATGCCGCCGGTGGATACCAGCTGCGGCCGGTTTTCACGCGGTGCCAACCGGTCGATGGCCTCGCGCAGGTCCTGCTCCGGCAGGCCGACGTAGGTGCCGTAACTGTCCAGGTAGTTGCGCAGGTAGACGCCGTGCTCGATGCCGTCGTAGTCGCCGGCCTCCAGCTTGCGCAGAACGCGCACGGGCAGGCGCAGTGCCTGCCCGCAGTCGTGCATGTCGAGTCCGCGCGCCTCGCGCGCCGCCCGAAGCTGCCCGCCCAGCCGCATGCGGAGCGAGTCGGCGGCAACCGCCTGCTGCTCCGTATCCGCGTGTTCCGATGGCGTTCCGGCGAGTGCTGGATGGTCGCCGACCCGATGGTCTTTGCCCACGTTGGTGGAAGACTTCGAATGATTCATGGAGTTGTCGTGTTGCTGAGTGCCCGCGCCTGTTCCGAATCCGGGAACTTGGTGCGCAACTGGCGTGCGTAGTCCCGGGCGCCCTCCGCGTCGCCCAGTCGGGTCTCGATGTCGTAACCGAGTTTCAATACGTCGGCATCGGAACGTCCCGATGCCTGGTAGCGCTGCACGTAGGCACTGGCGCGGAAGTCGTCACCGGAAAGGTGCAGCGCACGTGCCATCTGGTACAACGCGTCGGGATAGCTGGCGTCGATGGCCAGGGCCTTGCCGAGATGCTCCTCGGCCTGGCCGTAGTGGCCGGCACGGATCTGGCAGATGCCGGCATTGGTCCACGCCGCGGCGGGCGTGGCGTAGAACGGGTCATCCAGGGCCCGCGTGAAATAAGGCATGGCCTCGGCAACCTTGCCCTCGCGGCACAGGAATACGCCGAAATTGTTGTTGGTATTGCCGTCCTTGGGGTTGATCTGCACGGCGCGCCGATAGTGCTGCTCGGCTTCCGGCCATTGCTTCAGGCTTTCGTAGACCGCGCCCATCACGGTATGGGCAGGCGCGTAGTCGGGGTCGAAACGCAGCGCGATCTGCAGCTTTTCCAGGGCCGTCTTCAGGTCGCCCTGGCGGAAATAGCCCTGCCCCAGCTGGGTGTGGATCCGTGCCGCCTTCTCCTTGTCCGAGGACGTCTGGGCCCGGTGCATGCCGCCGCCGGTAACGCAGCCCCCCAGCGTGATGGCCAGCGACAATACCAGAGCACCCCCGATTCCCCTATGCCACATGTGTTGCATCCCCCACCTGCTTGAGAAACTGGGCATGCCGGCGCGTGCGGTCCATGACCTGGCCCTTGAGCTGGCCGCAGGCCGCGTCGATGTCGTCGCCGCGGGTCCGGCGCACCG
>CAZMXV010000113.1:0-6084 GCA_964570295.1 uncultured Rhodanobacteraceae bacterium
TCTACTTCCTGCACCTGGACACGCGCTCGGAGGGCGGCTGGAACATGCTGGCCTTCCTGTTCACGGCCATCCTGGTGCTGATCGTGCTGGGCGCCTCGATATGGGTGATGTTCGAGGAGAACCACTACATGATGCCGACCATGGAGCCGCAGGCCCACCACCAGGTGACGGAGCGGTAGGGCGATGCCGCGCGCGGCCCGTGCCCCGCGACGAGGCTGGTTCATCGTCTGGATGGTGCTGCTGGCCGTGGCCTTCGCGGGTTTCGTCCTGCTCGGCAATTGGCAGGTACGCCGCCTGCACTGGAAGCTCGGTCTGATCCATGACGTGGCCGAGCGCGTGCATGCCGCGCCCGTGGCGGTGCCGGGGCCCGATGCCTGGCCGCGTATCGAGGCGGGCGACTTGCAATACCTGCATGTACGCCTGAAAGGCCATTACCTGGCCGACAAGCAGGTGCTGGTGCACGGTCCCAGCAGCGAAGGCTACGGCTACTGGGTGATGGATCCGTTCCGCACGGCGCGCGGCTTCGTCGTGCTGGTCAACCGTGGCTACCTTCCCGACAACCTGCCCGGCAAGCCGGGCTTCAAGGGCGTCCCGGCGCCGCGCGGCGAACAGTCGCTGACCGGCTTGCTGCGTTTCAGCGAACCCGGTGGCGGTTTCATGCGTGCCAACCGGCCCGACGCCGACCAATGGTATTCACGCGACGTGGCCGCCATGGCCGTGGCGCGCGACCTTCCCGTCGACGGCGTGGCGCCGTACTTCGTGGACGCCGACGCCGGCCAGGAATCCGGCCACCTGCCGGTCGCCGGCTTGACCAGGGTGCACTTCCGCAACGCCCACCTCGGTTACGCCATCACGTGGTATGTGCTGGCGCTGGGCAGTTTGCTTTGCGGCGGGATCATCGTGGTTTACGAGCGACGACGACGGCGCCCCTGAAGGGGATCTCGAAAAACCGTGTACCCGACATCGATCTGCGGGAGCGGCTTCAGCCGCGATGGTGCGTGATTCCGGCATCCGCCTGGTTCATGGCGTCATCTGCCAAAGCAGCCCCCGCCGTCGTTGCCGGATTCATCGTCTCAGCTGTCTTCCGCCGTGACGCGAATTTCGATCCCGTCCAGCGCCACCACTTGGCCATCGCGGACTTTGCACGTTTTGCGTGTTTCCACCGTGCCGTCGACACATACGCCGCCGGCCGCGATCACCTGCTTGGCGCTGCCGCCACTGGGGCAGAGGCCGACCAGCTTCAGCAATTGATTGAGCGCGATGTACTCGCCTTCGAGGGCAAATTCCAGGGTGGCCATGGGCGCTCCGTGGCGGTGTCGAGGGGCAGGGCGGCATTGTAACGCGCGCATGGCGGGGCCATGGGCCACAAGTCATGGCTTGTGCACGATGGCCAGTTGCCCTCATCATCGGGACATTCGCATGCGTCCCGGTGGTGCTTTGGGGGAAGCAACCGGCAGGGCGTTTCCAGCTGCACCTGTTGCGGGGAGAGAACATGGCATCGAACACCACCGAGCATCGACATGCCGCCGAGGACAAGCACCTCAGGCGAGACATCGGCATTATCGGCCTGCTGTTCACGGCGGTCGGTTCCATCATCGGCTCGGGCTGGCTGTTCGGTGCCCTCAACGCGGCCGAGATCGCCGGACCGGGCTCGGTGCTGGCCTGGGGCATCGGCGGCGTGATGATCATTTTCATCGGCCTGTGCTATGCCGAGCTGGGCACCATGTTTCCGGTCTCGGGCGGGGTGGTGCGCTTCCCGCATTTCGCGTTCGGCTCGTTCGCCAGTTACACGCTGGGCTGGATCACCTGGCTGGCGGCGGCCTCGACCACGGCCATCGAAGTGCTGGCGGCGCTGCAGTACGCCAACAACTATCTGCCATGGCTGCAAAAACTGGAAGGCGGCACGCCGGTGCTGACGGGAGCCGGCTTCGTGGTGGCCATCGCGCTGCTGGGACTTTTCAGCCTCATCAACGTGATCGGCATCCGCTGGTTCGCGCGTCTCAACAACGCGCTGGTGTGGTGGAAGCTGTTCATCATCATCCTGGTGGTCGTGGTGTTCCTGCTGACCGCCTTCAACGGCATGAACTTCACCAACGTGACGGAAGGCGGTTTTCTGCCGTTCGGCTGGCCGGGCGTGTTCTCGTCCATTGCCACGGCGGGCATCGTGTTTTCCTATCTGGGCTTCCGTCAGGGCGTGGAGCTGGCCGGCGAGACGCGGAACCCGCAACGCAACGTGCCGATCGCCATCATCGGTTCGGTGGTGATCACCGGCATCATCTACGTCGGTTTGCAGATCGCCTTCATCGGCGCGCTGCCGGAAGGTGCGCTGGCCAACGGCTGGGCCAACATCGGCATCAGCTTCAGTGGCGGGCTGGACCACATCGCGGCCACGTTCGGTCCGCTGGCGGCCCTGGCCACGGTGATGGGCTTGAGCTGGCTGGCGGTGCTGCTGTACATCGACGCCTTCATCTCGCCGGCCGACACCGGCCTCATCTACACCACGGTGACGGCGCGCCTGTCCTACGCCATGGGCCGCAACGGCAACGCGCCGCGTTCGCTGGCCAAGGTCAACGAGCGCGGCGTGCCGTGGGTGAGCGTCATCCTGACCTTCTTCGCCGGCTGCATCTTCCTGCTGCCGTTCCCGGGCTGGCAGAAACTGGTCGGTTTCGTCACCTCGGCCACGGTGTTGTCGTTCGGTTCCGGGCCGCTGGCGCTGGTCGCGATGCGCCGCCAGCTGCCGCGTCAGGAGCGGCCGTTCCACCTGCCGTGGGTGCACGTGCTGGCCTACCTCGGCTTCCTGTCGTCGAACCTCATCGTGTACTGGTCGGGCTGGGACATCGTGTGGAAGCTGATGATCGCCGTGCTCATCGGCTACATCGTGCTGGGTCTGCACGAGGGGCGCTTTCATCGCCAGACGCCCAGATTGGAGATGCGCTCCGGGTCCTGGGTGGTGGTGTGGCTGCTGGGGCTGACCCTGATCAGCTGGCTGGGCATCTATCCCGAGGAGCATCCGGCCGGCAACCTCGGCATGCTGGGCTTCGGCTGGTCGGCCATCGTGCTGGCCTTGTTCTCGGCCTTCATCATGTGGCTGGCCACGGTGCTGCGCCTGCCGGACGAAGTGACGCGTGAGCATCTGCGCGAACCGGTGTCGCTGAAGCCCGAGCCGGAGGCGTGATGCGCCGATCGTGACTTCCGGCGGCTGTCGCCCCGCCGCTTTCGTGGTATTTCAAGGGTTCGGCAAGTCGGCCCTGGACAGAACCGGCATCGTGCGCGCCCGCCCAGGCCGGGCCGCGGTGTCGCGGGTCGACCGCCGCGGCTTGAATCCGGGGACAGAACCATGTTGCGCACATACCAGACCTTCCTGGCCGCCTGCCTGTTGTGGCTGGCCTCGCCGCTGGCGTTCGGTGCCCAGGCGCCGCAAGGCATTTCACCGCATCGCCTGTTCCGGGTGACACTCGACGGGGCCTCGGAACAACCCGTTTCGGGACGCCTGCTGTTGTTCGCCATCCCGGTCGACAAGGCACGGGTGGCCTCTGGGGACGACACGATCCATGCGGTGGACACCAGCGCCTTCCGGCCCACCGAAACCGCTGTCGCCGCCATGGAGGTCACACACCTGGCCCCGGGATCGTCGGTGCTGGTGGATGCCGACCAGCTGGCCTTCCCCGGTCCGTTCTCGGAGCTTGCGGCGGGGCGCTACGCGATGCAGGCCGTGCTCGACACTAATCACGACTACAACTACGGCGGGCGCGGCGACGGCGATCTGGTCAGCGACGTCACCGAGGTGAATTTCGGCAAGGATACCGTGGTGCCCGGCCTGGCCTTGACGCGCACCTTGCACGAGACCCGCATGCCGTGGACGCTGCCCGAGCGCGCGCCGGCCGCGATGCGCGAGAAAATGCAGCCGGCACTGGATACCGCGCGCAGGCATGCGGAAACCCTGGATGTCGTCAGCCCGGTGCTGACGGCGTTTCGCGGCACGCCCGTGCACATGAAGGGCTGGGTGCTGCTGCCCCCGGGCTACGAAAAGGATGCCGACAGCCGCTATCCCACGGTGTATTTCACCCACGGGTTTGGTGGCAACCTGGACTACCTCACGTTCCAGGCCGCGACCATGTACGCGCAGATGGAAAAAGGCGACATGCCGCCGATGATCTGGGTGTTTCTGGATCAATCGGGCCCCACCGGCACCCACGAGTTTGCCGATTCGGCCAACAACGGCCCGTGGGGGCGGGCGCTGACCACCGAGCTGATTCCGTATCTGGAGTCGCATTACCGCATGGACGGCACCGCCGACGGCCGTTTCCTCACCGGCCACTCTTCCGGCGGCTGGGCCACGCTGTGGCTGCAGACGCGCTACCCGAAGGTATTCGGCGGTACCTGGTCGACCGCCCCCGATTCCAGTGATTTCCGCGATTTCACCGGCGCCGACCTGTACGCGCCCGACGCCAACGTCTACCACCGTGCCGACGGCAGCGCGATTCCGCTGGTGCGGGCCGACGGCAAAGTCATCGCCACGTTCAAGCAGTTTGCGCAGCTCGAGCGCGTGCTGGGACCCTACGGCGGCCAGATGGCGTCGTTCGAGTGGGTGTTCTCGCCGCGCGGGGCCGATGGCCGGCCCGTGCCCATGTTCGACCGCGACACCGGCAAGGTGAACCCGAAGGTGGCGGCGTACTGGCGCGAGCACTATGACATCGCGCACCGCATCAAAACGCATTGGCCCGAGCTGAAGGCCGATCTGGACGGCAAGATCCATCTCATCGTCGGCAGCGCCGACACCTTCTACCTGGATGGCGCCGCGCACAAGCTCAAGCAGGTGCTGGAGGACGTCGGTGCCGACGCCGAAGTGGAATTCCTGCCCGGCAAGACCCACGGCAACCTGTTCGAGAAGGACGGCAACCGGCACTGGCTGATGCAGCAGATCGCCTGGGCCATGTACCACCATGCCCGTCCCGACGCCGACATTCCGGCCGCTTACCGCCACGAAATCGACCGCTGACGGACGCCCGCCGCCCGTCGATGTTTTTCCCCACGACCCCATCAGCGAGATGCACATGAAAACCTTGTTGCTCGGCCTGTGCGCCACCGGACTGCTCGTCACCGGTGCCGCCTCGGCCTCGGCGCCGTCCGGCCAGACCGAATCGGCCTACCAGCCGATGCAGGCCTTCGCCCCGTTCGACTACCGCTATCCGGTCAACCGCTACCGCTCGGCCAACGGCCAGCCCGGCCCGGACTACTGGCAGAACCGTGTCGACTACGACATCGACGCCACGCTCGACCCCGCCAGCAAAACCCTGAGCGCGACCGAAACGTTCACCTACACCAACCACAGCCCCGACACCTTGCGTTACCTGTGGCTGCAGATGGACCAGAACACCTACCGCAGCGACGCGCGCTCCAATTTCGCCAACGACCGCCCCGGCGATCCGAAGGCGCACACCGACGGTTACCGTGTCGCCTCGGTCGAGGTCCGTCAGGGTGGCAAATGGGTCAAGGCCGCGACCACCGTCAGCGACACGCGCATGCGCATCGACCTTCCAGCCGCGCTGGCGCCGGAAGGCGGCAAGGCCGAAGTGCGCATCGTCTACAGCTACACCGTGCCCGGCAGCTTCGGCGGCCGCACCGACTGGTTCAAAAGCAAGAACGGCGACATTTTCGAGATCGCGCAGTGGTTCCCGCGCCTGGCCGTCTACGACGACCTGCACGGATGGGATACCCAGCCCTACCTCGGCAGCGAGTTCTACCTGGAATACGGCGACATCGACTACGCGGTGACCGTGCCGGCGGACATGATCGTGGTCGGCTCCGGCACGCTGACGAATCCCAAGGAAGTGCTCACGGATACCCAGTACCGCCGTCTCGAGAAGGCCCGCAACAGCGACGACACGGTGATGATCCGCAAGCCCGACGAAGTCACCGATCCGTCCAGCCGCCCGAAAAAGAGCGGCACCCTCACGTGGCGCTTCCACATGGACAACACCCGCGACGTGGCCTTCGGCGCATCCAGGGCCTACGTGCTCGACGCCGCGCGCATCAACCTGCCCGAGGGCAAGCACGCGTTGGCGATGTCCGCCTATCCGGTCG
>CAZMXV010000113.1:6184-7852 GCA_964570295.1 uncultured Rhodanobacteraceae bacterium
CGCATCAACCTGCCCGAGGGCAAGCACGCGTTGGCGATGTCCGCCTATCCGGTCGAAAGCATCGTCAAGGACGGCTGGCAGCACTCCACCCAGCACGTCAAATACACCATCGAGTATTTCTCGCGCTGGTTCCCGTACCCCTGGTCCACCGCCGTGGCCGAAGCCGGCACCGCCGGCGGCATGGAATACCCGGGCATCGTGTTCGACTCCTACAAGGCCAAGGGCGACTTCCTGTTCTGGCTGACCGTGCACGAAATGGGGCACAACTGGTACCCCATGATCGTCGGTTCCAACGAACGCCGCGACGCGTGGATGGACGAAGGCTTCAACACCTTCGTCGACGCCATGGCCCAGCAGCACTGGGGCGACACCCACAACGGCGAGTTCGCCCCCAAGCAGGACGGCGAATACGCGCCCGAGACCGGTGACCCGGCCAAGGACATCGTCAAGGTCCTGACCGATCCCGACGCACCGACCATCCTCACCCGCGCCGACGTCGCGCCGGCGAAATACCGCCACCCCGTGACCTACTTCAAGGGCGCCTACGGCATGACGCTGCTGCGGGAACAGATCCTCGGACCCGAGCTGTTCGACAAGGCCTTCCGCGAATACACCCGCGCCTGGGCCTTCAAACACCCGTCGCCGTCGGACTTCTTCCGCGCCATGGAAAGCGCCGCCGGCGAAGACCTGGCCTGGTTCTGGCGCGGCTGGTACGCCAACAACTGGAAACTGGATCTCGCCGTCACGGGCGTGACATACATCGACAACGATCCGGCCAAGGGCAGCCTCGTCACCGTCGCCAACCTCGACAAGCTGCCCATGCCGTCCACCCTGGAAGTGACCCTCGCCGACGGCAGCACCCAACGCGTCCGCGTTCCCGTCAACACCTGGATGCGCAACAAGCACTTCAGCGTCACCGTCGACACCCACCAGCGCGTGGTCAAGGCGGTGATCGATCCCGACGGCAAACTGCCCGACGCCGACCGCAGCAACAACAGCTGGTCCGCACACTGATTGCCGTTCCCGCAGCCGCAGGACAATGGGGTCCTGCGGCGAGCCCGGTCGCGGCTTCAGCCGCGATGGCCCCGAATCACCCGCAGCCCCGCATTCGAGGATGCAGGACAAAGCGCATCTCAAAAACCGGTTTTTTGCAGGAGCGCCTTCAGCCGCGATTGGTCCGCACTGGCCAAACTGCCGGCCCACCCGGGCTTGAAGTGGTCCAGCCACGGCAGCTCCTGCTCCAGCACCTCGCGATACAGGAACAACAAGGCGGCCAGCGCCTGGTTCTGCGTCCCCGCGGCGACATGATGCCGGGTGGCGAGTCCGGTCAGGAAAGCTTCCACCTCCGCCCCACCCATGTCGCGTGGATGGCGTTTGCCGTTGGCCAGGATGAAACGCCTGATCCAGCCGACATACGCCTGTTCCGTGCGCAGGCTGTAGTGCTTGACCCGTAAACGCGCCCGAACCTGGTCCAGCAGCCGTGGCTGCTTGCTTGCGCCGGCCATTACACCACCCCCTCGTCCCACGAAATTGAAATGCCACCAACTTGTCCCATAAGCACGAGCATGGGCGATACCGAGCGCCGGTGGTAGGCGGTCAAGTGCTTGACGTGTTGTAGGAATTTGCCGATTGTCAGGTGAGGTTCAGGATGGGATACTCGGTACAACA
>CAZMXV010000114.1:0-7738 GCA_964570295.1 uncultured Rhodanobacteraceae bacterium
GCGACCACGCAGATCTACACGCACGTGCTCAATCGTGGCGGTCTGGGCGTGTTGAACCCGCTGGACACCATGACATGGCCCCCGGCCTGATCAGTGTTTCCCCACCGGCACTGACGCCGACTGCTTGACGGTACGCAGCACGAAACTCGAGTTGACGTCGGCGACGCCGCTGGCGTTGAGCAGGCGGTCGAGCAGGAAGCGCGAGAAGTGCGCCAGATCGCTCACGTAGACATGCAGCAGGTAGTCCATGTCGCCGGTGAGGGCATGACAGGTGGCCACCTCATCCCAGCCGTTGACCAGCCTGCCGAAGGCTTCGACGGTGGCGGTGTCGTGCTGTTTCAGCTGCACGCGCACGAAAGCCTGCAGGTCCAGACCCACGGCGACAGCATCGACGCGTGCGGCATAGCCGGCGATGACGCCCTCGCGTTCCAGCCGCTGCACGCGGCGCAGACAGGCCGAGGCGGACAGGTTCACTTTTTCCGCCAGCTGGGCATTGGTGATGCGCCCGTCGGTCTGCAGCAGGGCCAGGATCTGGAAATCGGTACGGTCCAGGTTCATGAACACATGATGCGCGAATAATGGCAAATGCACAATATTCGTGCGAGGTTGTTGCCGTACAGCGCAATAAAGCAAGCACCTTGCGCGCCACTCCCGCTACGCTGGATACACAGACCCGTGGAGGCCGTGATGAATACCCAACCCAAGCGCGTACAGCACCAGCAGACCGACCGCGGCACCATTCCGGTCTACACCACGGCCGTGGTCGACCAGCCCTGGAACAACTACACCGACACCGACCACAAGGTGTGGGAACAGCTTTTCGCGCGCCAGCGCGAGGTGTTGAAGGGCCGCGCCTGCGACGAGTTCATCCAGGCGCAGAACATGCTGGAGATGACGGCCGATGCCATCCCGCGCTTCGACGAGCTCAACAAGATTCTTGTCGATGCCACTGGCTGGAAGTTGATCGGCGTGGAAGGCCTGCTGCCCGAGCAGACCTTCTTCGACCACCTCGCCCACCGCCGCTTTCCGGTTACCTGGTGGATCCGTTCACCGGAGCAGATCAACTACATCTCCGAGCCGGACCTGTTCCACGACCTGTTCGGGCATGTGCCGCTGCTGATGAACCCGGTGTTCGCCGACTACATGGAGGCCTACGGCAAGGGCGGCTTGAAAGCCGAGAAGATCGGCCCCGAAGCGCTCATGAACCTGACCCGCCTGTACTGGTACACCGTGGAGTTCGGCCTCATCCGTGGCAAGGACGGAAACCTGCGCATCTACGGCTCGGGCATCGTCAGCTCCGAGGGCGAATCCATCTATTCGCTGGAATCGGCCGCGCCGAACCGCATCGGCTTCGACATCGAGCGCATCATGCGCACGCAGTACCGCATCGACACCTACCAGCAGACATATTTCGTCATCGACGATTTCGAGCAGCTGTTCGAGGCCACGAAGCCCGACTTCGTGCCGATCTACGAGCGCCTGAAAACCCTGCCGTCGTTCCCCGCCCGCGAGGTGCGCGAAGGCGACAAGGTGTTCCAGCGCGGCACGCGCGAGGGTTTTGCCGAAGGCGGGGACGCCTGAGGAGTACTGTTTTCGGCAGCGCTTTCCGTGGCCCGGCGGGTTCAAAACACCGCGGCCATGGGTCGCTTCCACAAAGGGTATGAAGCCTCCGGGGTGCCCGGGGCTTCAGCCTGGTTTTCCGCTCCGGACCCCAAGCCCGCGGGCGGCATGCCCCGACTGCCCGTCCTCATCCCCCTTTGCCCCGAAGCGCCATCCCCGATGACGCGGAAGCGGCCCGCAGCCAGGATCACGCCGGGTCGTCGTCCTGCTGGCGGCGCACCTCCACGCGGGAAATTTCGAGTACGGCGCTGATGCGCTCGCCGTCCCACCGGTAGAGGTAATGGCCGGCCTGCACGCAAGGCGCGACGACATCGGGATAGAAGGCCGCCACGCAGGTCCCCCCCGGCCGGCGCACGCTGTCGTAGACGATGCCGTTGGAACCGCCCTCGCGCAGCTTTTTGCCGAGGGCCTGGCTGGCCGTATAGGTGTCCGGATCATGCGCCGCCTCCCAGCCGCCACGAAGGTCGTGCAGGTACCCGTGGATGCCGGTGCGATAGCAACGCATTTGCAGGTCGATGGGCGGATGCCGGGTCGCGGTCAGGAACCGCTCGCGGTGGTAGACCGTTTCCTCGATGGCGGTAGCGACCTCGTGCGCAGCATAGAACACGCCATGGCTGCCATCGGAAAAACGGCTGCCCTCGGGGTTCAGATGCGTGAAGGCGGCCATCACCGGCGTGCTGCCGGGCCCGCTGATGCGGCGTTCGCGCGGCACCAGGGACAAGGCGCCGGCCTCCTGACGCAGGCGCGGATTGGTCATCGCCTCCAGCTCGAACAGGGCCTCCAGTTCATCCGGATCGCAGATGCGGTCGAACACCCCTACGGGCGGAAAGCGGCTGGATACGATGCGGAACGCGCGCGTCCAGCGGATGCGTTTGACGGGAGGCTCGGCCATGCGCGCAGTATCGGGCCCGCCCATCTCAGCGCCCGCGACGCTTTTTCCGGCGCTCATCCACGCTGGGCATCCAGGTAGCAACGCACCTCGTAGAGGTCCGCGACGTGACCCGACAGCATGCGCTCCAGCGCGCTCTTTCCGCCGAAGGGTCCGGCATCGTTGGGACGGCGCACCCAGGCGTCGGCATGTGCCGCATCGGGCAGCAGGATCTGCAGGTCCTTCCAGATGCCGAGCAGGTAGCTGATGCGCTCCAGGGTGTCGCGGCCCAGCGCGCCGTGGCGGTCACGCTTCCACTTGTAGAAGGTCGACTCCGGCGGCTCGCCGAGAAGTTTACGCTGCTCGGCAACGCGCAAACCCCAGGCCTCGGCGATGCGGAAAAAGGCATTGAGCGCCGCGGTTTCCGTCTGTACCTCGCGGCGGGCCGGCTTGCGGGCTTGCGAAAGGGCCATGACAGGATTCCACATGTGAAGTCAATTCACATATTACTCCAATGATGAAGTACTGGCCAGTTCCACTCCGCCGCCAGGCATGGCCAGGTCCTCATACGCCTCCCGGATGTACTGGCTGCCGTACTGCCGCTCCAGGCGACGCACGGTGAAGTGACCGTGCGCCATTTTCTGGAAGTGGGTGATGAACACCAGGTTCAAGGCGCTGCCACTCAGTGCACCGATGACGGGAATGCCCTGGGCCGCCACCTTCTCCGACACGGGTATCGAAAAATAGGCGGCTATACGGCTGACCAGGGCAACCATGACCGGAGCGCCGCGGTCGGACAGGCCTTTCCCCGCAATATGGCTCACGGCGGCCGACACCTGCTGCGCCAATGCCGTGCGCACGGCAAAATAACCGGTGTCGGCGGCATCGTCGGAACGGCTGCTCCCGCCCAATGCCAGCACCTCGAGGCAGGCGATGCGGGTATCCGGATCGCCCGGCCGCTCGCCTTCGCTGCGCGCGATGTCCAGGATGGAGCGCAGCATCGCCGTGGTGGTGACGGGCAACTCCACCGGCACGCCGGCCAGGCCGAAGAAGCCGCCCGCGGCGCCCGTGGCGGTGACGGCCAGCCGGTGCAGGCCGTCCCGCGAGACGGCCGGTCGCGGCACGTCCTTCATGGTGGAAAGCGCGACGCGGCAAGCCGCGTCCATCGACCGCCGTACGGCCCGGTCGACCATCCGCCGGGCCGCGGCGGGCAACCGTTTCCGCAACACATGCTCCAGGGGCGCGCCGGCCAGGTTGGCCAGCTGGATGGCAACACCGGGTTGCTCCAGCTGCTTTCTGGCCCGGCGCAACGCTTCACGATCGGCAGCGGAAAGTTCGATGTCCGGCGACATGCTGGCAGCCCTCGGCGATGACCGCTCCAGCATACCGCGCGGCCCGCGCGCGGACATGACCGTCGGCTGTCGGGGTGCGGCCCCTCCCGCCGGGGAGGCGGGCGGCTCCCGGCGAGGGAGCCGCGGTGTTCGGAGATGCCCTGGCCGGTGCCTTTAACGGTCCGGTATCGGCCATGTGCCGGGTATCGGCGGATGTCTCGGCAAGGCCGGCGCGACGCCCTCAGTGCTTGCCGCAATCGCAGCCGTAGTCCGGCTCCGGGCCGCCCTCGGCGATGAAGGTGTCGATGCGCTTTTCCAGTACCGGCAGCGGTACCGAGCCGGTGGACAGCACGGTGTCGTGGAAGGCACGGATGTCGAACTTCTCGCCGAGCGCCTTTTCCGCCTTGTCGCGCAGCCGGCGAATGGTCAGATAACCGAGCTCGTAGCTCAGCGCCTGCCCCGGCCAGCTGATGTAGCGGTCGATCTCGTTGACGATTTCCAGCTTGCTGAGGGCGGTATGTTCGGTGAGGTAGTCGATGGCCTGCTGGCGCGACCAGCCCATGTGGTGCACGCCGGTGTCGATGACCAGCCGGCAGGCGCGCCACATCTGGTAAGTCAGGTAGCCGAACTTCTTGTACGGGGTGTCGTAGATGCCCATCTCGTTGCCGAGGTACTCGGCGTAGAGGCCCCAGCCTTCGCCGTAGGCCGATATGTAGCCGTTGCGGCGGAATGCCGGCTGCTCCGCACCCTCGCTGGCCAGCTCCAGCTGCAGCGAATGGCCGGGGTAGCTCTCGTGCAGGGTCAGCGCCGGCATGTTGTAGAGGGCGCGCGACTTCAGGTCATAGGTGTTGACGAGGTACTGGTGGGCGCCACCGCGACCGGACGTGTAGTAGGGCGCGATGGCGGCCGGCACCGGCACGATGGTGAAGCGCTGACGCGGCAGATGGCCGAAGAATTTGGCCATCTGGCCGTCCACTTCCTTGGCCACCCAGGCGGTCTTGTCGAGCAGTTCCTGCGGGGTTTTGGCGTAGAACTTCGGATCGGTGCGCAAATATTTCACGAACGCGTCGAAGCTGCCGTCGAAGCCGGCCTCCTTCATCACCGCCAGCATCTGCTTCTTGATCTTGGCGACCTGCTCCAGGCCGATCTTGTGGATCTGTTCCGGGCCGAGGTCGAGGGTGGTGTATTCACGAATCTGCTGGCGATACCAGGCCTTGCCGTCGGGCATGTCCTCGGCCGCCAGCGTGGTGCGGGCCTTGGGCACATATTCGTTGCGGAAGAACGTCAGCAGATCGGCGTAGGCCGGAATGACGTCACGACGGATGGTCTTTTCCGCCTCGGCTTTCAATGCCTTGGCCTGATCGGCCGGAATCGACGCCGGCATGTCGCGGAACGGTTTGTAGAACGTCGACTCGGCGGGATCGGTGATATCGGCAACCGTGGCGATGGACTTGTCACGCCCGTCCAGCACCGCGCGCGGCACGCTGAAGCCGCGCGCCAGACCGGCCCGCATGTTGTCGATTTCCTGCTTGAAGTAGCGCGGGATCTGCTTCATCCGCGCGATGTATTTGCGGTAATCGTCCGCCGTGCGCAGGTTGCCGCCGCCGAGTTCGTAATGCACGCCGGCCCAGAACGAGGAGTCGCTGTTGAACGGCATCTGCCACTGCTTGAACTTCTGGTCGGCGATGAAGTTGGCGATCTGCTCGTGGTAGACCGCGTAATTGACCTGGTTGGCCGGCGACAGCTTGTCGACGTCCAGCGCGTCGAGTTTTTTCATCACCTGCTGCCAGTAGTCCAGGCGTTGCTGCTGGCTTTTCGCGTCGACCGTGTCCAGGCGGCTGTTGTCCGGCGGCGGCGACGGCTGGCCGTCCGGTTGCGGCTGGCCGGTGCGCCATGCCCATTCGGCCGTATAGATGGCCTTGAATGCCTCGTCGACCTGGCCGGCGCGCGCCAGCGGGGTCACGATCAGGGCGGCCAGCAGCAGGCCGGTGAGGAAACGCTTCATGGGGATACCTCGCGACATCGAGGCCCCATCATCGCAAAGCCGCGGCAGGGATGACAGCCGGCCACAAGTCACGGGCGGGTCACGGCAGGTCCGCGGGTGCGTGCTTCATGGCGGCAAAATAGGCATCGAGGTTGCGCGCCGGGTCGTCGTCGAAATGCTCTGCGCACGGCTCGCACGCCTGCATGCGGTCGGGGCGGAAATTGCGGAAGTCGCGACGCAGACGGCACCACGCGCCCAGCGTCCACTTGCCGCCCCAGAAGGCCAGGCACAGCGGCTCGACCTCGCGCCGGGTGGCCTTGCCGGCCTCGTCGGCGTAATCCAGGCGCAGCACCCGGCGCACGTCGATGGCGCCGTGCAGGACATCGATCAGCGCGGCATGGTCGCGATGGAACGCGTCTTTCCACACCGGCGCGTAGATGCGCGTATGTTCCGCACGTTGCTTCAGCTCGGGCGGCAGCACGGCCTGGATCTTCAGCATCGCCGCCTGCGCCGAGGCGGACAGGCGCGAGCCTGCGAAGGCACGCACGAAGCGCGTGCCGACCACCAGGGCTTCCAGTTCGTCGCGGGTGAACATCAGCGGGGGGACGTCCGCGCCCTTGCGCAGCACGTAGCCGACGCCGGCCTCGCCCTCGATCGGCACGCCGGACAGTTGCAGGTCGGCCACGTCGCGGTACACGGTGCGCAGCGACACGTCCAGGGTTTCGGCCAGCCGCCGCGCCGGCAGGGCGGTACGGCGGCCACGCAGGGCATGGATGATCAGGAACAGGCGGTCGGCGCGACGCATCCGTGCATGATGGGACAATCAGGCCGTGGCGGCCACTGCTTCGTCCTGATGCCTGGCCGCCAACACCTGATCCTTCTCGGCCGCGCGCTTGATCGCCGGGCGCGCCAGCACCCGGTCCGCATAGGCCCTGAACACCGGAAGCTCGGGCACCAGCTTGAACGCGAAACCGTAATTGAGGGCCAGGCCCCACAACACGTCGGCCGCGGTGAAACGCTCGCCCAGCAGCCAGGGACCGGTCTCGAGCTGGGCAGCCAGCGCGTTCATCACGTCGTCGAACGTGCCGTAGCCGCACTGCGTGCGCGGCAAGGGCGCGCGTTCGGGTTGCGAACGGTCCATCATGGCCGGCTCGTAGCAGGAACCGTAAAACACCATCCAGCGCAGATACGGCCCGCGCAAGGCATCGCCGACGGGCGGCGCGAGGTTCTTTTCCGGGTACAGGTCGGCCAGATACATCATGACCGCCGGCTGCTCGGTGACCAGCGCTTCGCCATGACGAATGGCCGGCACCTTGCCCATGGGGTTGATGGCCAGGTACTCCGGCGTGCGCTGCTCGTCCACCTGCATGTTCAACGCGACCATGTCGTACGCAACGCCCAGCTCCTCCAGCAACGCATGCGTGACCTGCGAGCGGCTGTTGGGCGAATGGAAAAAGGTGACGGGAGTGGCGGTCATGGCGAAGCTCCGGGAGGGGATGTGCGACCAGTGTGTCCCGGTGCTGCTGTCAGGGTGGTGTCAGCAGGCCTTGTCGCTTCCCCCTTTTTTTCTTCACGCAGGAGCCTGCCCTGCAACAACGGCAGGTCGGCGGACGGTTGGCACGTGCCGGGCAAGTGGCGACAATGGGTGCCCTTTTGCCTGCAAGCGAGTCGCCATGAAGCCCATCAGCCTGACCCAATTCCTGATCGAGGAACGCCGCGCCGGCTACGGCAATGCCGAGCTGGGCCAGTTGATCGAAGTGGTCGCGCGCGCCTGCAAGCGCATCAGCGTGGCCACCGGCAAGGGCGCGCTGGGCGGCGTGCTGGGCGAGGCCGGCACCGGCAACATCCAGGGCGAGGCGCAGAAAAAACTGGACGTGATCTCCAACGAGATCCTGCTCGAGGCCAACGCCTGGGGCGGCCATCTGGCGGCCTGCG
>CAZMXV010000115.1:0-7687 GCA_964570295.1 uncultured Rhodanobacteraceae bacterium
CTGCACCAGTGGATACAGGAATTCGTGGATGGCGATGGGCTGCTGCGCGGCGTAGCGCTTGGCGAAATCGTCGCGCTCGAGCATGCGTGCCACGGTATGCTGCGCGGCCAGCCGCACCATGTCGGCCGCGCCCATGGCACCGAACCACTCGCTGTTGAAGCGCACCTCGGTGCGGTCGCGGTCGAGCACCTTGAATACCTGGGCGGCATAGGTTTCGGCATTGGCCTTGACCTGTGCCTCGGTCAACGGCTTGCGCGTGACGTTCTTGCCGGTGGGGTCGCCGATGCGGCCGGTGAAGTCGCCGATCAGGAAGATCACCGTATGGCCGAGATCCTGGAACTGGCGCATCTTGTTGAGCAGCACCGTGTGGCCCAGGTGCAAGTCGGGGGCCGTCGGGTCGAAGCCCGCCTTGATACGCAACGGCCGCCCGGTTTTCAGGCGCGCCTCGAGTTCCTCGGGCTTGATGATTTCGTCGGCACCACGACCGATCAGCGCAAGCGCCTGCGCAAGGTCATTCATAGGAGTCTGTTTCCAATTTCGGGGACGGGGCAGGGGCGTGGGATGTCCACCTGAACGCGGTTAATTGTGCGTTAACCCCGTGTGACACGCAACACGTTGAAAGAAAAAGATTATTGACGCTACCGCCCCGCCCCCATTAAGGTTGCGTGCAGTTTGACCCGCACATGAGAATAACAAGATGAGCGAGGGGCATCACGGGACGCACAAGGCGCGCCGCCAGGCGATCCGGCGCAAGGTCCAGCAACGCCACATGCGCTTCTATCGACGCTGTTCGCACTGGTCGTTCGCCCAGCAGGAGGCCGCGCAACCTTTGCGCTGGCACCGCGAGCGTTGGGTCCTGGCCGCCACGGTAGCCCTGATGACGCTGCTTTCCGCGGTGGCGATCCCGTCCTGGGCCAGCGCCATGAAGCGCAGCCACGTGCCGCCGCCGCACACCACCATGGCGCTGGACCTGCCGGCTCTGCCGCCGGAGGCTTCCGACGCGCCGCTGCCGGCCAACTGGCAGAAGGTGGAAGTAAAGCCGGGCCAGACCCTTTCCGACATCTTCCAGGCCCAGGGCTACGGCTTCGGCGAGGTGCAGCAGGCCCTCGAGGCCAGCAAGCACGCCCGCGCCCTGCTCAGCCTGCATCCCGGCGACACGCTGTATTTCCTGCAGGGGTCCGAGGGCCAGCTGGAAGGCTTCCGCTTCGACGCCAGCGCCACCGAGCGCGTCACCCTGGGCTTCAACGGCGGCAAGGCCACGCGCACGGTGGCGGCACGCGAGCTGGAGCACCGCCAGCAGATCGCCCACGGCACGATCCACTCCTCGCTGTTCGGCTCCGCCACCCGCGCCGGGCTGAGCGAGGCCATGGTGGTCAAGCTGGCCGACGTATTCAAGTACGACATCGACTTCATCAAGGACATTCGCGACGGTGACCGCTTCACGGTGATCTACGACACCGTGTACCGCGACGGCACCTACCTGCATGCCGGCAACATCCTGGCCGCCGAGTTCTACAACCGCGGCAAGCGCCACACGGCCTACCGCTATACCCTGCCCAACGGCGACACCGGCTACTACACCGAGGACGGCCGGCCGCTGCGCAAATCACTGCTGCGCACGCCAGTCAAGTTCACGCGCATCTCTTCGCGCTTTACCAGCGCCCGCAAACACCCCGTGCTCGGCTACACCCGCGCCCACAAGGGCGTGGACTACGCCTCGCCCAGCGGCACGCCCATCCACGCCGCCGGCAACGGCACCATCACGGTGCACGGCTGGGTCCACGGTTTCGGGCGCTATGTCCGCATCAAGCACAACGGCACCTATTCCACCGGCTACGCGCACATGTCGCGCTTCGCCAAGGGCCTCAAGGTGGGCAGCCACGTGCGCCAGGGCCAGGTCATCGGCTACGTCGGCATGACCGGCCTGGCCACGGGTCCGCATCTGCATTACGAAGTGCGCATCCACGGCAAACCGGTCAACCCGCTGACCGTGACACTGCCCAAGCCCGAGCCGCTGGCGCCCAAGCTGCTGGCCGGCTTCCGGCAGCAGACCGCGCCGTTGCTGGCGCGTCTGCAACGCGTGGACGCCAACGTCCGGCTGGCACGGGCGGCGGCCTCCCGTCACGACAACAGCAACGCCGGCTGACGTCCCGGCGCCTGGTACCACGGCGGCCGCCGTGGTACCGCGCCGCTTGCAGCGGAGATCTCCATGGCCGACATCCGTGACGGGCTTTACATCGGCCTGATGTCCGGTACCAGCGCCGACGGCATCGATGCCGCCCTGTGCCGCTTCGAGGCCGGCCACCCGCGGCTGCTTGATGCCCTGGTCCACCCCTGGCCCGCCTCCCTGCGACAACGCCTGCTGGCCGTGGCCCAGGCGGAGGCCGCGATCGATCTCGACGGCCTGGGGCATCTGGATACGGCCCTGGGCGAGGTGTTCGCCGATGCCGTCCTGGCCCTGCTGGACCACGCCGGTCTCCGCGCCGACGCCATCCGCGCCATCGGCTCGCATGGCCAGACCCTGCGCCACCGCCCGCACAACCCGCACCCGTTCACGATGCAGCTGGGCGATGCCTGGGTGATCGCCGAACGTACCGGCATCGACACCATTGCCGACTTCCGACGCGCCGACGTTGCCGCGGGAGGGCAGGGTGCGCCGCTGATGCCGGCGTTCCATGCCGCCGTGCTGGGCAGCGCCGCGCATGCACGCGGGGTGCTCAACCTGGGCGGCATCGCCAACCTCACCGTGCTGGAGACGGACGGCCGCGTGCACGGCTTCGATACCGGACCGGCCAACGGCCTGCTGGATGCATGGTGCCAACGCCACCTGGGGCAGCCCATGGATGCCGACGGCGCCTTCGCCGCCCGCGGCACGCCGGATCCCGCGCTGTTGCAGTCGCTGCTGGCCGACCCCTACTTCACGTTGGCACCGCCCAAGAGCACCGGCCGCGAACACTTCCACCTGGGCTGGCTGGAAGGCCACGCCCGGCTCGCGGGCCTGGCCGCGGCGGACGTCCAGGCCACGCTGCTGGCGCTGACCGTGACCAGCATTGCCGACGCCGTGACCCGGCATGCGCCGGCCGCGGACGACATCCTGCTGTGCGGGGGCGGCGTGCACAACACCACGCTGGTAAAAGCACTGGAAACGGCACTGTCGCCGCGGCGCGTGCGCAGCACGGCGGTCCTGGGCATCGACCCGGATTACATGGAAGCGATGGGCTTCGCCTGGCTGGCCCGCCAGCGCCTGCTGCTGCAGCCAGGCAACCTGCCCGCGGTCACCGGTGCGCGCGGCCCGCGGCGACTGGGCACGCTGCACCCCGCGCCCCGCGGCTGAGTCAGTCCCTCCCGGAACCGCTGCCGCTCTTCAGGCACTCCGGCTCGGCCGCCGCCAGGGCGTCCAGGGCCTCCTTGAACGCGGCCGCCTCGTCGGCATCCCAGGTGCCGCCCAGGTGCGCGACGCTGCGGAACTCGGGCTCGTGGGAAGAGAACACGTCACCGCTCATGCCCAGGCCGTAGCGCAGTGCATGCAGGATGACGTCATTGATGGACCACTGGCGTTCACGCGCCAGCGACTTGATGCGCTCGGCCATGGCATCTTCGATGTGGCGAACCACGATGTCCGGCATGGTGACCCCCGTATCCCCTGACTTCAAGTCACCCCTGTCGGTTTATTGTGGCAGTTTTTCCGGAACCGGCACAGGGTGCCCATCAGGGACCGTTCAGGCTCGCCGCCCTCGCCAGCGGCTCATGCCTCCGGCGCCAGGACCTGCGGGCGACGTGCCAGCCACCACCACAGCAGCAGCGTCGGCACCACCGACAGCGTGCTGAACACGTAGAACGCGCTGTAACTGGAGGCCTGGACGATGAAGCCGGACACGCCGCCGATCAACTTGCCCGGCAAGTTGGCCAGCGAGCTCAGCAGCGCATACTGCGTGGCCGTGAATTCCCGGCTGGTCAACCCCGACAGGAACGCGATCAGCACCACACCGGCAAAACCCAGCGCCGCGTTGTCGCCGGAGATCGCCGCCACGAACGCCCAGTTGGCGCCGGGGTACACGGCCATCAGCAGGTACAGCAGGTTGGAGACCGCCAGCGCCAGCGCCGCCACCACCACCGACCGGCGCAGGCCCAGTGCGCTCACCGCCACGCCGCCCAGAAAGGCGCCGCCGATGCCGATCCATACGCCATACAGCTTCGACACGGTGGCGATCTGCTCTTTGCTGTAACCGGTGTCGATGTAGAACGGCCCGTTGATCGCCCCCAGCATCTGGTCCGGCAGCTTGAACAGGCCCACGAACACCAGCAGGGCCACCCCCACCGCCACCCCGTGGCGGCGGAAGAAGTCCATGAACGGCTGGGCGAACGCCTCGGCGAAGTCGGGTCGCTGCAGAGCCCGTCCGACCGGCGGCTCGCGCGCCACCAGCGCTGCCACCAGCGGCACCAGGAACAACGCCGCCATGCTGAGATAGGCCATGCGCCAGCCGCCCAGGGCGGCGATGTACAACGCGCCGGCGCCCGACAGGATCAGCCCGAAGCGGTAGCCCAGCGTGTAGGTGGCGGCCAGCGCCGCCTGCGCCTCGACCGGAGCGATCTCGATGCGGTAGGCATCGACCATGGTGTCCTGGGTTGCGCCCGCGAAGGCCGTCAGCGCAGCCAGCGCGATGAAGACATGCAACTGCCCGGGGCCGGTCACGGCCATGCCGGTCAGGGCCAGGGCCAGCACCGCGATCGACAGCACCAGCCAGCCGCGGCGGCGACCGAGCACGCCCAGCAGCGGCGCTTTCCAGCGGTCCAGCAACGGCGCCCACACGAACTTGAACACGTAGAACAGACTGACGTAGCTCAACAGGCCGATCACGCCCAGCTCCAGCCCGGCCTCGCGCAGCCAGATCGACAGCGTGTAGCCGACCAGCAGGAACGGCAGTCCGGAGCCGAACCCGAGCACGCACATGATGCCCGCCGATGGTGTACCGAAGGCGGCCAGGATGCCGCGCCACCCCTTGTACTTCTTCGCCTTGCCCGGCGTGCTCACAAAGGGCCCTCGTCGTAGTCCACCGTGTACGGCGCGTGGTCCGAAAAACGCTCGTCGCGGTAGACCGAGCAGCCCCGCAGGCGCTCACGCAGGGACGGCGTGATCATCTGGTAGTCGATGCGCCACCCCACGTTGTTCTCGCGTGCGCGGCCGCGGTTGGACCACCAGGTGTATTCGACCGCCTCGGGCTTGAGTACGCGGAAACTGTCCAGCCAACCGTGCGCCGGTGCCGGGGTGCCGTCCCCGCAGGCATCGGCGATCATCCCGTTGAACCAGGCGCGCTCCTCGGGAAGGCAGCCGGAATTCTTCTGGTTGGACTTCCAGTTGCGGATGTCCTTTTCGCTGCGCACGATGTTCCAGTCGCCGCACAGGACATAGTCGCGGCCGCTGTGCAGCCACCCGTCCAGCACCTGCGCGAACCATTCCATGATGCGGAACTTGTACTGCTGACGCTCGTCGCCGGAGGAACCGGAAGGGAAATACAGCGACACCACCGACAGGTTGCCGAACCGCGCCTCGATGTAGCGCCCTTCATTGTCGAAATCGTCGCGTTCGAGCTTGTCCAGTACGGCATCGGGCTCGCGCCGCGTGTAGATGGCCACGCCCGAATAGCCCTTCTTGCATTCGGCGTCATGCAGGAAGCGGTGATAGCCCTCGGGATGGAACACGGCCGCGTCGAGCTGGTCGTGGCGGGCCTTGGTTTCCTGCATGCACAGCACGTCCGCGTCGTGGGCGGCGAACCAGTCGAACATGCCCTTGCGGGCGGCCGAGCGGATGCCGTTGGCGTTGAGGCTGACGATACGCATGCGGTTTCCTGGAATGCCGGGAGGAGAGGCGTGGCGACACCGTGCGGCGCGCGACACAATGCGGCATCATAACAATTCGGTGGCGCCCGTCGACCGTGCCTTGTCCCTCCTGATCCCGGTCCTTCCATGCAAGCCTATCAACGTGATTTCATCGAACTGGCCCTGGAGCGCGATGTCCTGCGTTTCGGCGAATTCACGCTCAAGTCGGGCCGCCTGAGCCCGTATTTCTTCAACCTCGGCCGGATCGCCTCGGGCGCCGGGCTGGCGCGGCTCGGCGGTGCCTACGCCGCGCGCCTGGTCGACGACGCGCCGGATGTGGACATGCTGTTCGGCCCCGCCTACAAGGGCATTCCGCTGGCCGCCGCCACTGCCATCGCCCTGGCGGAAAATCACGCCAGGGACCTGCCGTTCGCCTACAACCGCAAGGAGGCCAAGGACCACGGCGAAGGCGGCCTGCTGGTGGGTGCGCCACTGGCCGGACGCGTGCTGATCGTGGACGACGTCATCACCGCCGGCACCGCGGTGCGCCAGTCGCTGGCGCTGATCCGCGAGCATGGCGCCACGCCGGCCGGCGTCCTGGTGGCGCTGGACCGCCAGGAGCGCGGTCGGGACGCGCGTTCGGCAGCCCAGGAAATCGCCGCCGACTACGGCATTCCGGTGCTGGCCATCGCCGGCCTGGCCGACATCATGGCGTATGCCGCCGGCCAGCCGCAGCTGGCGACCGAGCACGCGCGCCTGAAGGCCTACCGCGACACCTACGGCATCGACTGAGCCACCGGCCTGCCGGCCGCGACAGGCGGCGCAAACTGTGCGCTCGCGCAGGGCAATGCCGGGCCGGCCGCGTATACTGCACGCGGGGAGACATGTCATGCGAGCCATCATCCGGATCACCGCCTTGCTGCTGGTCGGGGCCTGCTTCTGCGCCCAGGCCGGCCAGCCGCCGAAAAGCGCCGCCCATCGCTACCGCTGGGTGGACGCCAGCGGCTTGCCGCATTACAGCGACAGCCTCAGCATGGAAGCGCTGAAATTCGGCTACGACGTGATCGGCCCCGGCGGCATGGTGGTGCGCCACATTCCGGCCGAACTGACCGCCAGCGAGCGCAAGGCGGCACGTGCCAAGGCGGCGCGCGAGGCCGCACTGCACCGGCAGACCGTGCAGCGCGAACAGAAAGACCGCCAGATGCTGATGGCCTACCCCACCGAGGCCGCGTTCAAGGCGGCCCAGCAGGCGCGCCTGGACAGCCTGGACGAAGGCATCCGCACCACCCGCATCAACCTGCGCTCGCAGGAACAGAACCTGGCCCAGTTGCTCGGGCATGCCGCCGATTACAGCCGCGAGGGCAAACCGGTCCCGGCTTCGCTGTCCAAGCGCATCACCGACCAGCGCCTGACCGTCGCCGACCAGCGCGAATCCCTGAAGGCCCGGCAGACACACCGGGCCGAGGCCGAACAGCAGGCCGCGAAGGAACTGGCACACTACCGCCAGCTGCGCGAGGCACGCAAGGCGCGTTACGGCGGGCCCTGACGTCGCAGGACAGGTTTCCCGCATGCCCGCCGGTACGGCGGCCAGCGGCGATCGCGGCCATGGGCCGTTCCCACAACCGTCTCGGCCATCGGGGCGAAACCTCTCCCGCGAGGAGTCGCGAAAACCACCGGTCACGGCGGGTTTTCGCGGTATCCCACCAGGGGCCGGGCGGTTTCCGGCAGGAAAGCACGCTCAGAAGGGCAGTGCCAGATCGGGCTCCAGGGCCAGCAGCTGCTCGCGGAAGCGCTGCTTGATGCGCTCCAGCGCCTGTTCGCTGTCGGCATCGAAGCGCAGCACCAGCACCGGCGTGGTGTTGGAGGCGCG
>CAZMXV010000116.1:0-7528 GCA_964570295.1 uncultured Rhodanobacteraceae bacterium
CTTGGTCATGTACAGCGCGATCGGCTCCAGGAAAGCGCACACGCGCCCGTCCACCCGGGCCAGCGC
This sequence comes from uncultured Rhodanobacteraceae bacterium, assembly GCA_964570295.1. Taxonomy (GTDB): domain Bacteria; phylum Pseudomonadota; class Gammaproteobacteria; order Xanthomonadales; family Rhodanobacteraceae; genus Oleiagrimonas. The sequence goes on from CAZMXV010000116.1 coordinate 67, forward strand.
GGCCAGCGTGCGCAGCATGGCGGCGGCATCGTCGCCGCGGCTGGGGCAGCCGGCGACCAGACCCGGGATGTCGCGCAGCGCGGCGATGGAGTTGTCGTTGTGGAAATGCCCGCCGAAGCCCTTCTGGTAACCCAGCGAGGCGACACGCATCAGCATCGGGTTGCGGTACTGGTCGTTGGAGAAGAACTGCAGCGAGGCCGCCTCGCCGCGGATCTGGTCGCAGGCGTTGTGGAAATAGGCCAGGTACTGGATTTCCGGCAGCGGCAGGAAACCCATGTTGGCGTAGCCCTGCGCCAAGCCGAGGATGGTGGTCTCGTCCAGCAGCGTGTTGAACACGCGCGCGCCGCGGAAGGTCTTGTTGAGACCCCGCGTCACCGTGTACACGCCGCCCTTCTGCGCCACGTCCTCGCCGAACAGCAAGGATTCGGGGTATTTCAGCATCAGGTCGTGCAGGGCCTGGTTGATCTGGATGGCCAGGTGCCGCGGCGGCTGCTTCTCCGGCAACTGCTTTTCGCCGCCGAATATCCTGACGCGCTGCTCCTGCGACACCATGCGCACGGCTTCGGCCTCGACCTTGTCGGGACTGTACGGCGCCAGCGGCGCGATGACTTCTTCCAACGTTTCCAGCTTGGCACGGCCGTCGGCTTTCCCGGCCGCACCGAAGCAGCGCTCGCGCACCGATTCGTACAACGTCAGCAGCGTGTCCTTGTCGTACACGCCCGCTTCCAGCGCGATGGCCGCCGAGCGCAGCAGCGGGTCGGTGGCTTCCAGCGCCACCAGTTCCTCGATGGAGCGCCACTCGATCTCGAAATCGGTGCCGGCATGGCCGGTCAAGCGCGTGGTGTTGAGGTGCAGAAAGGTCGGCCGACGCGTCGTGCGGCAATGCTCCACCGCGCGCGCCACGCCGGCATAGCCCTGGGCCAGGTCCAGGCTGTCGGCATAGAAGTAGTCCAGGTTCGAGCGCTGCTGGAAATTGCTGGCCACCCAGCCATGCGGCGTCTTCACCGAAATGCCGATGCCGTTGTCCTCGCACACGAAAAGCACCGGCGCCGGCAGCTTCTGGTAAGCCGTCCAGGCCGCGGCGTTGAAGGCGGTCTGTGCGGTGGCGTGGTTGGAGGAGGCGTCGCCGAAACTGCACACGACGATGGCGTCGTCGGGCACCGGCAACGCATGGCGGGTGCGCCGCGCCTGCTCGATGGCCACCGCGGTGCCGAAGGCCTTGGGCAGGTGCGAGGCAATGGTCGAGGTTTGCGGCAACACCCACAACGGCTTGCTGCCCCACACCTTGTGGCGGCCGCCGGAGGCGGGGTCTTCCTTGCTGGCGGCAAAGGAAAGGGCCGCATCCGCCACCGGGTCGATACCCGGCAGCTTGCGCGAACGTTCGGCCATGAAGGCGCCGGAACGGTAATGCAGGAAGGCCGGGTCGGTGTGGCGGGTGAGCCGCGCCACCATGGCGTTGCCCTCGTGGCCGGACGAGCCGATGGTGTAGAACACCTTGTTCTTGCGTCGCAGCACGCGCGCCATCAGGTCGAGATGGCGTGACACCAGCTGCGACTCGAACAGTTCGCGGAAGCCGCGTACATCGAGGCTGCTGCCCGGCAGCACCGGGGCGTCATCGGGCGGCGTGGCACGCACCTCGCCGCGCCACTCACGCACGAATTCGGTGAAGTTCTGATCGACGATTTCGGCTCGGTCATAGCCCTTGTGGCGGGCGGCAACGGGAAGTTTGACGGACATGGAGACGACAGGCCTCGAACGGAAAAAGTGGTCGCGGCACAGCATGCCGCACAACGACAGGAAAGCGGGCGGAATGGCTCACCCGCCGCCGGCATGGCGACGCGCCAACCACTGTTCGCGGGTCTGGCCCCACAGCTGCGCCGGTTCGTCGGCATACGGCGCCGGCATGCGGCAGGGTCGCCACGCACGCGAACCGATGCGTGCGGCCACGTTCATGGAGGGCCGGTTGTCGGGATGGATGATGTGCACGACATCGGTCCAGCCGAGTTCACTGAAGGCGTAGTCGATGCTGGCGTCGGCCGCTTCGGTGGCGTAGCCCCTGCCCTGCGCCTCGCGCAGCATGCCCCAGCCGACTTCGGTACCCGGCCAGCCTTCGGGATGCCAGGGCCCGATGCGGCCCAGCCAGCGTCCGCTGTCCTTCTCCAGCACCGAGAACATGCCGAAGCCCTGGATCATCCAGGCACCGGCCAGCGCCAGGAAGCTTCGCCAGGCCACGGAGCGCGGCTGCACGCCGCCGATGAAGCGCGCCGTGGCCTCGTCGGCCATCAGCCGCGCGAATCCGTCGAAGTCGCCCTCGCGCGGCGGGCGCAGGACGAGACGGGCGGTTTCGATGCGGACGTCGGGAAGGGACATGGAACCAGGAAAGCTCACGGGAAAACGATCATGCCGCGCGATGCGTGCCGCGGCCGGAACCGCGCCGCGGGGAAACCTCAGAACGCGTTGATGCCGGTCAGCTCGCGGCCGATCACCAACTGGTGCACGGTCTCGGTACCCTCGTAGGTAATCACCGATTCCAGGTTCAGCGCGTGGCGGATGGCGCAATGCTCGGTGGTGATGCCGGCACCCCCGAGGATGTCGCGACACTCGCGCGCGATGTCCAGCGCCATGCGCACGTTGTTCCACTTGGCCAGCGACACCTGGTTGGGCGCCATGGTGCCGGCGTCCTTCCTGCGGCCCAGCTCCAGCGACAGCAACTGCGCCAGGGTGATGCGCCGCGCCATGTCGGCCATCTTCAGCTGGATGGCCTGGTTGGCGGCCAGCGGGCGCCCGAACAGGGTGCGCTCGGCGGTGTAGTCCAGCACCTCCTTGAGGCAGGCCTGGGCCGCGCCGATCGGGCCCCAGGTGATGCCGTAGCGGGCCTGGGTCAGGCAGCCCAGCGGACCCTTGAGGCCCTTGACGTCGGGCAGCATGGCATCCGCCGGCACACGCACGCCGTCGAGGAACAGGCCGCTGGTGACCGAGGCGCGCAGGCTCATCTTGCGATGGATTTCCTGCGCCGTGAAACCCTTGCTGTCGGTCGGCACGATGAAGCCCCGGATGCCGTCGTCGGTCTGCGCCCAGACCACGGCGATGTGCGCCAGGTTGCCGTTGGTGATCCACATCTTGGCGCCGTCGATGACCCAGTCGTCGCCGTCCCTGCGCGCATGCGTCTTCATGTTGGACGGGTCGGAGCCGCCGTGCGGCTCGGTCAGGCCGAAGCAGCCGATCATCTCGGCGCTGGCCAGCTTCGGCAGGTACTGCTTTTTCTGCTCCTCGCTGCCGTAGGCGAAGATCGGATACATCACCAGCGAGCTCTGCACCGAGGCGAAGCTGCGCAGGCCCGAATCGCCGCGCTCCAGTTCCTGGCAGATCAGGCCGTAGGCCACGCCGCTCATGCCGGCGCCGCCGTACTCCTCGGGAATGGAGGAACCGAGCAGGCCCAGCCCGGCGATCTCGGACACCAGTTCCTGCGGAAAACGCGCCTGGTCGAAGCATTCGCCGATGATCGGCAGCACCTTCTCGTCGGTGAAGCGCGCCACCGTATCCTGCACCATGCGCTCCTCGTCGGTGAGGTGGGCCTGGATGTCGTAGAGATCGAGCGGATTGAGGCGCGGTGCTGGCATCGAAACGATTCCCGAAGGCGAAATGATCCCCGATTGTAACCGTCACCACCGCACCGGTCACGGGGGCACCGACAGCCAGGAATTCCCTGATTGACTCCGCCCAGGCGTCACCGGCCTGTCTGTTCGCAGATCACAGGCGCGCCGGCGAAAACAGGCCGGTTGCCTTCAGGGAGCCCCTAGCGGCCGAGCTGCCTCGCGAGCAGGTAAAGACCACCGTAGATCACGAACAGGGGCCACCACACGGTCCATGCCAGATGCATCAGGAACAGCACGGCGATCACCACCAGCAAGGCGGCGTTCAACAGGTCGCGTGCCACCCAGGCATCCAGGCCGCCGCGGGTGCGGAACCCGTGCAGGGCGCGCGCGAGAGGCACTACGGCCGCGACGAGAATGGCCCACGCCCACCAGTCCTCGGGCCACGGAATGCGCACGCCGAGATTGCGCAGCAGAAAGAAGACGCCGATGGCAATGAGGACCAGGGCCGGTACCAGACCGTGCCCGCGCCAGCGCGGACGGGGTGCGTCGTTGTCGATCATGTGTTTTTCCATTGGGCTCATGCGTTGCTCACGCCGTGCGGCACATGGCCGGTCGCCACGTGCCGCCGCGCCGATTCCACGTTGACCGGAGAATCGTCGAAAAAGATGTCCGCGCCGAAGGCCTTCAGGAACGGCCCCTTGTCACGCCCGCCGAGGAACAGCGCCTCGTCGATGCGCACGCCCCAGCGGCGCAGAGTGAGAATCACACGTTTGTGCGCCGGCGCGGAACGGGCCGTGACCAGGGCGGTGCGGATGGGCGAATTCTCGGCCGGAAAGGCCGACTGCAGATGATGCAAGGCCGTGAGAAAGCCCCGAAACGGCCCCACCGACAGCGGCTCCGCGGCGTGTTCGGTCTCGCTCCGGTGGAAGGCCGCCAGCCCCTCCTCGCGCGACACCCGTTCGCCTTCGTCTCCGAAAATCACCGCGTCGCCATCAAAAGCGATGCGCAACTGCTCGCCCGAACGCGACGATGCCTGCGATGGCAGCACCGTGGCCGCGGCCACCCCGGCCCCCAGCGCCCGCGCCACGTCCTCGGCATTGGCCGACAGGAACAGGTCGGCGGCGAACGGCGCGATGTAGTCGGACGTCGGCGCGCCACTGGTGAAGGCCGCGCGCGAGATGTCCAGCCCGTAGTGCTGGATGGCGTTGAAGATGCGCAGCCCGGTGTCGCCGGAGTTGCGCGACAGCAGGATCACCTCCACCGGCGGCACCGCGGCGGACAGCCGGTTCAGCGTCAGCAGCTTGGTCACCAGCGGAAAGGCCACGCCCGGAGCCAGCACGTCGTCCTCGTGGTCGATCTGAAAGCGCCGGTAGGCATCCAGCCCCTCGCGCTCGAACACCTCGTGGCTTTCACCCAGGTCGAACAGCGCGCGTGAGGATATGCCTACCACCAGACGCTGGTCGCGTGCCGACTCGGGAGTGTGTGCGTCGGGCGGCGGTGAGGGTTCGGTCACGGGCATGGGCTCTCGTTGCGATGCGTGCAGGCGCTGTCGGCGGCGACAGCATGACTTTCATTCTAGTGTGCGGCCGGCACCGGGCAAGCTCTGCGGAAACGATCCGGTGCCGGGGGGGGAGGTCCGCAGCCGGTGACCACTCTTCCAGGGCATGCAGGGCGGCCATGGGCGCTCCCGGCGGGAACCTCGAAAAATCACCGCTCACGAGAGATGCTTGCAGGAGCCGACAGGACCTGCCCCGTCTCAAAGCGCGAACTGCTCGTCCAGGATGCGCTGCTCGAGGTTGTGCTCGGGGTCGAACAGCAGGCGGGCACCAAAGGCCCGGGACTGGTGCACGTCGACCCGCAGCACGTCGCGCACTTCCTGGAAATCGGCGGTAGTGCTGACCGGACGACGTTCCGGTTCCTGCACGCGAAAGCTCACGCGCGTGGCATGCGGCAGGATCGCGCCACGCCAGCGGCGCGGACGGAACGGACTGATCGGGGTCAGGGCCAGCACGTTGGCATCCAGCGGCAGGATGGGGCCGTGCGCGGACAGGTTGTAGGCCGTGGAGCCGGCCGGCGTGGACACCAGGACACCGTCACAGATCAGCGCCTCGAGTTTCGTCGCGCCATTCAGCGACACGTCGATGTGGGCGGCCTGGTTGCTCTGGCGCAGCAGCGCCACTTCGTTGAACGCCAGCGCGGTGTGCTCCTCGCCGACCGCCGTGGTGACGCGCATCTCCAGCGGATACAGGGTGGCCGGATGCGCCCGCGAAATGCGGGCCGGCAGGTCGTTGTCCTGGTGCTGGTTCATCAGGAAACCGATGCGCCCCAGCTTCATGCCGTACACCGGCACGTTGCGCCCCAGGTAACGGTGCAGGGTCCGCAACATGAACCCGTCGCCGCCCAGGGCCACGATGACGTCGGCTTCCTCGGCCGGCACCGGGTCGTAGCGCGCGGCAAGTGCGGCAGCCGCCTCGCGTGCGGCGGGGGCTTCGCTGGCAACGATGGCTAGGCGCATGGACGGTCACGGCATGGGATCACGTGGCACCGAGCATAGCGCCGCCACGGCCGTCTGCAAATGGCGATGCGGCATCGGCCGATGCCCGCGTGCGGGGGCTGCCGACACGGCAACCCCCGCCATGTCGCCGGGTCAGGCGGTCTGTGCCAGCTGTGCCAGCCGCCGCAGGGCCACCGAGGCGATCGGGTAATCGGCCGTCTGCGACATGATTTCAGCCAGCACTTCGCGGGTGTAGCGGAGGGTGGCATCGTCGCGGTCCAGCCAGGCGGCCACCGGGTTGCCCTCGTCGCGACCGCCGGACCAGGCCAGCACCTTGACCGCCAGCTCGCGGTGCTGATGGTTGAGCTCGTCCAGCAGCGAGCCGCGGGCCTGGGCATGCCAGCGGCCTTCCACCGGCAACGCCTCGATTTCGCTGCGCAGCCAGTCCAGGTCCAGCGTTTCGGCCAGGTTGAAGAACACGCTGGCAACGTGCTCGATGGGCTGCCCGCTCTGGTGCGAAACCTCGGCCATGTCCAGCGCCGAACGCAGCACCGGCGCACGCGCCAGGCGCTCGGCCAGATCGGCCGTGAAGTCCAGACCCTGCCACTTTTCGACACTGAGCGTGTAGTCGGCCTGCCCGGTCGGCGTCAGCGTTTCCGGCAGCGACTGGCGCAACGCGGTGACCGCCGGGCGATAGCGCTCGACGTTGGCGGCGATGTCCAGGGTGCCGCCGGGGCGGTTCAGCAGCCAGCGCGTCATGTGCCGCAGCAGGGTCCATATCTGCAGAATGGCATCCAGCTGGGTGGCCTCGGCCACCGTGCCGTCCAGGCCCTCGATGGCCGCCCACAGCTCGCGCGCGTCCAGGATCTCGCGCGCGGCCGTGAAGGCCTTGGCGATGGCGGCCGGGCCCTGCCCCGTGTCCTCCTGCATGCGCAGCATGAAGGTGGCGCCCATGCGGTTGACGGTGGAGTTGGTGACCGCCGAGGCGATGATCTCGCGCTTCAGGCGATGGCGTTGCATGTGCTCGGCATACACCGAGCGCAACGGCTCGGGGAAGTAGCGCTGCAGTTCGTGCGACAGGTACGGGTCCTCCGGCACGTCCGAATCCAGCAACTGCTCGAACAGCTTGATCTTGTCGTAGGACAACAGGATCGCCAGTTCCGGGCGAGTAAGCCCCTGGCCGCGCTGCTTGCGCTCGGCGATCTCGGTGTCGCTGGGCAGCGATTCCACCTGGCGGTCCAGGCGGCCCTCTTCCTCCAGCGTGCGGATGAAGTGGCCCATGGTGCCCAGGCGCTTGACCGCCATGTGCTCCATCAACGTGATGGCCTGGTTCTGGCGGTAGTTGTCCCACAGCACCAGCTTCTCGACCTCG
>CAZMXV010000117.1:0-7288 GCA_964570295.1 uncultured Rhodanobacteraceae bacterium
ATGCAGCGGCCTGCAAAGCCGTGTACGCCGGTTCGATTCCGACTCTGGCCTCCATCTTCATTTTCGACCCGCCCTCGTGGCGGGTTTTTTGTGCCCGGTCGCCCGCTCCTGCACGGCGCGGGGCGTGCCACGATGGCCGCCGGTTCCGGCAAGGCGTCCGGCACGGTGACACATGATTAAATACTTTACAAATGTAATATACAGAAGTAGCATGTGTGCCCTGAATCCGGGCGGGAGCCGACCATGCATGTCTTCGATGCCACCGAACACCGCATAGACACCACCTGTGCGCGTTTTCCCAGCTTTCCCAGGGAGCCGGCGGTGCTGGTGCGTCTGGTCAAGCACATTGCGCGCAGTGTGCACGATGCGGCCAATGCCAGCCTGCGCAGGCACGGCATCAATCACACCGACTACAACATCCTGATGATGCTGTACGGCAGCGAGGACGGCACCATCACCCCTTCGCAGCTGGCCGAGGCCGCGGGCGAGAAGGTGGCCAACATCACGCGCGTGTGCAATGTCCTGTGCGACAAGCAGCTGATCCATCGCGCGCCCAGCGACGCGGACCGGCGCAAGGTGGAACTGCGCCTCAGCGCGCGCGGCACGGCCCTTCTGGAAGACCTGCTGCCGGACATGGAGACGCTGCTCAACACCAGCGTCGAGGGGCTGGATACGAAAGAGCAGGCGGTGCTGGAGCAGTTGCTGAAGAAAATGCTCACCCATACCGAGCGCATGCGCGGGCAGGCATGAACACGAAGGTGCTCCACGGCGGCTGGCGCGAGGGCTGGCACGAGGCCATGGCGGGCGCGGGCCGGGACTGGGTCTTCGTGGCCAAGGCCTGTCTGGCGGTGTTCCTGACCGCATGGATCGCCATGCGTGTCGGGCTGGAGCAGCCCGGCACGGCCATGCTGACCTGCGCCATCGTGATCAACCCGCAAAGCGGCATGGTGCTGGCCAAAAGCTTCTACCGCGGTCTGGGGACGCTGGTGGGCTGCCTGGCGTCGATGGCGCTGATGGCGGCGTTTCCGCAGCAGCGCGACCTCCTGCTGGCAGGTCTGGCGCTGTGGTTGGGCGTCTGTGCCGGAGGCGCGTCGCTGTTCCGCAATTTCAAGTCCTATGGCTTCGTGCTGGCTGGTTACACCGCGGGTATCGTGATCCTGCCGGTGCTCGGCCACCCCGACCAGACTTTCCAGTCCGCGCTGATGCGTGTCAGCGAGGTGATGCTCGGCATCCTGGTGGCCGGCGTGGTCAGCGACGTGATCGCGCCGCAGCGGCTCAGCCAGGCGTTGCGCGGCACCATCCGTGCCCAGTTCACCGGTTTCGTGGCGTTCGTGCGCGACAGCATGGCCGGTTCCCTGGAGCGGTCGGAACTGGAAAAGGCCCATCTGCGTTTCGTGCGCGAGGTGGTGGGCGTGGAAAACCTCCGCAGCTCGGTGGTGTTCGAGGATGCCGGCGTGCGGGTACGCAGCCCGCGAACGCGCCGCCTCAACCAGCGTTTCATGGCGGTTTCCAGCAGCTACCAGACCCTGCACCACCTGATGAACCGGTTGCAGGACCATGACCACGCCCGGGCCCGCGAAGCGCTGATGGTGCTTTTTTCCGTCATTTCCGGCGTGCTCGAGCGCGTCGACACCCCTCGCACGGTGGCACGGCAGGCCGCCATGCTGGCGTGGCGGCTGGAGGGGCTGGACACCACGCTCCAGGCGCGCGCCGAACCCTTGCGGCAACGCCTGGAGCGGCGCGACCTGTTGCTGGACTTCGATTCGGGAACCGAACTGGCAGTGCGTTTCGTGCGCGAGCTGCGCGACTACGCCCTGGCCTATGTGGACCTGGCCGGTCTGGCGCCGCAACGCGCCCGCGTGGATCGCGCCGATGCCGGTTTTTCCCATGGCAACGACTGGCTGGGGGCGGCGTTCACGACCCTGCGCACCACCGGCGTGATGCTGGTGCTGGGCGTGACGTGGATACTGAGCGCCTGGCCCGGTGCCGCCGACGCCATGCTCAATGCCGCCATCGTGTGCGGCCTGATGGCCAGCACGCCCCGTCCGGTGAAGTCGGCCGCAAGCATGTGCAGGGGCTGGATCATCGGCACCGTGGCCGCGTTCGTCTGCGTGTTCGGGGTGATGCAGCACATGGACGGGTTCCCGCTGTTCGTGAGTGGCCTGCTGCCTTTCCTAGTGGTCGGCTTCTATCTGCATACGCGTGCCCCGCTGGTGCCGGTGGCCAAGGGCATGATGGTGGCCTTCATGCTGATGCTGGAGCCGGCCGGCCTGATGCATTTCGACATGCCCGCATTCGTCAACCGCGGCATGGGCTTCTCCCTCGGCACGGTCCTTGCCGTCGTGGCCATCGGCCTGTTCGCCACGGCGGCGGACAACCGGTTCCTGTACCGACGCATGGTGGACAAGCTGCGCGCCGAGGTGGCGCGGGCCTGCCGCGGTCCGCTGGCCACCGCGCGCCAGCGCCTGGAAAGCGCCAGCCGCGACCTGTTCATCCGCATCCTCGGCTACACCGGCGAGGGCAGCAGCGAGTCGCGCCATCTTCTGGCGTGGGCCATTTCGGTGCATGAAACGGGCCGCGCCATTATCGAGCTGCGCCGCGACATGCCGCACGCCGGCGAGGCCCTGCGGGTGCGCATCGGCCACGTGATCGATGCCTTGGCCGCCTTGTACGAGGCCCCGGGGCGCCGCCGTTATGCGGATGCACGGCGGCGTCTCGTGGCGGCTTTGCGCGAGGCCGGTGAAGCGGGCAACGCCGGCGTGCTGCGCCATCTGCACCTGCTGCGGCTGGCACTGCTGGATCACGGCTCGGTGCTGGCCCGTTACATGCGACCCGGTGCCGCCGCGCCACAAGAGGAGGTGCGTCATGCCGCGTGAAATTGTCGTGGCGGGCGCTCTGGTGCCCGGCCTGCTGCCGGTGTTCCTCTTCAGCCTTCTGCTGCTGTGGCTGCTGGACCGGCTGGCCGGCCGCCATGGCCTGTACCGCCATGTCTGGCATCCCGCGCTGTTCCGTAGCGCTTTGTTCGTCTGCATCTTTGGCGGGTTAGGCCTGCTGTTGATGCGCTGAGGCCATCATGAAGACCGCATCCCTCATCCGATTTTCGATTACCGCCGTCATGGCCGTGCTGGCCGCTCTGGTGGCCTGGCAGCTGTGGCGGCACTACATGTATTCGCCATGGACGCGGGACGCCCGCGTGCGTGCCGAGGTGGTGGAGGTGGCGCCGGACGTGTCCGGCCTGGTTTCCCGCGTGGCCGTGCACGACAACCAGCGGGTGCACCAGGGCGACCTGCTGTTCCAGATCGACGACGCGCGCTTTCGCAATGCCGTGGCCCAGGCCCGCGCCGGGCTGGACACGGCCCGGGCGGCGGCCAAGGCGGCCGGTGCCGACATCAGCGCGTCCACGGCCAATGCCGAAGCGGCACGCGCCACCTGGGCCATGCGTCATGCCGAGGCCGAGCGCCGCCAGCGCATGGGCGACAACATTTCCCGCGAGGCGCGCGGCAATGCCGCCGCCGAAGCGAAAGCCGCGCATGCGCAATGGAAAGCGGTGCTGGCCTCGCACGGCAAGGCCGCGGCCGCGCGGGCCCGGGCGCTGGCCGCGGTGGAGCAGGCGCAGGCCGCGCTGGACCTGGCAGAGTTGAACCGGGCCCGGACCCGGGTGCGGGCGCCGATCGACGGCTACGTCACCAACCTGGAGGTATATGCCGGGGAATACGCGCATGCCGGGCAGGCCGGCATGGCGCTGGTCGGCAGCCACGGCTTCTGGCTGTACGGGTATTTCGAGGAAACCAAGCTGCCCGGCGTGCACGTGGGCGATGCGGTCGACATCCGGCTCATGGACGGGGCCCGTTTCAGCGGCCGCGTCGAGGGTATCGCCAAGGGCATCGCCGACAGCCAGAACCCCACCGGCTCGGGCCTGCTGGCGGACGTCAGCCCCACTTTCAACTGGGTGCGCCTGGCCCAGCGCATCCCGGTGCGCATCGGCATCGACGCGGGCAGTCTTCCCGAGGGCACGCGCCTGGCGGCCGGCATGACAGCCACCGTGGTGCTGCATCCGTCCGGCAGCGGGGGGACGACCGGTCAGTCGCGGAAGCGCTTCAGCAGGTCCCCGTAGGCGTCGATGCGGCGGTCGCGCAGGAACGGCCAGATGCGGCGCACGTCCTCGCTGCGCCGCATGTCGACATCGGCCAGCAGCACCTCGCGTCCACCGGTGCCGGCCTGGGCCAGGAATTCGCCCTGGGGGCCGGCGACAAAGCTGGAGCCCCAGAAGTCGATGCCGCGCCCCTGGCCGCTGGCATCGGGTTCGAAGCCGGTGCGGTTGGTGGCAAGGAGCGGCAGGCCGTTGGCCACGGCATGGCCGCGCTGCACGGTGATCCAGGCGTCACGCTGACGGCGCTTCTCGGCCTCGTCGTCGGCGGGGTCCCAGCCGATGGCAGTGGGGTAGAGCAGGATCTCGGCGCCGGCCAGCGCCATCAGGCGTGCGGCCTCGGGATACCACTGGTCCCAGCACACCAGCACGCCCAGCTTGCCCAGCGAGGTTTCGACGGGGTGGAAGCCGAGGTCGCCGGGGGTGAAGTAGAACTTCTCGTAGAAGCCGGGATCGTCCGGGATGTGCATCTTGCGGTAGATGCCGGCGATGCCGGGGCCGCGGTCGAAGACCACGGCGGTGTTGTGGTAAAGCCCGGCGGCGCGTCGTTCGAACAGCGAGGCCACCACGACCAGTTTCAGCTCGCCGGCCAGCCTGCCGAGGCGGTCGGTGGACGGCCCCGGGACCGGTTCGGCCCGGTCGAAGGTGGTCACGTCCTCGCTCTGGCAGAAATAGGGGCCGTTGTGCAGTTCCTGCAGCAGCACCAGTTGCGCGCCGGCGGCCGCCGCTTCGCGCAGGCCTTGCTCGATGGCGTCCAGGTTGGCGTCGCGGCTGCCGTGGTCGGTTTCCTGCAGCAGGGCGACTTTCAGCGAACGGGTCATGATGGCATGCGGAAAATGGGGGTGCCGCCAGTGTAATGGTTGGGCGCGGCATGCAGGGAGACGCCGTCTTACTTGCCGTCGTCCGGATCGGCGTGGCGGTAGGCGCCGGAGTGGCGCGCCGACAGGTACATGGCGAGCCGGTCGGGGAGTACTTCGGCGGTGGCCTTGATCAGGCGGTTGATGCGCCCGGGCGTGTACACGATGCAGCCGCGCTCGACCGCCTCCAGACCTTCGCGGGCCACGCGCCCGGCATCCATCCACATCCAGCGCGGCATGCGCGAGACCAGGGCACGTGTGCCGGTGACATCGTGGAATTCGCTCCAGGTGAAACCGGGGCAGAGCGCGCACACGTGGATGCCGTGGCCGCGGTTTTCCAGGGCCAGCGATTGCGAGAAACGGATCAGGTAGGTCTTGGCGGCGGCGTACAGCGTGTGCCCGCGCGAACCGGGCAGGTGGCCGGCCAGCGAAGCCACGTTGATGATGCGCCCGTGGTGGCGCCGGCGCATCCCGGGAAGCAGGCGGTGCGCCAGTTCGGTGGGCGCGGTCATCATGACCTGGATGAAGTCGCGGTGGGTGTCCCACGGGTGCGCGTGCAGGCTGCCGGGCACGCCGTAGCCCGCATTGTTGACCAGCAGGTCGATGTCCAGGCCATGATGCTCCAGCACGTCCACCAACTGCGCGGGCGTATCCGGGTCGGCGAGGTCCGCCGGGGCGACCACGACGTCCGTGCCGTGGGCCTGCTTCAGCTCGGCCGCCAGTGCCTGCAGCCGGTCGCTGCGCCGGGCGGTCAGGACCAGGGCGTGACCGCGTGCGGCCAGCGCGTGCGCGAAAGCCGCGCCGATGCCGGCGGAGGCGCCGGTGACCAGGGCTCGATGGGGCATGGCATGTCGCAAAGGGTGGGGTGGAAACCGTCATCATAAGGGGCATCCATTGCCGTCGGGAGACGGCGACGCTATGATTTGCGGCCTTTGTTCAGCCACAAGCCATGCTCATGCGCACGAAACTGGTTGCCGGAAACTGGAAGATGCACGCTTCGCGGGCCATGGCCCGCGAGCTGGTGGACGCCATCGTGCGCGACCTGCCGCAGGGCGTCGACGTGGCCGTGTTTCCGCCGTTCCCCTACCTGCCCGAGATCGCCGCCCGCCATGCCGGCGCGCTGGGCGTGGGCGGGCAGGATGTCAGCGAGCACACGGAGCAGGGTGCCTTCACCGGCGAGGTGTCGGCCGCCATGCTGCACGACGTGGGTTGCGGCTGGGCACTGGTCGGCCATTCCGAGCGTCGCCAGTACCACGGCGAGACCGACGCGCGGGTCGCGGCCAAGTTCGCCGCCGCGCGGCAGGCGGACCTGGTGCCGGTCCTGTGTGTGGGCGAGTCGCTGGATGAACGCGAGGCCGGCCAGGCCGAGGCCGTGATCGCGCGGCAGCTGGACGCGGTGCTGGACACCTGCGGCATCGAGGGCTTCGCCCGGGCCGTGGTGGCCTACGAGCCGGTCTGGGCCATCGGCACCGGTCGCACGGCTTCGCCGGAGCAGGCGCAGCAGATTCATGCATTCATCCGTAGCCATTTGGCGAAGCGGGATGGTAAAATCTCCAATCTGATCCGCATCGTTTACGGGGGCAGCGTCAAGCCGGCCAATGCCGCCGAGCTTTTCCGGCAGCCCGACGTGGACGGCGGACTGATCGGTGGCGCCTCCCTCAAAGCCGCCGATTTTCTGGCCATTTGTGCCGCGGCACGGTCCTGACCGTACGCGGTGGATTGATTTATGTTCATCATATTCAGCGTTTTCTACATCCTGATCGCGGCGGCGATGATCGTGCTGATCCTCATGCAGCGCGGCCAGGGCGCCAGCGCGGGCGCCAGCTTCGGCGGCGGTGGCTCGGGAACGGTGTTCGGCGCCAGCGGATCGGCCAGTTTCCTGAGCCGTGCCACCGGCATCCTGGCGGCCCTGTTCTTCGTGCTCAGCCTCGGCATGGCCGTGTACCTGGCGCACAGCGGCGCACCGCAACCAGTCAGCGACCTTGGCGTGATGTCCGGTGTGGCCACCGGCGCCCCGGCGGACACGGCGGAGCAGGGCAAGGCCCCTGCCGCCAGCCAGCCGGCGGATGACGTGCCCGCCGCCACGCAGCCGGCGGGTGACGTGCCCGCGGCGCAGGGCGCGAGCCAGGACCAGGCCGCAGGCTCGGATGTTCCGGCAGCCACGGCGCCGTCGACAACGACCGGCAAGGACACGGGGCAACCCGAGCCGACCAAAAACTGAGTTTCAAAGCATTGCCCAGGTGGCGGAATTGGTAGACGCACTACCTTGAGGGGGTAGCGACCA
>CAZMXV010000118.1:0-7035 GCA_964570295.1 uncultured Rhodanobacteraceae bacterium
TGCGCATGAGCCTGGGCGGCGTGCGCGACGAGGCCGAGATCCGCGGCCATCGCCGTACCTACATCGGCTCCATGCCGGGCCGCATCGTGCAGAACCTCAAGAAAGCGGCCACCAACAACCCGCTGTTCATGCTCGACGAGATCGACAAGATGGCCATGGACTTCCGTGGCGATCCGTCCTCGGCGCTGCTGGAGGTGCTGGATCCGGAGCAAAACCACGCGTTCAACGACCACTATCTGGAAGTGGACCTGGACCTGTCGCAGGTGATGTGGATTGCCACCGCCAACTCGCTGAACATTCCCGGCCCGCTGCTGGACCGCATGGAGGTCATCCGCATCCCCGGCTACACCGAGGACGAGAAGCTGGCCATCGCGCGGCGCTACCTGCTGCCCAAGCAGCTCAAGGCCAACGGGCTGGCCGAGGATGAACTGAGTGTCTCCGAGGGCGCCATCCGCGACATCGTGCGCTATTACACGCGCGAGGCCGGCGTGCGCAGCCTGGAACGCGAGCTGGCGCGCATCTGCCGCAAGGTGGTCAAGGAGCTGGCCCTGAGCGGCCCGGCCAGGATCGCCAAGGGCAAGAAGTCCGCGGGCAAGAAGACGGGTGCGAAGAAGGCTACCGCCAAGTCCATGGTCAAGGTCGACGCGAAGAAACTCGACAAGTACCTGGGCGTGCGCCGCTTCGACTTCGGCCGCAAGGAAAAGAGCAACGAAATCGGGCTGGTCACGGGTCTGGCCTGGACCCAGGTCGGCGGCGACCTGCTCAGCATCGAGTGTTCGGTGATGCCGGGCAAGGGCAAGCTGGTCCACACCGGCCAGCTGGGCGACGTGATGAAGGAATCGATCATGGCGGCCCTCTCCGTGGTGCGCGCGCGCGCCGACCGCCTGGGTATCGACCCCGACTTCCACCACAAGCACGACATCCACGTGCATGTGCCGGAAGGTGCCACGCCCAAGGACGGTCCCAGCGCGGGCATTGCCATGTGCACCTCGCTGGTTTCCGTGCTCACCGGCGTGCCGGTGCGTTCGGAAGTGGCCATGACCGGCGAGATCACGCTGCGCGGCCGTGTGCTGCCGATCGGCGGGCTCAAGGAAAAGCTGCTGGCGGCACATCGCGGCGGCATCACCACGGTGATCATCCCGGAAGAGAACCGCAAGGATCTGGCCGACATTCCCGACAACATCACCCGGGCCCTGGACATCCATCCGGTACGCTGGATCGACGAGGTGCTGGATCTGGCCCTGGAGCATCCGCTGGGTCCGGCGTCCAAGAGCCGCGGCGGCAAGGGGACGTCCACCGAGCGGCGCGCGTCCGGTGGCCGCAAGACTCGCCAGGAGGCCCCTTCGCGCCCGCATTGAGGCGGCACCGACGATGCGAAACGCCCCGGCCGGAAACGGCCGGGGCGTTTCGTTTTTGTCGCCATTCGGCGGTTTTGGTGCCCGGATGGCAAAGCGGGCATGCGACGGCATGCGCGCACACCACATGCAATGGCGCGTGCATCGTCTTGAAATTGAAGGTCAAAGCGGACACGACCCGCTGGGACAAGCATTTTTTGGGCCTTTTACGCAAGTCGCATATGACAGCCCGGATGCGTGGAAACCCTTGCAACATCTCGTATTGCGGACATTTGGGGGCGCTGGTATAAAGGTTTAACCGCGTTCGGTGCGGCGCAGGTCCGACACCGGCACGGCGACCGAAGCGGCCAACGTGGGGGAGGCCGACGACAACATTGCGGGCGCGCCTCGCCCCTCTCGAACTTGCGCGCTACTTCAACCGTTTTAGGGAGTTACTCAATGAACAAATCCGAGCTCGTCAACTGCATTGCCGAATCGTGCGACCTGAGCAAGGCCGATGCCACGCGTGCGGTGGACGCTTTCACCGACTGCGTGAAGAAGGCCCTGAAAAAGAACGACACCGTTTCGCTGGTGGGCTTTGGCACGTTCTCCGTGCGCAAGCGTGCCGCCCGCATGGGCCGCAACCCGCGTACCAACGAGACCATCAAGATCAAGGCTTCCAAGGTGCCGGCATTCAAGCCTGGCAAGGCGCTGAAGGACGCACTAAACTAATCGGCCTTCTGTGCAAGGCCCCAGGTGGTCCGGTTGTCGCCGGGCCACGTCGGGGCCGCCAGGGTGCTTAGCTCAGTGGTAGAGCGTCGCCTTTACACGGCGAGGGTCGGGGGTTCGAAACCCTCAGCACCCACCACGGAGTGGTAGTTCAGCTGGTTAGAATACCGGCCTGTCACGCCGGGGGTCGCGGGTTCGAGTCCCGTCCACTCCGCCACCTACAGGGGTGTATGCCGAACAAGGGCGCCTGCGTGGCGCCCTTGTCATTTGCGTCAAAAAGTCGGAAACGTTTTCATGCTCCAGAATCTGCGCGATAAAATCCAGGGTTGGCCGGCCATCATCATTTTCGGCATCCTTTCCTTGCTGCTGGCCGGCTGGGGACTGGGCAGCTATGTCGTGAGCCACCAGGACACCTGGGTGGCCAAGGTCGGCAAGCACGAAATCTCCCAGCAGGCATACCAGGAACAGATGAACAACCTGCGCCAGCAGATGAGCGCGCAGCAGGGCGAGCAGTTCGACGCTTCCTACTTCGAAAAGCCCGAGGTCAAGCAGCAGATCGTCGACAGCATGGTCAACCGCTATTTGCTGAAGCTGTCCGGTGACGAACTGGGCCTGGCCGTCACCAACGCCAGCATCCGTCAGGAGATCGCTTCGGTGCCCGCGTTCCAGGTCGACGGCAAGTTCGATCCCGACTCCTACCGGGCGGTGCTGGCCAACAACCGCATGACTCCGACGATGTTCCAGGAACAGGTGCGCGCGGACCTGGAAGCCCGCCTTCTGCCGGACATCCTGGCCGAAACGAGCACCATCTCCAGTGCCGATGTGGATGCCTACCTGAAACTGCAGTTGCAGACGCGCGACCTCGCCTACGTCGTGCTGCCGCGGCCGGCCCTGGAGGACACCAAGGTGTCCGACGCCGACGTGGCCGCCTATTACCAGGCGCACAAGAGTGATTTCGTGCGGCCCGAGCAGGTGTCGCTGAGTTACATCGAGCTCGATGCGTCCAGCCTGAAAGACGACGACAAGGTCGACGAGGCTGCCTTGAAGGCACGCTACGAACAGGAAAAGCATCGCTTCGTCGAGCCGGAGCAGCGCGAGGTGTCGCACATCCTCATCAAGGTGCCGGACAACGCCACCGCCGAGCAGCAGAAGGCTGCCCTGGCCAAGGCCAACAAGGTGGACAAGCTGGCCAGGGCCAAGGGCAGCGACTTCGCGGCACTGGCCAGGAAATATTCCGACGACGCCGGCTCGCGCCTGACCGGCGGCGATCTGGGCTGGCTGCAGAAGGGCATGACCAACAAGGCCTTCGAGGACGCCATGTTCTCCATGCAGAAAGGCGAGATATCCAAGCCCGTGCTGTCGCCCGAGGGCTACCACATCATCTGGCTGCGCGACGTGCGCGAAGGCAAGGCCAAGCCGCTCGACGAAGTGCGCGAGCAGCTGGCTACCGAGATCCGGGAGTCCGGTCGCGAGCGCCGCTACAGCGAGCTGGCCGGCAAGCTCACCGATATCGTCTACCAGAATCCGACCTCGCTGGAGCCGGCTGCCGAGCAGCTGGGCCTGAAAATCGAGCACACCGGCCTGTTCGACCGCAAGGGTGGCAAGGAAGGCATCACCGCCGATCCCCATGTGGTGCAGATCGCCTTCTCCGACAACGTGCTGAAGGACGGCAACACGTCCGATCCGATCTCGCTGGGCAGCAACCACATGGTGGTGATCCATCTCGACCAGCACAAGCCGGCCGAGACGCTGCCGCTGGATCAGGTGGCCGACAAGGTGCGCCAGAAGATACTGGACCAGCGCATCGAGAAACGTGCCGCCGCGCGCGCCGACCAGCTCTTCGCCAAGCTGGAAAAGGCCGGCAGCCTGGACAAGCTGGCCGAGTCCGACAAACTCGACGTGCAATCCCTGGATGCGGCGCGTCGCGAGCAGCCCGGTGTGGCTCCGGCCATCCTGGACAAGGCTTTCACCCTGCCGACGCCGGCCGCCGACGCCCCCCGTTTCGCCAAGGTGGCGCTGGGCGAGGGAAGCTTTGCCCTGCTGGCGCTCAAGGGCGTGCATCCGGGCGACCCCGAAGACATCCCCGAAGCCCAGCGCAGGATGCTGGCCGGGCAGATGCGCCGTGCCTACGCGGCCTCGGCCACCAACGAATGGCTGGACCTGCTCAAGAGCAAACTGGACATCCAGTACTCCAGGGAGCGCATGTAGGCCATGCAACGAAACGGCCCGGGGAACGTGTTCCCCGGGCCGTTTTTTCATTTTGTCCGGCGTGGAGGCGGTGAGGGCCGGCCCGCGTTTCCCGCGGGAAATTCAGCGGTGCGAGGCGCTGCGGTCGCGCTTGGCGCCGATCTTCTGGTCCAGCGCGCCGAACAGTTTTTTGAAGGCGCGCGAGAAACGGCCACGCTGGGTTTTGCGCAGCCGGGCCTCCTCGCTGACCAGCCACGCGACCTGGATGACGCGCCGCTCGCCCTCGTAGGGCAGGTGGCCGTGGAAGGAGTTGTCGGCGCGCCGGAAGGCCACGAACTCGCCGTACAGGGGCTTGACCTCGGGAGCGACCATGGCGTCGATATCGTCGATGGTGTCAAGGAAACGCAGGCAACCGTCGCTGGTGTCGGGCCACCTCCCGTTGAGGTACAGCAGCGCCGTGGCCACCTTGGACTTGCTGTCGGTATGGATGGTGCCGTGGCGGCGGTTCAGCGACCGGCAGATCGTGACCAGGGTGGGGTATTGGCCCAGATCCTCGATACCCAGGCGCCGTCCCACCGCGTCAGCGAACGCCGGGGTGGTCAGCCTTTCCACCAGCTCACGGATGGCGGGGCCGCATTCGCTCTCGTCGTACGGGAAAAAACCCGCTTCGTTGTAGCGCGGAAAATCCTTCTCCAGGGCTTGGTACCGGCTTGCGGGGAGCATGGCGTGCGCCACCATGAACGAAAACGGCTGTTCATGGACCAGCGTGTCAGGGCGGTCGAACTGGGCAGGATCGAGGAGGGTGGTCATGCGGGTGCGGGAAAGGCGGGGAGGGTGGTCATTGTAATGCCTTGCCGGCACCTCGGCAGGCGGCAGCGGAAGCGGCCATGCCAAATTTCTTGTGGACAGCTCCGTGGTGGACGCTTAACATATCGACCCGCCCGGTTATTCTTTCCTTTCAAACCCGTCCAGGCCCCAGTCGGCCTGCGGGCTTTGTCGCACCCGTGAGGCGGTCCTGATGATTCCAGCCCTGCTCGTTCTCGAAGATGGCAGTGTTTTTCGTGGCCATTCGGTTGGCGCCCCGGGGGAAACGGTCGGCGAGGTGGTGTTCAACACCGCCATGACCGGTTACCAGGAAATCCTCACCGACCCTTCCTACATGCAGCAGCTGGTCACGTTGACCTGCCCGCATATCGGCAACACGGGCTGCAACGAAGTCGACGTCGAATCGGACCGGGTGCAGGCGGCAGGCTTGATCGTGCGTGACGTACCGCGCCAGCCCAGCAACTGGCGCTCCGGCGAGTCGCTTCCCGCCTACCTCGAGCGCCACGGCGTGGTCGCCATCGCCGGCATCGACACGCGCCGCCTGACCCGCCTGCTGCGCGAGAAAGGGGCGCAGAAAGGTTGCATCGTGGCGGGTGAAGCCGCGGATGCCGATGCCGCCCTGGCCAAAGCCCGGGGGTTTTCCGGCCTCGACGGCGTGGACCTGGCGAAAGTGGCTTGCATCGACCAGCCGACGGACTGGAGTGAAGGCACCTGGGACCTGACCGCCGGCGAGTTTGCCCGTGCCACACCCCGCTTCAAGGTCGTGGCCTACGATTTCGGCGTCAAGCGGAACATCCTGCGCCTGCTGGCCGACCGCGGTTGCGACATCCGCCTGGTACCGGCCGAAACACCGGCCGACGAGGTGCTGGCCATGCAGCCGGACGGCGTGTTCCTGTCCAACGGCCCCGGCGACCCGGCCGCCTGCGATTACGCCATCGAAGCCACTCGACGGCTCCTGGACGCCCGCATCCCGCTGTTCGGCATCTGCCTCGGTCATCAGCTGATGGCGCTGGCGCTGGGCGCGAAGACCGTCAAGATGAAATTCGGCCACCACGGCGCCAACCACCCGGTCAAGGACCTGGACGACGGCCGCGTGCTGATCACCAGCCAGAACCACGGCTTCGCCGCCGACCCGGACACGCTGCCGGACAACGTGCGCGTGACCCACAAGTCGTTGTTCGACGGATCGCTTCAGGGCTTCGCCCTGACCGACCGCCCGGCCTTTTGTTTCCAGGGCCATCCGGAAGCTTCGCCCGGGCCGCACGACATCATTTACCTGTTCGACCGTTTCGCCAGCCTGATGGCTGATGGAGACCGGGGACCGGGGACCGGGGACCGGCAGAGCGGGCGGGCTTCATGAGTGTCTCGCATTTTCGCGAGTTGAATGTATGGCAGGACGCGATGGTACTCGCCAAGCGGATCTATCAATTGACCGCCCGTTTGCCTCGGGAAGAACGTTACGGGTTGTGCTCACAGATGCAAAGGGCCGCCGTTTCGATTCCATCGAACATTGCCGAAGGCAACGCGCGCAACTCACGCAAGGATTACGCCCGTTTTGTCTCGTTGGCGTCCGGCTCGGCGGCTGAGCTTCAGACACAACTGTTGCTCTCACGAGATTTGGAGATGGGTGACGGTGAATCCGTTAATGATTGCCTGATCCTGTGTGAGCGCATCAGCAAAATGCTTTATCGATTGCAACAATCTTTGGGGCGCCCCCTCGGTGACCACCGGTCCCCGGTCCCCGGTCCCCGGTCCCGGAGTTGAACCATGCCCAAACGTACCGACCTCCAATCCATCCTCATCATCGGTGCCGGCCCGATCGTCATCGGCCAGGCCTGCGAATTCGATTATTCCGGAGCACAAGCGTGCAAGGCCCTGAAAGAAGAAGGCTTTCGCGTCATTCTTGTGAACTCCAATCCGGCCACGATCATGACCGATCCGGAGACCGCCGATGCGGTCT
>CAZMXV010000119.1:0-7021 GCA_964570295.1 uncultured Rhodanobacteraceae bacterium
TCCGGGTGTTCCAGCCGCTGGTCTTGGCCAGGGTGCAGAACGCCTTGTTGTACACGCCGCTGGAGAGGTGGACGTCGATGCCGGGATAGTAGTCGGCGGCATTGTCGATGGAGTAGCCGTCCTGGGTCGGCGTGCACATGTAGCGCAGGGCGCCACTGCCCTTGTAAATATCGCTGCCGACCAGCCAGTCGTTGGAGCCACGGTCGAAGTACTCGGCCGCTTCGCCGGCCATGTCCGAGAAGGCTTCGTTCATGCCGCCGGACTGGCCGGTGTACTGCAGGCCCGAGTGCTGCTCGGTGAAACCGTGGCTGATCTCGTGACTGGTGACATCCAGCGCCACCAACGGATAGAACGTGCTGCCGCCGTCACCGAAATGCATCGCGGTGCCGTCCCAGAACGCGTTCTCGTAGTTGTTGCCGTAGTGCACGCGCATCTGCAACACCTGGTTGAGCGGTGGCGAGCCGAACCAGTCGGTGTACATGTCGTGCACCACCTGGCCGAAGTGGTGGGCATCGTTGGCCGGCGAGTAGGCGCCGTTGATGCTGTCGCCAGAGTGATTGGGGCAGCTGAAGCTCACCAGGGTTCCCGAACCGTACTGGGAATGGTTCATGTTGTAGGTGCGTACATCCGAGTTGTACAGGTAGCAGGAACTGCCGCTCTGGGTGATGACCAGCGGCGGGTTGCCGCTCTGGTTGTAGTAGTAGATGCCGGTCTTGGAATTGCCGCCGGGGCCGCCGCCGTTGATGATCTGGTCGGTGGTCAAACCATCCCACTGCTTGATGATGGCGCCGGTATTGGCATCGACAAGAGCGGTGGGACGCGCCACCTTGCCCGGACCGGCGACCACGTACGAGGCCAGGTACGCCAAGCGCGCCTTCTGGCCCTGCGCCTGGCCCGGATAGACGTACAGCGTGCTCTGCTTGTTGTAGATGGTCTGCCCGAAATCGAACAGTTTTGGTTGCACGTGGCGACGCAGCAGGGCCTGGACACGGTCCGCGCTGAGACGCGGTGTCACCGTCGGCAGGTCCACGGCCAGCTTCTTCTCCAGCGTGCCGGACACCTTCACCGCGGCGCCCTGCACGTTCTGGCGCACGGCCACGGAGCGACCATACACCGGCACCCCCTTGTACATCTGCTGCATGCGCACAGTAGTGATGCCGTTGACGCCGGGCTTGGCGACCCGGGCCTTCAACGTGGCATCCGTACCGAGACCCAGCTGGGCACTCAACCTGGCCACCGGAACCGCCGATACGCTCTGCGCCCGGAGATGGTCCACGCTTGCCGCGGTGGCCGTCGACATGGCAGCCGCCCCCAGGGCTGCCACAAGCAGTTTCAATCGCAAATGGTGATGCATCACAAGCTATTCCTCCAAATTTTGGACAAACGAGCCCGTCTTGGCCCGAATGGTCCAATGAACGGAAACGCTGACCACACAGGTGCAGCGTCGTGCTTTTGTCGTGCTGTTGATGCGTCCCGTATTGCCCAGCGGTTGACCCTCTCCCCTGGTTCCCTGAGAAGGCCGGTCGTGGGACCTGGATGGGCGTGACCCTCCCCAAGGAATCACGCTGCTACGGAACATCCGCCAACCTCCCCGCCGGCGGACGCCACCTACCCTAGAACCGCTCGGGCAATCATTTCAAGTGAAACCATCGGATTTGGATATGCCGTTCACCTATGACGAAAGTCACGATTCCAAAATTGTGATGGAGATCACGCGAAAGGACTCATCCCCTACGCCTTCCTTTTCAAAAAGCAAGCGAAGCACTTCCGCCGCTCCCCGAAGGAAAGCATCGCCAATGCCTGCGCCTTCCTTTTTTCTGCCGAGCCGCTGCCACCATCTCCCGACAACCACGCTTGTGACAGCACACGGCCTACATGTGCGAGGGATGGAGTACCATCGCGGAGCCAGGGTCCCCGTCCTGCCGTCGCGTGGCTCACGGGTTCCGCTATATCGTCACCCAGCGAGGGATTGCCATCCATGACCGATATCGAAACGCTTCTCCAGCCGATTTCCGACGACACACCTGCCGGTGCCGATCTTTCCTTTTCCCCCCAGTTCGATGCTATCCAGGAAGCTCGTCGCAGCGACGATGCCACGCTTGACCAGGGCGAGTGGGTTACCGACCTGAAAACCGCCGACTGGCCTGCCGTGATCCAGCAGTGCAGTGAACTGCTGCAATCACGCAGCAAGGACCTGCGCCTGGCCGCCTGGATGGCCGAAGCCTGTACGCATACCGAGGGCTTCACCGGGCTGGCCCATGGTTACCGTCTGGTGGCGGGATTGTGCGAACGCTTCTGGGACGACCTGCACCCCGTGGCCGAAGACGGCGATCAGGAGCTGCGCGTAGGCAACCTCAGCTGGATGCTTTCACAATCGATCACCTGGATGCGCCAGATCGCACTGACCCACGCGCCGGAAGGTCACTTCACGGCGGTAGACCTGGAAATGGCGGCACGCGTCAATGCCGATGCCGGTCATGAGGCATCGGAATATCCGGACATGTCGCGCATTGATGCCGCGCGTGCAGCCACACCCTTCGATTTTTATCGGCACTTGACCGAAGAGGCGCCGAAGGCAAAAGATGCACTGCAAGAACTCGAGCGTGTGATTGATGCGCACCTCGGCATGGACGGCCCCAGCTTCAGCGCCACGCGCGACATGCTGGACAACGTGGTCGCCAGCGCCCTGCGCTTGGCGGCCGCCGCGGGCGTGGTGTCACCGGGCAGCGAAGATCCCTCCGTGATGGAAACGGCTCCGGGCACCGAAGCTGCCACACCGGCAACGGGCACGCCACCTCCTGCCGCCGCGCCCCATGCTGCCGGCCCGATCACGACCCGGCGCGAGGCTCTGCTCCAGCTGCAGCAGGTAGCCGAATTCTTCCGTCGCACCGAACCGCACAGCCCGGTGGCCTATCTGGCCGAGCGCGCCGCCCGATGGGGCAACATGCCGCTGCATGTCTGGTTGAAGACGGTGCTGAAGGAAGACAACCCGGCGCTCGGTGAACTGCAGGAGCTGCTGGGAGTCCCTGGCGGTCGTGAAGAAGAAGGCGGCTTTTGACGAGCACGCCTGCAATGGCGCCCATCCGGCGACGGAACCCCTGGCTTCAGCCAGCCATGCCCCCGCGCACCCGACCCGGAAACGGCATGGCCGTGCGGGGACGCGGGCATGCCCGGAAAGGCGCGACCGGGAGGTGTCAGTCCTTGCCGTCCGGCACGGGGGCCGGACAGGCCGGGGAACGGCCTTCCTGCCCCTCGCATATGCGTTTGCGGCAATCGAGACCCGCCTTGGTATTGGCTGCCGGACAATCCTGCATCCGAAGCTCCAGCAGGTCTTCATGGCGAGCCAGCTTCCGGGTCTTTTCCCATGCCCCCGGTCCGCCCTTCTCCACATGGGCGATAAGGGCCGTCAACAAGGCCACGTCCGAATCCGTGCGGCGTGGATGGCGGACGACCTCGCGTTTCGGTGCGGCATGCCGGCCACTGACGATATCGGCCAGCCGTCCCTGGACGGAAGCGTCACTGCCCGGGGCCGCGCTCGAGGCACCCGCCGGCAGGGAGGAGGCCAGATTCCTGTCCACGCCCTGCCCGGCCGCGGTCGCATCGTGTGGCCCCGGGAGAATGACGGCCACGCCGTCGTCAGTGGTGTCCGAGGCCACCATGTCCGCACTCCCGGCGATACGGCCGGAAGCAGTTTCCACGGCATGCCGAGGGGGCTCATTCCCCGAAAATGCGTATACCAGAAGGGCCACCAAGGCCACGCCAAGCACACCGAACAGCACTGCGGGCCTGTATCGGCGTGGCGACGACGGGTGACGCCTGGATCGAGGCGGTGGAGCTTCGTTCGCCTCCGGTCCATCCGCCAGAATGCCGCTTCGATCCGGCTCGGCTGCCTGTACCACATCATCGGCAAGCAGGCTGGGTGTTCTCGGTCGTGAGTCCTTCGGGTCCAAGTGCAACTCCCTGGCAAAACGGGTACCGGTACGAAACGGGATCATGCGAACGATACTATGAAACCTTTCGGCCATGCATTTTGGCCATCCGTTCACATCCGGCATGACCGGACTCGGGCACAATGACCGAAAGAAGGACGGCGGCGATGCGCGACAGGGCGCCTTGCACGGCTGCCTGGCCATGGGATGACTTGAGACGATGGATCCGTTGATAGGTTGGCTGACACTACTGACACTACTGACACTGGTAGCCATGGGGCTGCTGTGGCTGGTGTTCTTCCCGGAAACGCGGGACATGCTGTGGAACGGCATCCGCGGCACCGGCCGCAGCGCCGGCAACCGCCTCGGCCGTGCCTCGCGACACATGGGCCGGTCCCTGCAAGGCAATTCACGCCGGATGGGTGAAAGCCTGGCGCATCATGGCCGTCAACTCACGCACCACCGCCTGCTGGCAGTGATCATCGTGGTGGCACTGCTGACCCCGGCCGCCCTGGTCCTGGGCTTGCGCAAACACGTGATGCTGCAGGGCTACGACACCGACATCCGCATCGACAGCAACACGTCATCCCTCGTCGCCAGCCTGCTGCGAGGCGAACGGCTGGCCCCGCCACCGCCGTTGCCACCGGAAGTGTTCGTCACCCGCGAAGTCGAGCGTGAAACGCCGCACCTGCACCTGGAGCACGCCAACCGCAAATGGAAGAGGCTCGATGCCGGCTTCAGCCAGCGCCTGCTGGCTGTCTTCAAGATCATGCGTGAGCGTTATGGCTACGAGATGGTCCTGATCGAGGGCTACCGGTCTCCGGAACGCCAGGCACAGCTGGCCGCCAAGGGCGCCAGCGTGACACTTGCCGGCCCCGGCCAGAGCTACCACCAGTACGGCCTTGCAGCCGACTGCGCGTTTTATCGCGATGGCAAACTGGTAATATCCGACAAAACCGAGTGGGCGCAGCAAGGTTACGCACTGTACGGCAAGGTCGCCGAAGCAGCCGGCCTGGTCTGGGGCGGCAGCTGGAAGAGCATACGCGACCTTGGGCACGTGGAACTGCACGCACCGGGGCGAGGGCCGCGGAGACACGGTTGATGCGGTGGCTTCAATTTCAACAGGGACATTGAAATGACCAAACCATTCATCGTGATGGGTGACAAGACCAGCCATGGCGGCACCGTCGCCTCCGGCGCTCCCACCGCCACCACCCACGGCAAACCCATCGCCCGCCTCGGCGACAAGGTCACCTGCCCCAAATGCGGCCCCACCACCATCGCCACCGGCGACAGCAGCATGCTGGTCATGGGCAAACCCGTCGCCCGCCACGGCGACAAGACCGCCTGCGGCGCCACATTGATCGCGGGGCAGAGCGTGACGGTGGTTGGAGCCGGCTCGAGTGGCGGCTCAAGACCTGCAGCCAACTCCATGGCAATGACTGCAAATTCACTGCCAGAGACGTCGAACGCTCCTCATACCACATCCGACAAGCCGCCTACGGCAAAAGCAAGCCGAGAAAAAAACTCAAATGTCGAAGAGGAAAGCAGCGATGAAACCGATGGCAGCGAAGATCACGGTGAGCCCAGTGGACGCCAATGGGTATCGCGATTCCCAACGAGCGTATCCACATCCGACTTAACCGATCCCTTTAGAGAAAGCGTAAATCTTTTCATCAAAGCATTACGAAATGCCGGAGCAGCGGTTCATATAAACGCAACCAAACGTCCGCCTGAACGCGCATACCTCATGCATTGGTCCTGGAAAATCGTTCATGGCACAACACCGGATTCTATCCCAGAGGGCCCGGTAGACATTGACTGGGCACACTATGACAGCGCAGGCAACCCGGATCTTCATGCCGCGCGGGAAGCTGCACAAGACATGGTCAACGGATACGGACTTCAACGTTTGCGTGTAGCTCCCGCACTGCGATCACGCCATATCGAAGGCAAAGCCATAGATATGAATATTTCATGGTCGGGCTCTTTATCAATAAAGAATGCGGCAGGTGAAAGCATAACAATACAATCAACACCCAGAGATGGCATGAATCCCGAACTCGCCAAGATCGGTGCCGGTTATGGGGTAAAAAAATTTATTGGTGGTGCGGCGGATCGCCCACATTGGTCAAGCGACGGACACTGAACCATGCACACACCGGCAATCACCATCTTTCGTATGCTACTACTCTGCCTTCTGGTAATGGGGGGCGCCTGTGCTCAGAATATTTACTCCCAACCACTTGGTGACGGCATCGCACTTCCCCCAGATGTTGTTCAATACATGGACAATCGCGACATTTGCGACCATCTTCGTGGTGAAATCCCCGACACAACCGACAAAAGGCATGAAACCGAGACGATAAAAAACATCAACAAATACTGCCTCAACGCAGATAGCAAGTTGGCGGCACTGAAGAAAAAGTATGCCGGCAAGAAAGCCGTGCAGGAAGCACTCTCCGGATATGAGGAACGAATCGAAAGCACCTTGATATATGATAAATAACGGCATGAAATACATTTTCACGCATATTGGATTGATCCTTCTTGCCGGTTGCGCATCGGAAGCAAACAAGCGCCCGGACCCGGGGTTTCATAACGATGAATTCAACCGCGAAGTGCAACACCGTGATCGGCAGGGGGTGGTCCAGGTACGGTAGCCTGCGCCGCTTCACCGGCAAGTGGAGCTGCAGGATCAGCACATGGCATACACGC
Source organism: uncultured Rhodanobacteraceae bacterium (assembly GCA_964570295.1). Lineage (GTDB taxonomy): Bacteria > Pseudomonadota > Gammaproteobacteria > Xanthomonadales > Rhodanobacteraceae > Oleiagrimonas. Next base: position 6,648 of record CAZMXV010000119.1, read on the forward strand.
ACCTGGACCGACAGGAGCGGTATCAGATTTACCGCCTGCGTCGACCAAGATTCACCCTTAGCGAGATCGCGCAAACCCTGGAGCGCCACGCCAGTACCATCCATTGTGAGCTGCGTCAAAATAGTTTCAATCAATCATTTAGCCGTGTTGCGTTTCAGACTTGAATCCGCCGTACGAGTTACCAAATCCTTCGAACCCTACGCGCACGCAAAAACGTATGGTGACATAGAAATTGATACAAGATGCCCATACTCGCCGGATAATGGATGCTGACATGAAATTTCTTCTTGCGTGTACTGGATCATTACTGGTGGCTGGCTGCGCCACAGCCATGGACACGTTGCCCAAGCTTGGCTTCATGACCCCGGACGCGG
>CAZMXV010000120.1:0-6888 GCA_964570295.1 uncultured Rhodanobacteraceae bacterium
ACATCCGCCGCCGCGGCCTGCTTTTCGTGGGCCTGGACGTGATCGGCGACTGGCTGACCGAAATCAACGTCACTTCTCCGACCTGCATCCGTGAACTGGACGCGCAATTCGGCCTCAATATTGCGGGACAATTGATGGATGTGATCGAGGCGCGGGTGGCCGGTTCCGCCGGGGACCCGGTGCCCGCGACCGGGGGCCGGTAACATCCGGGCTTCCCGACAACTTGCCGTCCAGCGCTTGCAGCATGACTACCCGCCGTCTTCCATCCATAACCACGTCGTTCCTTCGGAGCCAAGGCCGGCCCCCGGTTCCCGGCCTCTGGCCCCCGGTCGGATCCGGAGCCCGCCGTTCGTGAGCACGTCGACCGCCACCTCGCGCGCCCCCGGCAGCAACGAGCTGCTGAGCGCCACCTTCCTGTTCTCGCTGATCCTGCACGGCGTGCTGATTCTGGGCGTGACCTTCGCCATTGCCCGTCCCGAACCGAAGCTGCCCACGCTGGACGTCACCCTGGTCAACACCGCCAACCGGCAGGACCCGGCGCATGCCGACTTCCTGGCCCAGGCCAGCAACGCCGGCGGCGGCAACAGCGACCGGGCGCACCTGCCCTCGCAGCCGGTGTCCGGCCTGCTGCCCACACCCACCGACGGGCTGGCCCCCCACCCGCTGGCCCCCAGCGCCCCCGCCCCCAGCCAGGCCAGCGAACGCCACCGCATTACCACCACCGCGGCCGGCGACTTCACCGTCCACACCGACACCGGCCAGCGCGAACACCGGGAAAAGCCGCGCCCGGAGTCGCAGACCGACCTGGACCGCCGCATGGAAATGGCCCGACTGGCGGCGGAGATCGACGCCGAGTCGCAGGCCTACGCCAAGCGCCCGCACAAGAAGTTCATTTCCGCCAACACGCGGGAATACGCCTATGCGGCCTACATGCGCGCCTGGGCGCACCACGTCGAGCGCGTCGGCACCCTCAACTTTCCCGATGCCGCGCGCACCGGCAGGCTGGGCGGCGACCTGATCCTCACCGTCGGCCTGGACCGCGACGGCAGCATCCACAGCATCGACATCATCCAGAGCTCCGGACGCAAGGTCCTGGACGACGCGGCCATCCGCATCGTGCGCATGGCCGCGCCCTTCCCCGCCATCCCGCGCACCGACGAAAAGGTGGACGAGCTCTACATCACGCGCACCTACCAGTTCCTGCGCGGCGGCCAGTTGAAGACCCATTAGGCGCGCGCGCCAGCCCCGGAGACGGCGGCCGTTTCCACCCGCGAAAGGCTGGCCGCGCCCCGAAACCGGCTACACTGCACCCATGGACACCTCCAGCAGTTTCACCGGCCAGTTCCTGATCGCCATGCCCGGCATGGGCGACCCCCATTTCGCGCAGGGCGTCACCCTCGTCTGCCAGCACAATGCCGAGGGTGCCATCGGATTGCTGGTCAACCGCCCATCCCGCTTTACCCTCGGCGAGGTGCTGGACCAGATGGACATCGCCTGCGAGCGGCCCGAGGTCGCCTCGCAGCAGGTGCTGCAGGGCGGGCCGGTGCAACCCGAGCGCGGTTTCGTGCTGCACAGCGGCAAGCCCGAATGGGACGCCAGCTACCCGGTGGACGAGCACTGGTCGGTCACCACTTCGCGCGACATCCTGGCCGCCATGGCCGAGGGCAAGGGTCCGGAGCATGCCGTGGTGGCGCTGGGCTATGCCGGATGGGAAGCCGACCAGCTGGAGCAGGAGCTGCGCGACAACGCGTGGTTGACCACCCCCGCCGACAACCGCATCGTGTTCCACACGCCCCTGGAACAGCGCTGGAGTGCCGCCGCGAACCTGGTCGGCATCGACGTGGCGCAGCTGACCGGTTATGCCGGCCACGCATGAGCTGCCTGCTCGGATTCGACGTCGGCACCCGTCTCATCGGCGTGGCGGTGGGCAACACGCTGACCGCCAACGCGCAGCCCGTGGCCGTCGTGAAAGTCCGCGACGGGCAGCCCGACTGGACGCTGCTGGACAAGCTGCTGCAGCAATGGCGGCCGAACGCCCTGGTGGTCGGCCTGCCGCTGACCCTCGACGACGGCGAGCAGCCCATCACCCGCTTCGCGCGCCGCTTCGCCACCGCCATCGGTGAACGCGGCCGCCTGCCGGTGCACCTGCAGGACGAGCGCCACTCCTCGCAGGAGGCCGCGCGCCGTTTCGCACATGCCCGTGCCTCCGGCACCCGGCGTCGCCGTGACGCGGCCATGCTCGACGCGATGGCCGCGGTGGTCATCCTCGAATCCTGGCTGGCCGTCAATCCCGAATAGGGTGGAACCCGGCCCACCCCGCGCGGACGGGCTTCCCCTAAACTATCCGCACTCCATGCCAGCCTGCGGCCCATGTCCCACCACCTGCGCCACCTGACCACTCTCGAGCACCTCGACCGCGCCACCCTGGAGCGCCTGATGCACCGCGCCGACGCCATGCGCGAAGCCTGCTGCCACGGTACCCGCAAACTGGACCTGCTGGCCGGGCGCACGGTGCTGAACCTGTTCTTCGAGCCGTCCACACGCACCCGCACCTCGTTCGAGCTGGCCGCACGGCGGCTGGGGGCCGACGTGGTCAATTTCAACATCGCGCAATCGTCGACCAACAAGGGCGAAACCCTCATCGACACCCTGCACACGCTGGAGGCGATGCACCTGGACATCCTGGTCGTGCGCCACAGGCAGACCGGCACCCCCGAGGAACTGGTGCGCCATGCCATGAGCGGCGTATCGGTGGTCAATGCCGGCGACGGCACCCGCGCGCATCCCACCCAGGGCTTGCTGGACGCCCTCACCATTCGGCAGCACCACGCCGACTTCAGTCGTTTGACAGTGGCCATCTGCGGCGACATCCGGCATTCGCGCGTGGCCCGCTCGGACCTTCATGCCCTGACCACGCTGGGCGTCCGCGACCTGCGCCTGTGTGCGCCCGAGGCCATGCTGCCCGAGGCCGCGGAGTTTCCGCACTGCCACATGGTGCAGGATTTCGACGCCTGCATCGAAGGCTGCGACGCGGTGATCATGCTGCGCCTGCAGAAAGAGCGCATGGCCGCCACCGAACTTCCCGACGAGGCCGCCTATTTCCGACGCTACGGCCTTACCGCCGAGCGCCTGGCCCGGGCCGCTCCGGGTTGTCTGGTGATGCACCCCGGTCCCATCAACCGCGGTATCGAAATCGCTCCGGAGGTCGCTGACGGCGCGCAGTCGCGCATCCTGGAGCAGGTTGGCAACGGCGTGTTCATGCGCATGGCGGTGCTGGCCGAGGTGCTGGGACGGTAGGCGCCTCCCCGCCCGGCACCATCACGGATGCGCAAAAACACGTCCGCCGTTCATATCGCGGCCACACGGGGCTGGCATAATGCGGCCCCGGAGACCACCACACCGAGGGGACAAGCCATGAAACGGATTACCTGCGCCCTGGCGCTGGGTTGCGCCGTCGCCGTGCTGGCGGCATGCAGCCACAAGGACAAGAACGCGCCGCTGACCTACGTGCCGGCGGACACGCCCTATCTGGTTGCCAACCTGAAGCCGCTCGAAGGCGACAAGCGCGAAGCCCTGCTGCAGGCCGGCGACATGCAGAGGAGCCTGCAGGCCAGCCGCCTGCACGGTCTGGCCGACAAGCTGGCCAGCGAGCACAAGGACGACCTGGCCAATCTGGTGCGCTACAGCGCCGATTACCTGCAACAGCACACCTATGCCGAGATCGAGGCCGACAGCGGCATCGATTCCGACGGCCTGTTCGCCCTCTACGGCCTCGGCCTCAGCCCGGTCCTGCGCGGCCAGCTCGAGGACGCCGACAAGTTCCGCCAGTGGGTCGCCGGCTTCGAAAAGGCCTACGGACACGACTTCGCGAAAGGCACGCTGGACAAGGTGGAGTACCAGCACCTGGCACTGGGCAAGTCGAAACTGCAACTGGTCGTCGCCACGCACGACGAGCAATACGTGATCGCCGTGCTGCCGACCGCCGATGCCGACAAGGCCCTGCGCCAGGCCCTCGGCCTGGACAAGCCCGAAACCAGCGCCCGGGACAAGCAGGTCCTGAAGAAGCTGGCCGACGCCAACGGCTATGGGCCGTACCTGATCAGCTATGTCGACTTCACCCGGCTGCCGGGGCTGATCGCCGGCGGCAAGGACCCGATCCTGAAGCCGCTGTTCGCCACGCCGCTGCAGGACGCCAAGGGCAAGCCCGTCGACCTGGCCAGGGAACTTCCCGCCAGCTGCAAGCCCGACCTTGCCCGCATCGCCGCCCGTGTGCCGATGCTGAGCTCGGGCTACACGAAGCTGGAAGCCAAGGACAGCGTGCAGCAGATGGACGTGCGCCTGGCACCGGATATCATCCAGGCCTTCAAGGGCATCGGCACGAACGTGCCGGGGCTGGGCGACAGCCCGTCCAAGGCCATGCTGGACCTGACCCTGGCACTGCCGGTTCCCAAGGTACGCGACTTCTGGCTGAGCCAGGCCGAAGCCGTCAAGGCCAAGCCGTTCACCTGCCCGGCCCTGAACTCGCTCAACGAACTGGCCGACCGCGCCCAGCAGTACCTGCCCAAGCTGGGCATCCCGCCCCTGGGCGACCTGCGTGGCCTGCGTCTGGTAGTGGACCGCTACGACGTCAATGCCGCTGACGGTTCGCTGCTGGGCAACCTGCGCGCACGCGTGCTGCTCGCCTCGCACAACCCCGAAGGCCTGCTCAGCATGGCCAAGGCGATGCTGCCGGCACTGGCGCAGATGGACCTCAAGCAGGATGGCGACCCCGTGGCCCTGCCCGACGCCATGCGCCAGCAGTTCAACGTCACGCAACCGACCTGGGCCGGCATGAACGAAAAGGCCCTGGCCATCGGCATCGGCGAAGGCGAGAAGGATGCCCTGGCCTCCATGCTCGACGCCGACACCGGCAAGCCGGGCAGCATCATCCGCAGCCATCTGGACGGCAGCTTCTATGCCAAATGGCTGTCCATGCTGCAAAAACAGGTCGGCGAGCACGCTCCCGACACGGCCGGCGACAAGGATGCCAAGGCCCGCGCCGACACCGCCCGCGCGCAGCAGGAGCTGGAGAGCGTGAAGAAGGTCATGGAGCGGGTGGAAGGCATCACCACCCGCATGCAGATGACCGGGACGGGACTGCGCACCAGCGCCGAAACCCGCCTGAAATAGGCATCGGCCCGTTCCGCCACGAAAAACCGCCGGTCGATGCGACCGGCGGTTTTTTCATGCCCCCCACCCCGCGGGGAGGGAAGCGGCCGGGGCCGCTTCAGAACCGGTGCACGTGCGCGTTGTCGTCCGTCTCCTCCAGCTCCACGTCGTCCATGCCCTGCGACAGCGAATTGGCATCGCCCCCCTGGGCCAGCTTGATCGCCAGGCGCACTTCGTTGGTACTGTCGGCGTAGCGCAGGGCGTCCTCGTAGCTGATGTCGCCGTTCTGGTACAGCTTCACCAGGCTCTGGTCGAAGGTCTGCATGCCGAGGTTGTTGGATTCCTTCATCACGTGCTTGAGCTTGTGCACCTCGCCCTGGCGGATGTAGTCCTGCACCAGCGGCGTGCCCAGCATGATCTCCATGGCCACGCGCCGCGCCTTGCCGTCCGGCGTGGGAATCAACTGCTGCGCCACAATGCCCTTGAGATTCAGCGACAGGTCCATCAGCAGCGACTCGCGCCGGTCCTCCGGGAAGAAGTGCAGGATGCGGTCGATGGCCTGGTTGGCGTTGTTGGCGTGCAACGTGCACAGGCACAAATGGCCGGTCTCGGCGAAGTTGATGGCGTACTCCATGGTCTCGCGGGTACGCACCTCGCCGATGAGGATGACGTCCGGCGCCTGGCGCAGCGTGTTTTTCAGTGCCGCGTCCCAACTGTCGGTGTCGATACCCAGTTCGCGCTGGGTGATGATGCAGCCCTCGTGGCGGTGCACGTATTCGATCGGGTCCTCGATGGACACGATATGGCCGGTGGAGTTGCGGTTGCGGTAGCCGATCATGGCCGCCAGCGACGTGGACTTGCCGGTGCCGGTGGCGCCCACGAAAATGATGATGCCGCGCTTGGTCATGGCCAGGTCGTTGATGATCGACGGCAGGCCCAGCTCCTCGGTGGTGGGAATCTTCGACTCGATGCGGCGCAGCACCATGCCCACGCAATTGCGCTGGTAGAAGCAGGAGACACGAAAGCGCCCCACGCCCTTGGCGGCCACCGCGAACTGGCACTCGTGGGTTTTCTCGAACTCTTCGCGCTGCGCCGGCGTCATGATGTTGATGACCATGTCGCGCGACTGCTGCGCGGTCAGCGGGTGCTGCGTGATGGGCGCGATGCGGCCGTTGATCTTCATCGACGGCGGCACGCCGGCAGTGATGAACAGATCCGACGCCTTCTTGTGCACCATCAGTTTCAGGAAGGAGGTGAAATCGATGTCAGCCATGTCATTGCTCCCGGGACCCGGGACCCGGAACGCGGGACTCGGTTGCGCCTGGCGCCTGTTGCCGAATCCCGTGACCGAATCGAGCGGCCCCTGTTGTCAACTTGCGGGCGACGACGTCGTGTCCCGCGCGTCCCGAGTCCCGCGTTCCGAGTCCCGGTTTCACTGGAATATCTGCTTGTTCTTGGCCCTGCTGCGGGCCTGCTGGCGCGTGATCTGGCCACGCTTGACCAGATCCTGCAGGCACTGGTCGAGGGTCTGCATGCCGTGCTGCTGGCCGGTCTGGATGGACGAGTACATCTGCGCCACCTTGTCCTCGCGGATCAGGTTGCGGATGGACGGAATGCCCAACATGATCTCGTGCGCCGCCAGGCGACCGCCGCCGACCTTCTTCAGCAGGGTCTGGCTGATCACCGCGCGCAGCGACTCGGACAGCATCGAGCGCACCATCGGCTTTTCGCCGGCCGGGA
>CAZMXV010000121.1:0-6817 GCA_964570295.1 uncultured Rhodanobacteraceae bacterium
TCGGCATGGTGGCGGTGGAAGCGGCAGCGCATGGATTGCCCACCGTGGCGTTTGCAACGGGAGGTGTTGTCGATGCGGTGGCCGAAGGCGCGTCGGGGTTTTTGGTTGCGTCGGGGGGCTACACAGGGTTTGCGGATACCGTTTTGCATACCTTGACGGGACACAAAAGTCTGCAGCAAAGCTGCGTGGATTTTGCGCGCCGGTTCGCCTGGTCCACATTCGGGCGGCACATGGGTGGCCAGGTCGCCGGTCTTGCACCGCATCATGGAAGATGGGAATGAGCAACCGGTACCCGGAGACGCGAAATCAGGAAGCTACCCGTTCTATTGCCCATGACGCTTTCTGAAGCACGATGAAGATCGACAAGTCCAATCCCGGCCACTGGTTGTGCCTCATCCTGTTCGGCATCAACGTGCTGGGTGCGATGCTGTGGCGAGGAGTACGTCGCCGGCGTGCCGACAAGCGGCGGCAGGTCATACTTTACGGACACAAGCTCAATGGCAACCTGCTGGCTATCCACCAGTACTGGCGAGCGCATGCCGTAGACGAGTTCGACATGGTGTTTCTCACCATGGACAAGATCTACCACAAACAATTGCTTGCAGAAGGTACTGCATCCGTGCTGGCCACCCGTCCGTCTGCCATGCACCTGCTGGCGCGTGCCGATGCCGTCATAAGCGATCATGGCCTGCATGCCATGGCACCGATGGTCGGTCGGAGCGGCATCAAGTTCTTCGATGTCTGGCACGGCATTCCGTTCAAGGGGTTCGATGCTGACGATTTCCGCCTGCAGCATCGTTACGATGAGGTTTGGGTGGCTTCACCATTGCTGGCGAAGCTGTATGTCGAGCGTTTTGGCTTTGACGCGGACAAGGTCAAGGTGACGGGATATGCGCGTACCGACCGCCTGGTACACCGTGATGAGGACGTGCGGGCTATCAGGCAGCGGCTGGGGCTGGATGCCGAGAATACCGGCAAAATCATCCTGTTTGCTCCGACCTGGAAACAGGATGCGGCCCATCGCAGCATCTGGCCCTTTGGCGAAACCGCGGAAACGTTTCTTTCAGCCATGTCGGCACTGGCGCAGCGTACCGGCACTACCTTTGCGGTACGTGCGCATCTGAATAGCGGCGCCGTCACGATGCGGACCTATCCGCGCATCATGTGGATCCCATTTGCGCATTTCCCCGACGCCGAGGCATTGCTCCTGGCAAGCGATGTGCTGGTTTGCGACTGGTCCTCCATAGCGTTTGATTGGCTGTTGCTGGATCGCCCCACATTTTTTCTTGATGTTTCAGCCCCCTTCGCCAAAGGGTTTTCTTTGGGGGCAAAATACCGTTATGGCGCACTGGTGCCGGACCTGGAAACGCTTGTCGAAGGCATCACGCGCGCAGTCATCGATCCTGCTACATATTGGCAGCGCTATCAGGAGAGGCAACTGGCCATCAAGAAAGAAATCTATGGCGGTTTGGCTGATGGTAAAGCCGCAGAGCGTTGCGTGGCGCGTATGCGTGCCGGCCTGGGAGGCAGCAGGTCTACTGACGGATTTTTTCGATGATGGCGGTGGTGGCTATGGATGGGGTGCACTCGAAATACGCTACCCTGCAGATGTCTGAAAAGTGGTCGAGCTTGCCACGCCAGTCATCTTCCACTACCAGCACATTGACGTAATAACTCAGTAAGTACGTGTCAGGGGGTTTATCAGGCTATGTGTCATACATCAAAGGGTGAACCAACATTATCATGTAATGCTGATGGCAATATTCCGGGAATGGTAGTCTAATATTGATAAAATAAGTTCATTATTGTTATATCAGGTCTTCTGTTAATTTCATGATATGAAGATACTGTGTAACTGAGGATTGAGACGTGTATTGCATGGCCTCGGAAATCAATATATTGGGGTCTACAAAAAATGAGCTTTTAATCGAGTTCTCAAGTGCTAGTGCCAGTGCCTTGGGGTTGTTAATGGGCACGAGCTGCCCTAATTTGCCATTATGCAAAATTTCTGCAGGCCCGTGAGGGCAGTCAGTCGAAACAACTTGTGTGCCACATGCCATAGCCTCTATAAGAACATTTGGGGCGCCTTCATAACATGAAGATAGGGCAATAACATTGCACCGGCTCATCAATGGAAATGGATTACTTACGAATGGATGGAAGATCACATGCTTGGTAATCTGAAGTTTCTGGCTTTGTAGCTTCAGTTCTGTTGCCAGTGAACCTTCGCCCACTATTAATAGGTGGCTTGCTACCGTTTTTTTCACTAACGCAAAGGCTTTCAGTAATGTAATCACATCTTTTTGTGGCTCCAAGCGGCCAAAAAAGCCAATTATTGGGCACTCAGGCATAAGTGGAAGAGTGGTACTTAAAGGTTCGGCAAGCTTCGTCTGGAATTTCTCCATGATTACCGGATTATGGACAACTTCAATAGAGCCAATCGGCAGCCGTGCCAATGAAGAAAATTCCTTTGCTAGGCCATGAGATACGGCTATCACTGCATCAGCTTTCCGATAATATTTTCGTATAGCTATACGGAGCAACCAGTTCTTGGTTTGGCGTAACACCCCCCCCTTTCGATGCGCCTCGAGTACGGAGTTGTGTATCCCGATCAAAATAAAGTAATCTAGATTCAATAATGCACGTGCCGCCAAAACCATAACGTTTACGTCGTCGTAGGCACTCATGACGTGAGTTGGACGGTACCGCTTCAGGTAGCGTAGCAGATCAGGGAAAAACAGTACCTTACTTTGTCCGCCAATAACGATTATGCGGGCCCCATTTGGTAGTTCTGGTACTATAGCTCCTGTGGGGTCACTGGTTACGAAGTCCACAGAGATGCTATTATTTATGAACCCGGCCGCAAGTTGCATATGTACTTTTTGCACACCATTAACGCTCATTTTAGGTAGGATAATCGCTACTCGTCTAACATTGTCCTGAGGATACCTTCTGCTAGCGGGAGAAGAGACTGATTCTGTGGATGTGTTCATGACTGCAAAGTTGGGACAGTTAGTTGTTATCAGGAAATGATCGTCACAATGACATGTATTTTTAGGTGAATAATTTTTCAAAGGGAGTAAAGTGCCGCGTGTGAAATTTAATTTAAATTTCAGCGCGTGGGCTTTTTTGCACTGTATTTTTTAGTGTGCGATATATGATACTTGGTAAATACCTTCCAGATAAAAACAGTTTTAAGAGCCCTGTCATTCTTATATAGTCCATTAAAAAATTAATACCAAGTGAAGCACCGTAATCTTGAAATGATTGATGGATAGCGATTTTATCAATTTTTTTTAGTTTTTTATATTGACTCGAATAAAATACACCCTTGCATACAGTGAAAAACCACTCTCTCTGGCTGATTTTCGTATCTGGGAAGATGTCTACCCCCAATCTATCCTTTATTGCCTCTGATGTTATTTTCCTGTCAATAAGTAATTGTTTTTTAACATTATTATGAGTTATGGATTCATTGTGTTTTCTATAAAATAAAAGTCTCTTGGGGATTATGTCGGCATATCCAAAGGAAACCATTTCGTTCCATAATTTAAAATCCTCTGAAAAATTATAATTCTGTCTATAACGCAATTTATTTACATTTACAATATCAGAGCGAAACATTACACCGGGATGACCAATTCGGTTTTTAAGTATGAGATCCCAGGTGCAATACCTTTTTCCTGTCCTACTTACAAAGCGCATTGGTAATATATAGGATGAGAATACTTTGACCCCCAAGAGCACTACATCTCTATTTTTTCTGAGATAATTTACTTGCTGCTCTAGGCGACTGGGTTCTGAAACGTCGTCGGCGTCCATTCGGGCTATAAATTCGCCTCTTGCAATAGATAGACCCTCATTAAGAGTGTAAACGAGACCTTTGTTTGGGCGACTAAAGGATATTATACGGGAATCCGTGGGTGTATACTCTTGGATTATGGAATACGAATTATCTGTGGACCCGTCATCAATGATAATGAATTCAAAGTCACTGTAGGTCTGTTTTAATATGCTTTCAATGGCATGTGCTATGTATTTTTCTGCATTATAAACCGGAAGTATTACTGATACAGTCGGAGTTGTGAGTTTCATTGTGTATATGTCGTATTGAGTGGTTTTACTGAAAATTGTAATTGAATAATTTAATATCCTTATAGTAAACAGAGGATACAATGTCTATCATTTTTTTGTCATATAGGTTTCTGTAATCACTTGATTTGTGCTTATTGGATACATTGTATGTGGGTAGTTTTATATTTTCATTTAAATTTAGATTTTGAAGTATTGTTTTGAAGTCGTCATCAATGTTTTCGTGTCTGGCTATAAAGTCTACTTGTGGTATTTCTGAGTCGAAGGGGCATAGAAATTTGTATTGAGGCTGGAAATGCACCCATTTTAATGCAGTCTCTTCGAAATGGCTGCTGCATAAAAAATCTTTGAAGCTTTTGTATGGCTGTATATGCTTGGCGGCCCACTGCTGGTCATTTGCATTGCCTCCTCCCTTTGATAGGTATCTGTAGGCGGATAGCAATCTTTCCCAAGGATTCCTTACAACTGTAAACTTGAAGTATGAATCGTACTCTTGCTTATTAAATAAAATCCGATATAAGTCGATTGTGTCATGTCCGGCGGCAAGGTTGGAAAAAATAGCCCTTGCGATGGTGGATCCAGCAGTTTTGGGGATGTGTATAAAGATGCACCTCATGCGATCGAACTGCTCGTATGAATAATTTCCGTCGCCGCGCAAACGCTTTTTTTGCATGTGTGCGTAAAAATCAGGGTGCCGTATACGGTATATGGTCCGTGCGAAGTTGTGGGGTACATTGCCATAGATTAACTTATGGAGTTTGAACATGATTTTCTCTAAGTTATATGTGGAGCCATATATGATGGCCTGTGTATAACCGGGTGTTTTGAATTCCCTTCCTTCAAGAAGGGTGGGCTGAAATTAGATAGTAAGTAGTTTTAGAGTGTATGTAGAGAGAAATGGATGATCAAGCCATGAAAACAATAAAGTTAAGCCCATTTCTCCCCCTGCTCTTCATTTGTCAGTTTTAGTGTCTCGTACATCGGATGTGACGTGCACGATCGATGTTTTCGATTAATATCGTCGTGTCACACTTCTCAAGCGACGCCTCCTTGTGCGCGATAATCACGACGGTCTTCTCCCCCGAAAGCTGCTCGATGGCATCGTTGAGCGCCTGCTCCGTCTGCGCATCCAGGGCGCTGGTCGCCTCATCCATGAACAACACTGGCGGGTCGCGGTAGAGCGCGCGGGCGATGCCGACGCGCTGGCGTTGTCCGCCGGATAGCCGGATGCCACGATCACCGATGGGGGTGTCATAGCCGTTTTCGAGTTCGTCGACCACGAAGTCGTGGATTTGTGCGGCACGCGCGGCGCGCTTCACGGCGGCCATGTCGACGGCGTCGCGGGGTACGCCGAAGGCGATGTTTTCCGCCACGCTGGCGTCGGCCAGGTAGATGTGCTGGGGTACGTAGCCGATGGCGCGCTGCCATGCGGTGACGTTGCCGGCGTCCACGGGCGTGCCGTCCACGCTGAGGGTACCCGTTTGCGGTGTCAGCAGGCCCAGCAGGATGTCCATGAGCGTGCTTTTGCCGGCGCCGGTGCGCCCGACGATGCCGACGCTGGTACCGACCGGAATGACGAGGTCGAAGTGGTCCAGCACGGGTTTGTCGGGCGTGGAGGGGTAGGCATAGCTGACGCCGTCGAGACGGATGTCGCGGCGTGGGGTCAGGGCCTCACCGGTGGCGGTCGGCATATCCCGGGGCAGCATCAGGTCGTGATGGATGGTGTCCAGGGCGGCCGAGGAGAATTTCAGCTTGGCGAAGCCGCGGTACATGATCTGTGCGGCTGGCAGCATGCGGTAGGCGGCGAAGCCGTACAGGCCCAGCGCGGGCAGGACGTGGGCGATGTCGTGGCGTCTGAGCATCAGCACCAGGGCGATGAGGATCAGGCCGGTGTAGCCCACGGCTTCCACCAGATACAGCGGGGTTTGCGCCAGGGTTTCGCCGGCGGCCATGTGGCGCGAGAGCTCGCGCGAGGCGCGATGGAACTTGTCCTGGTAGGCGTCAGCCGAATGGGTGACTTTGACGTCCTTGATGCCGCTCAGTGCCTCATTGCACGACTGGAAGCGCTGGCCGTTGGCAACCTGGCGCTCCCGGCCGATGCGTGCCAGGCGCTTGCGCACCAGGCTGTAGATGGCGCCGTAGAGCAGGCTTACGGTGGCGACGATGATGACGGCGGTGAGCGGGTCGTACCAGAGCACCAGGGCCACCATGGCCAGCACCACGGCCCCTTGCGCCAGCAGTTGTGACAGCGGCTGGATGAGGCTGAACAGCAACTGGTCCACCTCGGACAGCACGTTGCGGCTGAGCTGCGAGGTGTTGCGGGAAAGGAAGAACTCGTAGGGCTGGTGCAGGTAGCGCGCGAGCAGTTGCGCGCTGACCGAATGGCGCAACAGGTGGATGAACCGGTTGACGAGGTGCAGGGTGACGGTCTTGAAGATGGAAGCCCCGATCACGGTGGCGATGGAGGCCAGGCCCAGGGCAACCATGAAGTCACGGCTGCTGTGGAAGTCGAAGCGGGTGTAGGCGGCCTGCAGGATGGCGTTTTCGTGGATGACCTCGGGGCGGCCCAGTACCGACAGGAACGGCATGATCGACAGCACCCCGCCGGTTTCGGCCAGCGCCATCAGGACGATGAGCACCAGCATCACCACCGACCGGCGCTTTTCGGCGGGGGTGAAGATGGCCCATATTTTGCCGAGATCCTTGGTCATGCGGGTACGGCTGC
>CAZMXV010000122.1:0-6681 GCA_964570295.1 uncultured Rhodanobacteraceae bacterium
AGCCGCGCGTGATCGCCGAAACCGGCGCCGGCCAGCACGGCGTGGCCACGGCCACCGTGTGCGCGCGCCTGGGACTGAAGTGCGTGGTGTACATGGGCAAGGTGGACATGCAGCGCCAGGCCATCAACGTGTACCGCATGAAGCTGCTGGGCGCCGAGGTGGTGCCGGTCACCTCGGGCTCGCAGACACTGAAGGACGCGCTCAACGAGGCGCTGCGCGACTGGGTCACGAATGTCGCCGACACCTTCTACATCATCGGCACCGTGGCCGGCCCGCATCCGTACCCGATGATGGTGCGCGACTTCAACGCGGTGGTCGGGCGCGAGGCGCGTGCGCAGGTGCAGGAGATGTTCGGGCGTCTTCCGGATGCCGTCACCGCCTGCGTCGGCGGCGGCTCCAACGCCATGGGCATCTTCCACGCCTTCCTCAACGACCGCGACGTGCGCCTGGTGGGCGCCGAGGCGGCGGGCGAGGGCATGGATACCGGTCATCATGCCGCCTCGCTGGCGGCCGGTCGCCCCGGCGTGCTGCATGGCAACCGCACCTACGTCCTGTGCGACGACGATGGCCAGATCACCGAGACCCATTCCATTTCCGCGGGCCTGGATTATCCCGGCGTCGGTCCGGAACACGCTTTCCTGAAAGACACCGGTCGTGCCGAATACGTGGGCGTGAGCGACGCCGAGGCCATGGATGCCTTCCACCGCCTGACCGAGGTCGAGGGCATCCTGCCGGCGCTGGAATCCAGCCATGCCGTGGCCCAGGCCATCAAGCTGGCGGCGGACATGCCGACCGACGGCATCGTGTTGTGCAATTTGTCCGGCCGTGGCGACAAGGACGTGCATACGGTGGCCGAGCGTGAAGGGATGGAGCTATGAAGCCGGGAGCAGGGGCCAGGGACCGGGGACCGGACAAGTCTCCGCGTTTCCATCCAGTTCGAACATGCAGGTTTGAACGAAGCCTGACGTCGATGCTTGCTGCCATCGTCACCACCCGGTGCCCTGTCCTTTGTCCCCGGTCCCCGCAACCATGAACCGCATCGATCAACGCTTCGCCAAACTCACGTCCGAAGGCCGCACCGGACTGATTCCGTTCGTCACCGCCGGCGATCCGTCGCCGGATACCGTGGTGGCGCTGATGCATGCCCTGGTCGCCCACGGTGCCGACGTCATCGAGCTGGGTGTGCCGTTTTCCGATCCGATGGCCGACGGCCCCACCATCCAGCATGCCGACGAGCGTGCGCTGGCGGCCGGTGTGGGCCTGCGCGACGTGCTGGGTTGGGTGCGTGAATTCCGCGACGCCGACACCGAGACACCGGTGGTCCTGATGGGCTACCTGAACCCGGTCGAGATATTCGGCTACCGGGCATTCGCCGCGGCGGCCGTGGCGGCCGGCGTGGACGGTGTGCTGCTGGTGGACTGCCCCGTCGAGGAAGCAGCGACGGCCGCGCCCCTGCGCGAGGCCGGGCTGCACCAGATCTGGCTGGCCGCGCCAACCACCAGCCCGGCGCGCCTGGCGCAACTGTGCGAAGCCGCCGAAGGGTTCCTGTATTATGTGTCGGTCGCGGGGATCACCGGCAGCGGCGGCCTTTCCGTGGAGGACATGGCCGTGCGTGTGGCCGGCGTGCGCGACAAGGCGCGGGCACCGGTGGCAGTGGGCTTCGGCGTGCGCCATGCGGAGCAGGCCTGCGCCATCGCGGAATTTGCCGATGCCGTGATCATCGGCAGCGCCCTGGTGGAGCGTCTGGCCGGAGCCGGTGATGCCGCCGAAGTGGCCGCGAGGGTGCAGGATTTCCTTGCGCCCATTCGTGCCGCGCTGGATGAAAAAGCGCAGAATGATTGACAAATTGAGGTTGTAACCACATGAACTGGCTGCAAAAACTGATGACGCCCAAGGCGCGTACCGAGAGCGCCTCTGCCAACAAGGGCAAGGTCCCCGAGGGCGTTTGGGGCCAGTGCAAGGGTTGTGGCCAGGTACTGTACCGTCCCGAGCTGGAGCGCCAGCTGATGGTCTGCCCCAAGTGCAGCCACCATCACGCCATTCCGGCACGCAAGCGCCTCGAGACACTGTTCGACGCGGGCACCACCCATGAACTTTTTGCCGGGATGGTGCCGGTCGACACGTTGAAGTTCCGCGATTCCAAGAAATACCGGGACCGCATCCTTGCCGCGCAAAAGAAAACCGGCGAAAAGAGCGCCATGGTGGCCATGCAGGGCATGCTCAAGGCCATGCCGCTGGTCGCCGTGGCCTTCGAGTTCGGTTACATGGGCGGTTCCATGGGGTCGGTGGTGGGCGAAAAGTTCACCCGCGCCGCGGAACGCGCGCTGGAGGAAAAGGCCCCGTTCGTGTGTTTCAACGCCACCGGCGGCGCACGCATGCAGGAGGGCCTGCAGTCGCTGTTCCAGATGGCCAAGACCTCCGCGGCCCTGGCCCGGTTGCGCAAGGCTGGCGTGCCCTACATCTCGGTGCTGGCCCATCCCACCACCGGCGGCGTGTCGGCCAGCTTCGCCATGCTGGGCGACGTCAACATCGGCGAGCCGGGCGCCCTGATCGGTTTCGCCGGTCCGCGCGTCATCGAGCAGACCGTGCGTGAAACCCTCCCGGAAGGGTTCCAGCGCTCCGAGTTCCTGCTCGAACATGGCGCCATCGACCTCATCGTCGACCGTCGCGAAATGCGCGACAAGCTGGCCGACCTTCTGGCCATCCTTGCCCACGCGCCCAGGGCCGCCTGACATCGCGTATGCTCCCGAGAGGGGCATGGCCGGAAGGGCGGGCGCTGTCGGGCATCCCGCCGCCAGGCCACGGGGCGGGTGTTTCCGTTGCCGCGACTTTCCGCCGCGCCGGCTGTCGGCGGGCACGCCGTTGATCATATGTTCTTCCTATGACAGGGGTTGAATAAAGTCATGGTTCATCTCGTTTGAGGCGCCTATGCTTGACCGGTGCGTATCTGCGAGGTGCATGTCATGTCGTCACGGGAAGCCGGACAGGTCGCGGCGCAGCTTCTGGCGCGCTGCCAATACGTCAATATCGCCACCACGGGCGCCGACGGCCCCTGGAACACGCCGGTCACGGCCGTGGCCGATGCCGACCTGGTGCTGTACTGGTCGTCGTGGACCGGGGCGCAGCACTCGCGCAACCTCCGCGCCGACGCGCGCGTCTTCCTCACGCTCTACGACTCCACCCGCGAACGCGGTACCAACCACATGGGGTGCCTGTACCTGCGCGGCAGGGCCCGGGAAGTGCTTTCGCGCGAAGAAGGTGCCAAGGCACACCGGCTGATCTATCCGGGCCAGCCGGTGGATCTGGAGGCGTTTTTCGACGCGGCACCCAAGCGTTTCTATGCCGCCACCGTGGAAGCGGCGTGGCTCAATGACCTGTCCGAACGCGAAGTGACGCCGCGCACGGTGAAAATGCGCATGGACGTGACGCCGGAGGCCATCCGCGCGGCCTGGAAGGAGCGGGCCGCGGAGTAGTCATGGCGGAGGCCCAGACAATCGAACCCCGGTCGGTCATGCCGGAGGCGCCGGCACGGGAGTGGCTGCGCCATGGCACACCGGCGTTCCGGCGTGCCAACCTGGCCTTGTTCGCCGCCGGCGTGGCCACTTTCGGCCTGCTCTATTGCGTGCAGCCGCTGATGCCGGAATTCAGCCGCGAATACGGCGTCAGCGCGGCTGCCAGTGCATTGTCGCTGTCGCTGACCACCGCGGTCCTGGCCGGAGCCATGCTGTTTGCCGGCGCGCTTTCCGACGCCTGGGGGCGCAAGCCGGTGATGGCCCTGTCGCTGTTTTCCTCCGCTGTGCTGGTGCTGCTGACCGCCCTGGCTCCCGGCTGGCACATGCTGCTGGTGCTGCGCACCCTGTTGGGCCTGACCCTGAGCGGGCTGCCCGCGGTGGCCATGACATGGCTGAGCGAGGAAGTGCATGTCGAGTCGATCGGGTTGGGCATGGGGCTATACATCAGCGGCAACGCCATCGGCGGCATGGCCGGACGCATGCTTTCCGGCATCGGCGCCGACTGGTTCGGCTGGCGTGGCGGCATCGCCATGGTCGGCTTGGTGGGCCTGGTGGCGGCTCTGCTGTTCTGGCGCACCCTGCCGCCGTCCCGCCACTTCGTGCGCCAGCCCATGCGTGCACGCGCCTTGCTCGGCCGTTTTGCCGGCTTGTTCCGGGACCGCGCGCTGCCGTGGCTGTTCGTGGAGGGATTCCTGTTGCTGGGAACCTTCGTCACCGTCTACAACTATCTGGGTTATCGGCTGCTGGCGCCGCCGTACAAGCTCAGCCAGACGGTGGTGGGGCTGATCTTCGCGGTGTACGTGGTGGGCATGTTCAGCTCACCCTGGATGGGGCATCTGGCCGGAAGGCTGGGTCGGCGGCGGGTACTGTGGACGACGTTCGTGCTGGTGCTGGCGGGGCTGGCCCTGACCATGGCCAAGCCGGTGTGGCTGATCCTGGCCGGACTGGTGGTGTTGACGTTCGGGTTCTTCGGCGGCCACTCCATCGTCAGCAGCTGGGTCGGGCGGCGTGGTGGTGCGGCCAGGGCCCAGGCGGCTTCGATGTACCTGTTCGCCTACTACATGGGGTCGAGCATTGCCGGCGCCAGC
The DNA here is from genome assembly GCA_964570295.1 of uncultured Rhodanobacteraceae bacterium. Taxonomy (GTDB): domain Bacteria; phylum Pseudomonadota; class Gammaproteobacteria; order Xanthomonadales; family Rhodanobacteraceae; genus Oleiagrimonas. The sequence continues at coordinate 4,601 of CAZMXV010000122.1, forward strand.
GGCGGCCTGTTCTATGCGGCCGGAGGCTGGAACGGCGTGGGCCTGTTCGTGGCGGTGCTGTCGCTGCTCGGCCTGCTGGTCGCCTGGCGTCTGCACCACGTGCCGCCGCTGGCGGGCGACCATGTGCCAGCGACGCCCATGAGCCACGGCGCCATGGGCTGACGGCAGGCGGCGGGTGCCATGCCCGCCGGATGCACGGCATCAATCCCTTGCGGCGGGCACCAGCATGCCCTCCACGTCCCGCAGGTTGCCGTCATTGGGTTGCGGCATGATGCCCAGCAGATGGGTCATCAGCGGATACACGTCCACGTTGGGGAAGGGCGGGACACGCACGCCGCGACGGAAGGCCGGGCCGTGGGCGATGAACAGGGCGCGCATGTGCGGGTCGGCATTGTCGTAGCCGTGGTTGCCCAGCGACAGCGGAAACTTGCGGTGCGCGAGGTAGTCGCTGCTGCTGATCTGCCAGCCGTCGTCGGCAAGGCAGTCCAGCGCCGGAATCCGCGGATGGGTGCCGTAGTGGTAGCGCGCCGGAATGTCCTGCTTGCGCCAGCAGGTCATGTGCGGATGCGGCTTGAGAAGGCGCGTGGCAACTTCTTCGGCATGGCCGGGCCTGGGCGTGACTCCGGCCAGGATGCCCATGGCGACCACGTGCACATGGTCCAGGTCGATGATCCTGTCGAGCAGGATCACCTGGTCGCGCGGCGTGGAGGTCATGCCGTGGTCGGACACCACGATGATGTTCATGTGCCCGAACAGGTGACGGGCCTTCAGACCTTTCACCAGCCGTGCCAGGGCCGCGTCCACATGCTTGATGGCGGCATCCACCTGCGGCGCCTCCGGGCCGTAGCGATGTCCGGCATGGTCCACGTCGTCGAAATACAGGGTGAGGAAGGCGGGGCGCTCGGCGGGGGGGAGGTCCAGCCAGTCAAGCACCTTGTCCACACGCTCGTCGGCGCTTACCTTGCCGTCGTAGGGAAGCCAATGGTCGGGCCTGTGGCCGTGGATGTCCGCTTCGGAGCCCGGCCAGAACATGGTGGCGGTCTTCAGGCCGGCCTTGTCGGCCGTGACCCAGATCGGTTCGCCGTCGTTCCACCAGCGCCCGTCGCGCACCGCCTCGGTGCGGCCCAGCGAGAACTTGCCGAGCGCGGGGTCGTACATGGTGTTGTTGACGATGCCGTGATGATCCGGATAGAGCCCGGTCACCAGCGTGTAGTGGTTGGGGAAGGTCAGCGAGGGAAAGGCCGGCTGCATCCAGCGGGCATGCACGCCCGCTCCAGCCAGGGCGGCCAGCGTGGGCGACTCGCCGCGGTCGAAGTAGTCGGCGCGGAAGCCGTCGATGGAGACCAGCAGCAGGGGCGGGCGGGCATGCTCCGGAGGCGTGGCGTGGTGCGCGGGTTGTCCGGCGCAACCGGCCAGAACGACGACAAGAGAGAGGAGAAGCAGGTGGACAACGCGATACATCGGTGAATCCTTGCGGGACATCCGATGTATGATGAAACACGATCATGACGATTTCACATGTCAAATGGCCCATGTCCGCATCCCGTCGGCGTGTGTGTGCCCTCGCGGGGCTGGCGCTCCTGCTGGCGGCGCCGGTATCCGGCGTCTTCGCGCAACAGGCTGTCCATCCCACGGCGGCCGAACGGGCACGGCATGACGCCCACGTACAGCAGCTGAAGGACCGCAAGCGCACCGACCAGTTGCGCCGCCGCCAGCAGAAGCAGATCCAGGACACGGCGCGCAAGGCCTACCCGCGGCACCCGGAACTGCAGCAGCGCATGAAGCGCGGCAGCGACGGTCGCCAGCAGCAGTCGCGCCAGCGCGAGCGTGACCTGGACCGGCGCATCCGGCATGCCGAACGTCCGCAACCGGTGCAGTCCTCCCCGCCCCCGGCTTCCAGCAGCTCCTGAATTTTCCGCCGCCATGGCGCGGATCGTCGTGGCCTGTTTTCGCCCGTGGCGGTTGGGCGGCATAATCGGGGGTCTTGTCCGCAACCGGAGTCAGCCCATGAACGCCCCCACGCGCGTCGATACCAAGCGAGTCATCCAGCCGCCCACGGGCACGGAGCTTTCCTGCAAGAG
>CAZMXV010000123.1:0-6632 GCA_964570295.1 uncultured Rhodanobacteraceae bacterium
CGCCGCGGTACCGGCGATGACGCCGAAACCGAGAATGCCGGCGATGATGGCCACGATCAGGAAACCGATGGCATAGGACAGCATGACGACCCTCCTGTGGAGATGAACGGTGTCTCTCTTGGGCGTGTCCTCGTCAAAAGACACGTCCCATTTTCGGCACAGCCGAACCGAGTGGAAGCTGAATGCCGCCGCTTTCACGGCAATTCCGCAACCGACCGTTCATGTACCTCCATCAATCGTGAACCGGACGCGACCGGCATGCCGGGGCGCGTGCCCGGCCGCCGGCGCGGGGGTCGCCCTGCCGCTTCCGGTCACGCAGCGGCCGGCGCCCTGGCTCCGGCAAAGATGGCGTAGGTGCCCGTCCATTCGGCGCTGGCCAGCACATGCCCCTGCATGGCTTCGCGCACGTCGTCGAGACGGAACGGGCCGGTGAGATTGAGCGTGGCCACGTCCAGGGCATGGATGCGGAAGCGGTAGCGGTGCACGCGCTCATCGTTCCACGGCGGGCAGGGGCCGTCGTAGCCGAAATACTCCCCGCGCATGTCCTTGTCGCCGTCGAACCAGCCGGTGTAGTCGTTGAGGCCCTGGCGGCAACCCGGTGGCCCCACGGGGTCGGTCTTGCCGTGTGCCACGATGCCGTCGGCACAACTGCCGGCGGCCAGCTCGCCGCACTCGGGGGGAATATCCACCATCAGCCAGTGCGTGAACTCCACCCGCGGCAGGTCGAACGGCACGGTCCTGCCTTCCTGGTTGACGTCGTCGGGCCGACTGGGCGCATCCGGGTCCACGCAGGTCAGCACGAACGAGCGCGTGCCTTCCGGAATGTCGCGCCAGGCCAGGTGGGGGTTGCGGTTGGCCGAAAGGGCCACCGGATCACCGGGCTTGCCGAACGCGAATTCGGCCGGGATCGGGGCGCCGTCGGCGAAACTGTCGCTGCGTAGTTGCATGGGGTTCTCCTGGTGAGGGACGAGAGGCGAGGAGCGAGAGGCTGCGGAACGGACGGGTCACGTGGCACGGCGCTGGATGCTGTCGGTTCCAAGCCTGCCGGCCGCCGGCCATGATGGTATTCGTACCTCATGTCTCCGCGCTTTCCAACCGGCAACGCCCCGGGCCGTGGACAGGCCGGTCATGCCGTCCGTTTCGCGTCGTCCGCGCCTCATTTTCCGTACGTCACACGGTAGATGGCGCCGGCCTGGTCGTCGCTGACCAGCAGGCTGCCGTCCGGCAGCGGCTGCACGTCGACGGGGCGGCCCCAGGACGTCTCGTCCTTTTCGAAACCGGTGAGGAAAGGCGTGTAATCCAGCACCTTGTCGCCGTCCACGCGCACGGCCATCACGCGGTAACCGACCTTGCTGGAGCGGTTCCAGGAACCGTGCTGCGCGATGAAGATGGCGCCGCGGTAGTTCCGGGGAAACCGGTTGCCGGTATAGAAGCGCATGCCCAGCGCGGCCACGTGCGCGCCCAGTTTCAGGGCCGGCGACGCATAGTCGTCGCAGTCGTGGCCCTTGCCGAACTCCGGGTCGGGGATATCGCCGGCGTGGCAGTACGGGTAGCCGAAATGCTGGCCGGGGCGGTCGATGCGGTCGAGCTCGTCGCTGGGCTGGTCGTCGCCCAGCATGTCGCGGCCGTTGTCGGTGAACCACAGCTTGCCGCCGTCGGGCTGCCAGTCGAAGCCGACGGTGTTGCGGATGCCGCGGGCCACGGTCTTCACGTCGCTGCCGTCGGGCCGCATGCTGAGCAGGCTGGCGAACGGCGGCTCGGGGTCGCAGATGTTGCAGGGCGCGCCGACGGGCACGTACAGGCGCCCGTCCGGGCCGAAGGCAATGAAGCGCCAGCCGTGATGGCGCTTGTCGGGCAGGTCGTCGGTGACCACCGCGGGCCGGGGCGGATCGTCCAGGTGATTCTCGATGTCGCGCAACACCAGGATGCGGTCGACCGCCGACACGTAGAGGTCGCCGTCATGGAAGGCCACGCCCACCGGCATGTTCAGGCCGCGGGCGACCACGCGCACCTTGTCGGCCTTGCCGTCATGGTCGGTATCGGTAAGCGCGTACACCTTGCCGGCCGCCATCGAGCCGACGAACAGCGTGCCCTTTTCCCCCAGGGCCATGCCGCGCGCGGCCGGCACCTGGTCCGAATAGACGGCCACATGGAAGCCGTCCGGCACCGTCAGCCGATCCACCGGCGGCGGCGCGGCGGCGACCGTGGCGGACAACAGGACAAGCGTGAACAGCAACATGAAGCGCATGGCGATGCTCCGTCGGCCCGGGACGGCCAGACTACACCCGGAGGAGGGTTCGGAAAAATCGGGGTGGCTGGGGTTCGGGACCCGATCTTCGGGGGAGATGTCGCGAATGTCGTGGCTTCGTGGATTCCGGGGACTGTCGGGCTGTCGAGGCTGAAGTCCTCCCACAGGAAATCCCGGCCCGTCGCAAACCACCCGGTTCCCCTGTGGAAGCAGCCCATGGCCGCGATCGCCGTTTGCCGGCGTCTCAGCCCGTCCCGCGGAAACGCAGGCCCGGGCTACCGGGGCGACCTCCGCGCGCCGACAGTCTCAGGGCGCCAGGGTGTTGAAGCGCGCGGCGATGTATTCGTCGGTGAAGCTGCGGAAGCGCCAGTCCATGAGGAAGCCGCAATGGCCGCCGTGGTCGGCAATGTCCAGTTCCACCGCCGGCGGCAGGGTCAGTTTCTCGAAGTCGGATACCGGGATCACGGGGTCGTTGCGCGCGGTGAGGATGGTGGTCTTCACCTGCATGCCGGCCATGCGCGTGCCGGCCACCGAATAGCCGTCGAGGTAGTCGTCCAGCGAGCGCATCTCGGTGCGGCGCTCGATGAGGGTGCGGGTCAGCTCGCGCAGCCCCTTGCGCAGATCCACCGGCTGCACGAACAGCTCGTCGGGAAACAGTTTCTGCTTGCGTTTCAGTGAATGCGTCCACTTGCGCATGAAATACCAGTGGTACACCCAGGGCGCATGCTCCAGTGAAAACAGCCCCGCGCCGGGATCGATCACCGGGCACACGGAGATCACGTGGTCCAGGTCCAGGCCGGCGCCGGGCGCCGCCAGCGCCACGCGCAGGGCGAAGTTGCCGCCCAGCGAGAACCCGCTCAGGGTGACCGGCTTGCCGGGCCGGTGCCAGCGCCGCTCGGCCTCCTTCACCGCGGCGACCACCTCGTCGAGCATGCACGAATGGAACAGCTCGGTGTTGAGGTGGTGGGTGTCGCCATGATCACGGAAATTGAGGCGGAACACGTCCCAGCCGTCGGCCAGCAATCGCGAGCCGATCTGCACCACGTAGCTGGAGTCGGTGCTGCCCTCCCAGCCGTGGAACAGCACTGCCAGCCCCCGCGCCTCGTCACGGCTGCGCTGCGGCGTGAAAATGCCGGACAGGCGCACTCCGCCGTCGACTTCCATCAGCACCGGCTCGGCCCCGACGGCCAGGGCACGACGCAGGGGCCGCTGCGCGGCGCGGCGGAAGCTGCTCGATGACAGCATGGTCTGCACGTGGCCGTTGGCCAGCAAGCCGCGCGGCCGAAAATCGCTGCCACGCGGCCAGGACGGCTCCGGCCGCACCGTTTCCAGGCTGGCCACCGGCATGTTGCTCATGCCGCGCCCGGCTTTCCGTCCAGAGCTTCGGCGATGCGCGCGCGCGCCTGCTCGGCCATGCGCCGGCGTCCTTCGCCACTGGGCGGTACCGGCGGCAGGAAATGCACCTCGGCATCGCAGGCCGGCTCGCCCAGGACCCGCACGATGTTCGACACGAAACTCTCGCCGGGGCGGAACGCCACGTCCAGCCAGCGCTCGCCGCGACGGCTGTAGCGCAGCGCCACCGGTTGCACGGGCGCATCGGCATCCAGCGCGGCCTGGAAGATGCGCGCATGGAAAACACGCAGCTCGCCGCCGTGGCTGGTGCCGCCCTCGGGAAACACCGCCACCGAACGTCCCGTGCGCATGCGCTCGACCATTACCTGCATCACGGCGCTCAGCGAGTGGTTGGAGCCGCGGCGGTGGAAGATGGTGCCGCCGCAGGAGGCCAGCCAGCCCACCACCGGCCAGCGCGCGATCTCGGCCTTGGCCACGAAACACACCGCCCGCTGGCTGTGCATCAGTTCGATGTCCAGCCAGGTGACATGGTTGCACACGAACATGGCCGCGTCCGGCAGGGCCCGGCCGAAGCGGCGCGTGCGGAACCCGAAGATGCGCATCAGCACCGTGGACCACCAGCGGGTCACGCGATGCGCCAGCGGCTCGTGACCGTCGCGCGCCACGGCCGCGCGCCCGGGTCCGACGATCAGCACGCAAATGACCAGTCCCGCCAGAAAATGCAGGAACAGCAGCGGAATCCGGTACAGGTAGCGCACGGGCCGCCACCAGTCACGGCGTCGGACGGGGGAAACATGTGAGGTGTTCATGAATCGGCAAGGTTAAACGAGCGTGATCGCTTGCGCCAGAGCAGAAACCGTCGGCGCGCTTCCGTTTCCGCGCCGCGCCGGCCGCAACGGCGCCGTTCAGAGGTACTGCAGGGCAGGGACCTGCCGACCAGATGGATCGCGCACGAAAAGCCACCGCACGCTCCAAGGCTCGCCGACCGCCCCGTACCCCGGCGCCCCGCCGGCCGCCGCGCGTGCTCAGCTCCCCAGATGCGTGAAAACCCCCACCGCCAGCTCCGCCCAGACCAGCAGCAGGCCGGCGGCAACCAGCAGACCGACGCCGAGCCAATACGCCCGCGGCACCCTTCTCGCCACCAGGACGAACAGGCTGCCGGCTCCAAAAAGCAGTCCGCCCATCACGATGAAATCCGTCACGTCCCAGGCCACCTCGCTGGTGAACTGCATGGTGACCAGGGGCACCAGCAGCAGCAGGCCCGTCAGCAGCGCGATCCAGCCGAACACGCGGTTTCGCATCACGATGTCATGGCATGGCGTGTTCATGGTTCCGCATCTCCCGAAAATGGAAGGCCACGCGGGTATCTTCCCACGACTGCAACGCGCGGCGCGACACCCGCAGGCTCCCTGTCCCGCCGACCGCGAGCGGCGGCATTTCAGCCCCCGTGACGGCGCAGCAGGCGGCGCACGATCAAGAACACCGCCACAGGAAGCACGCCCAGCACCGCGACAGCGACGACGGTGGCCACCATGGCCGGCATGCCGGCACCGAACGCCAGGGCGAAAACCAGCCCGTCCACCGCGCCCCGCGGGTCGAGGAACGCCAGCCACCCCGCGTTGTCGGGCGCACCGGAAAACAACCGGCACGAAGCGAGAAACGTCGCCAGCGCCGCCATGGCGGGAAGGATCACGGCGTGCTTCCCGCGCGGCATCGCGCCGGCGGACGCCGCACCGCCGGCACCCGGCCGCCCACGCTCCGCGCCATCATCCACCGCGGTGGCTTGCCGGGGCTCCTGCACCACCACGATCGCCTCTTCGTCACCACCGGGCGCCTCGAAGCCCGCGACAAAACGATTCAGCATGTCGCGGTCGACAGCGAATGCCGCGTTTGCCTCACGCACCCGGTTGCGCACCCGCAGGCGGTCACGCAGCACACCGGGATCCGCCTGGAGATACAACAACGTGACCCGGCCCCCGCGCGCCTCCACGAACCGCCGGTAACGCATGCGCTGCGCCCGGCTCCAGAAACTGTAGTCGAGCACACAGGCGACACGCTCCCGCACCAGCGCGTCCAGCTTCCGGAGGTTGGATTCCTCGGCCACCTGCTGCAACCGCTCATAGCGTGACGCCGGATAATCCACCCCGAACCGCCCGAAGTGCTCCCACAAGTACTCGTCGATGGACAGCCGCACGAAACCTTTCGCCTCGAGCGCCTTGGCATGCGTGGTTTTCCCGGAACCGGCGATGCCACACATCATCACCACGTGTCCTGGCGTGGGTTGCAGGTGCTTGATGACGGGGAGGTTCATCGCCTATCCGGTCCATCGCCATGCCACAAGCCGTCTCCTGACATCATGACAACAAAATCTCCGTTGCCACCTCGCCCAGATGATTGTTGAGCTGATGGTCGCGCCCCGCCAGACGATGTATGCGAGCTTGCGGGACCGCGCGCTGGTAGAGATCGGCATGCGACGGTGGAACAATCGCATCATCAAGCCCATGAAAGAAGTGGATTTGCGCACCCTGCGGAAGTCGTGCGCCAAGATCAGGGGGAAATTGCACGTCATCGACCGCCCAGCCCCCCTCTCCAAGAAATGGCGCTGCAATGAAAAGGATGGCGCTGAACCCGGGAACCGGGGCATGAGCAGCGAGCATCCTGGCAAGAACGGCCCCGCCGACGGAATGCCCGACAACAACCGCACCGTCCCGAAGTGCAGCAAGCTGCTCCTGAAGCACCGGTTTCCACAGCTCATAGCGGGGATTGCCTTCGTTCGGCATACGCGGATACCGCACGTCGAACCCGTTTCCCAGCTCACGCTGCAAACTGGCAACCAGCTTACTATCCCATCCATCGTGAACACCTTCGCCACCCCCTTGGACGAACAGCACCTGGCGTTTTTCCCGCATCCGCATTTCTCCGCACGCTCAATCAGTGGCGTCCGACACGACACGTACCCGACGTGCTCATGATGTAAGTGGGGCCTGGAATGAACGTTCAACTGACCTCGCGGTGTCTGACCTGTTTTAGT
>CAZMXV010000124.1:0-6624 GCA_964570295.1 uncultured Rhodanobacteraceae bacterium
GTCCAGGGCGACGTGCTGGTCACCGAGGGCGAGCAGGCGGTGCTGCTGAGTTATTTCCGCAACAACGTGCTGCACCTGGTGGCGTGCGCGGCCTGGGTGGCCAGTTGCTTCCTCAACAACCGACGCATGTCGCGCGCCTCGATCCTGCGCCTGGGGCGCATCATCTACCCGTTCATCCGCAGCGAGCTGTTCCTGCGCTGGGACGAGGACGGCTTCGTGCGCGAGCTGTCGGCCACGCTGGATTTCTTCACCGCGCGCGGCCTGCTGGACGCACGCGGCAACGGCCGCCTGCTGGAACGCGGGCCGGGCCAGGACGACGACGCCTACCAGCTGAAGCTGGTGGCCCGCAGCATGATGCAGGTGTTCGAGCGCTACTACATCGTCATCGCCACCCTGGTCACGCATGGCCAGGGTGCACTGGGTGCGGGCGAGCTGGAGGCGGCCTGCACCCTTACCGCGCAGCGGGTGGGCCTGTTGCACGAACTGAGCGCGCCGGAGTTCTTCGACAAGGCCATGTTCCGCGGCTTCATCCAGAAGCTGCGCGAGCGCAAGGTGGTGTGGGGCAACGGCGACGGCAAGCTGGACTTCAACCCCACCCTGGCCGGGGTGGTCGAGGATGCCCGCGTGATCCTGTCGCGTGAACTGCGCCATTCGGTATTGAAAATGACGTCGGGCGGCGACTCGCGTGCCACGTCCGCCACGGAGCAAGACAAATGAAAAAGCATGTGAAGTGGATGCTGCCGGCGTTGCTGCTGTTCGCCGGCGCGGCGATGGCGGGCAACGTGCCCGAAGGCAGCAAGGCCGACCTGACCCTGCTGGAAACCACCGACCTGCACGCCCACGTCCTGGGCTACGACTACTACCGCCTCAAGCCCGACCCGCACGTCGGCCTGACCCGCACCGCGACCCTCATCGAGCGTGCGCGCAGGCAGTACGCCAACACGCTGCTGTTCGATGCCGGCGACACCATCCAGGGCTCCGTCCCGGCCGATTACCAGGCCCTGGTCAAGCCGGTGGCCTGCGGGCAGAAGCTGGGCATCTACAAGGCCATGGACGCGCTGCACTACGACGCCGGCACGTTCGGCAACCACGAGTTCAACTACGGCCTGCAGTTCCTGTCGCAGGTCAGCGGCGAGCCCATGCAGGTGGCGGGTGTCCGTGAGGAAACCTGCGAGGGCGCGGGCTACCCGCTGGTGCTCACCAACGTGGACAGCCTGCGGACCGGCAAGCCCCTGATCAAACCCTGGCTGCTGCTGGAACGCACCGTCACCGCCACCACGCCCGACGGCAGGACCATCCGTGCCCCCCTGCGCATCGGCGTGCTGGGCTTCGCGCCGCCGCCGATCATGCAGTGGGACAAGAAGCACCTGGAAGGCAAGGTGCGCGCCGACGGCCTGGTCGAAGCCGCGAAAAAATACCTGCCGCAGCTGCAGGCGCAGCACCCGGACATTGTCGTCGCCCTGGTCCATGGCGGCCTCAACACCGCGCCCTACAGCGAGGGAATGGAAAACGCCGGCTGGTACCTGGCGCAGGTGCCGGGTATCGACGCGCTGCTGCTGGGCCATTCGCACACCTCGTTTCCCGGGCCGCGTTTTGCCGAGATGAAGGGCGTGGACAATCGCACCGGCCACGTCAACGGCGTGCCGGCCGTGATGGGCGGCTTTTTCGGCATGGACCTGGGGCTCATCCACCTCAAGCTCGATTACCGTGACGGGCGCTGGGTTTCCGATGCCGCCGCCGCGCGCAGCGAGGTCGAGCCGATCTGCCGCGACAAGGCCGACTGCGTGGCCCCGGACACCCGCATCGCTGCTCTGGTCGACGATCTGCACGCGGCCACCGTCGACTACGTCAACACTCCCATCGGCCACGCCGACTTCCGCATGTCGAGTTATTTCGCCGACCTCGGCAACATGACCGCGCTGGCCGTGGTCAACGCCGCGCAGCGCGACTACGTGAAACAGTGGGTGGCCGACAACCGGCCCGCACTGGCCGGCGTGCCGGTGCTTTCCGCAGCGGCGGCCTTCCGCACCGGCTTCGGCGGCGTGGACGACTACACCAACGTACCCCCCGGCGACATCACCATCCGCAATGCGGCCGACCTCTACTACTACCCCAACACCCTCTCGGCGGTGAAGATCGACGGCGCCACGCTCAAGGCGTGGCTGGAGCGCTCGGCCGAGCGTTTCAACCGCGTCAACCCGGACGATACCAAGCCGCAGGCACTGATCAACACGCGCATGCCCGGCTACAACTTCGACCAGATCCAGGGCGACGGCCTGGCCTACGTGATCGACGTCAGCCGACCGCGGGGCGAGCGCGTCACCCGGCTCACCCTGCACGGCAAGCCGGTCGCCCCCGGGCAGACCTTCATCGTCGCCACCAACAACTACCGCGCCTCCGGCGGCGGCCACTTTCCGGGGCTGGACGGCACGCGCACCCTGCTGGAGTCGCCCGACGCCACCCGCGAAATACTGATCCAGTGGCTGAAAGACCACTCGCACCTGACCCGCGCCGACGTGCCACCCCGCTCATGGCATTTCGCGCCGCTGCATACCCGCGGTGAAGTCACCATCCAGGCCCCGGCCGGCCAGCTGGGCCTGGCCCGTGCACTGGGCCTGCACCTGCGCGTGTTGGAAAAGCACGACGACGGCACCGCCACCTACGTCGTGGGATTTCCGCCGCAAAGTTGAACATGTCACCTCGTGGGGCAGCAGGCCGCCCCGGCCCCTCAGGGTTGCCTCCAGGCACCCCTGCCGGGGAGGCGGTATGCCGGCATGACGCGGCAGCCGACCCCTTCCCCCCTCCCATATGCCAATCGGTGATTGGCCGTCCCGCCGTCCCGTCACTACCGTCGGCAGGCATGTTCATCCGTTGCGCCAGCATTACCACCACCACGATCACGACCGGTATTACCGGCCGTGGACGGGTGGTTGCGCGCGGATAGTATCGACGCCAACGGCCCGTCCCGAAAGGGAAGGGCCGCAGGCAATCCCTTCCTGGCGCGGACGGGTCACCCACCGAGGAGACCCGACGATGAATACCCGCGTGTCAGAACACCATCCCGCTTTCCGCATGCCGCCGCCGCGGGTGACCACCGTGTCGGCAGGTCGTCGTCTGGACGTTGCCGTCATCGGACCGGGGCGGGTCGGCCGGGCGCTGCTGGACCAATTGCGGGCGGCGCAACCACGGTTGCTTCGCCAGCACCGCCTGGACCTGCGTCTGCGCCTGGTGGTCGACAGCCGCCACCTGTGGCTGGACAGCGACGACGAACAGCTCAATGCCCGCAACGGTGCCCAGACCTGGCGCCCGGCCAGTCTGGCGGAACTGGCCGGGCACCTGAAAAACGCGCCCCATGCACTCATCGTCGACTGCAGCGCCAGCGAGGACGTGGTGGCCCACTATGCCGACTGGCTGGCCGCCGGCATCCATCTGGTCACGCCGAACAAGCTGGCCCTGAGCGGCCCGCTGGAACGCTGGCGGCACATGCATGCGGCGGCGGCCGGTGCCGGGGCATGCTGGCATTACGAAACCACGGTCGGTGCCGGCCTGCCGGTGGTGAAAACCCTGCGCGAACTGCTGGACACCGGCGATGAGCTGGTGTCGGTCGAGGGCATGTTTTCCGGCACCCTGGCATGGCTGTTCCACCAGTACGACGCCGGCCGGCCCTTTTCCACGCTGGTGCGCGAAGCGGTGGAGCTGGGCTATGCCGAGCCCGACCCGCGCCACGACCTGGATGGTCTGGACGTGGCGCGCAAGCTGGTGATCCTGGCGCGCGAAGCAGGGCTTACACTGTCGCTGGAGGACGTTGAGGTCGAATCACTGGTGCCTGCGGCCCTGCGGCAGGTGGATCGGGAAACTTTCATGCAGCAGCTCGAACAACTGGATCCGGTCATGGCCCGCCGCCATGCGCAGGCATCGGCGCAAGGTGGCGGGCTGCGCCACGTCGGCCGTCTGGACAGCCGGGGGCGCGCCAGCGTGGGCCTGCGCGTGGTGCCGCACTCGCACGTGCTGGCCCATGCGCGCCTCACCGACAATGTGTTCGTGTTCCATACCCGCCGCTACCGCGACAACCCCCTGGTGGTGCAGGGTCCGGGGGCGGGTCCGGAGGTGACCGCCGCGGGCGTGTTTGCCGACATTCTGCGGGTGGCGTCCCGGGCGGTGCCGGCATGAGCGCGCGCAGGGACACGGCGTGCGCCTGGTCGCCCGGCAGCGTCGGCAACATCGGCGTCGGCTTCGACGTGCTCGGCCACAGCCTGGCATCGGTCGGGGACCGCGCCGTGGTGAGTCGACTCGATACTCCGGAAGTGCGCATCCGCGACATCACCGGCTGTGTCGAGGCACTGCCGCGGGAACCGGCGCGCAACACCGCCGGTACGGCGCTGCTGGCGTTGCGGCAGGCACAAAAACGGCCGTTCGGATTCGAGCTGACGTTGCACAAGGGCATTCCGCTGGGATCCGGCATGGGCGGTTCGGCCGCTTCCGTGGTGGCCGCGCTGGTGGCCGCCAATGCGTTGCTGGACGAACCCCTGTCGCGGCAGGCGCTGTATCCGTTCGCCCTGGAGGGCGAAGCCGTGGCCAGTGGCGGGCGCCACGGCGACAACCTGGGGTCGATGCTGCTGGGCGGCCTGGTGCTGGCCACGCATGACCGCCTGGAACCCATCCCCGTACCCGATGCCTGGCACGCCGCGGTGGTGCATCCGCACGTGGTGCTGGAAACGCGCCGCTCGCGCGAGGCGCTGGCCGGCCATTACGCCCTGGGCGAGTTCGTGACCCAAAGTGCCCACCTTTCGCTGGTACTGGCCGGTTGCTTCAAGGGCGATGCCGGGCTGGTCCGTGCCGGCCTGTCCGACGTGCTGGTGGAGCCGCGCCGTGCGCCGTTGATTCCGGGATTCGCCCGGGTCAAGCAGGCCGCGCTGGACCACCATGCCCTCGGCGCCAGCATTTCCGGAGGTGGCCCCAGCGTGTTCGGCTGGTTCGAGACGCGCAAGGAAGCCGCCGCCGCCGCCGCCGACATGGCCGCCGCCTTCGCGGAGGCCGGCCTCGACAGCGATGCCCATGTTGTTCCGGTCAACAGCCCCGCCGCCAGCGTGCTGGACGAAGTGCCGGAAAGGCTGCGTTCGGCCTGAAAGTGCCGTACTTCGCTCACTTGCTTGCCGCGCGACATCCGCGCAGGCGGGTCATGGAAAAGCCGAGGAAACTCCCATGTACTACCTCAGTACCCGCCGCAAAGCGCCGGCCGCGACCCTGGGCAAGGCCATCACCGCCGGGCTGGCACCCGATGGCGGCCTCTACGTGCCCGATACCATGCCGGCCGTCGATCCGGCCACACTGCCTGTCGACGCCACGCTCGCCAAGCTGGCGGTACCCCTGCTGACTCCTTTTTTCGAAGGCGATCCATTGCAGGACGACCTGCCGGCCATCGCCGCCGAAGCACTGGATTTCGAAGTGCCGCTGAGCGCGTGGCCCTGGGTCGATGCCGACCTGCTGGAACTGTTTCATGGCCCCACCGCCGCGTTCAAGGATGTCGGTGCCCGCTTCCTGGCTGCCTGCCTGCGCCGCCTGCGTCCGGCCGCTTCGGTACCGCTGACCATCCTGGTCGCCACCTCCGGCGACACCGGCGCCGCCGTGGCCGCCGCCTTCCACCGCGTGCCGGGGTTCCGGGTCTGCATCCTCTATCCGCAGGGCCGCGTTTCGCCACGTCAGGCCCACCAGCTGGGATGCTTCGGCGACAACGTGCGCGCGCTGCAGGTGGCGGGCAGCTTCGACGACTGCCAGCGGATGGTGAAGACAGCACTGGCAGACGTGGCGCTGCAGGCACGGGTGCCATTGAGCTCCGCCAACAGCATCAGCCTGGGTCGCCTGCTGCCGCAGATGACCTACTACGCACAGGTCGCGTTGCGCCACTGGCGCCGCCAGGGCGACCGCGCCCACTTCATCATCCCCACCGGCAATCTCGGCAACGCCCTGGCCTGCGCCTGGGTGCGCGCCCTGGGCCTGCCGGTCGGGCGCATCCATCTGGCCGCCAATGCCAACGCCACGCTGCCCGACTATTTCGCCGGCAACGACTACCGTGCGCGTGCCGGCATCGCCACCCTCGCCAATGCCATGGACATCGGCGACCCCAGCAACTTCGAGCGCCTGCGCTGGCTCCACGGAGGCGATGACGACGCCCTGCGTCGGGCTTTCGGCGTCGGCAGCACCGACGATGCCGCCATCCGGCACACCATCACCGCCCTCGCACGCGACCACGACACTGTCATCTGTCCCCACACCGCCACCGCGGCCAACGAACTGGCGCGCCTGCGCCATGCCGGTGACAGGCGCCACTGGATCCTCGCTGCCACCGCGCACCCCGCCAAGTTCGACAGCGTGGTCGAACCCCTCGTCGGCCACCCGGTACCCGTTCCCCCGGCACTCGAGGCCCTGCTGCAGCGCCCGAGCCGGGCCGAGCCGATGGCGGCGGACATGGATGAACTGCGCGATGTGCTGACAAAGTCGGTGTGGCACGACTCATAGCGGTGCGATGCGCCGCGATTCGGCCAGGAACAGGTCAACGGGTAATCCCCCGCAGGATAACCGACCCCAGAAGTGGAATTTTCTCGTACCCTGACCCGAGGAGGTTCC
>CAZMXV010000125.1:0-6542 GCA_964570295.1 uncultured Rhodanobacteraceae bacterium
GCTTGAGGTCGCTCAGCAAGCGCTCGGGTTTGTCGTCGCCTTTCCAGTTGCGGCGTAGTTGGGTGCGGCTGTTGGCGACCTTGGCCGATACCAGATCCCGGGCAATGTGCAGACAAGTCGTGTCATGGAAGCTGGCGCGGTACTGCGCGGTTCGCAACTCGACGTTCTTGTGTCCGTTGCCGATGGTGTGTCCGAGAAAGAAGCCGCCATAGCTGTGCCAGGTGACGGGAATGTCCCGGTGCATCAGTTCCTGCAGGCAAGGCGTGGTGATGTATACATTGCCCTGAATGACAACCTGCGACACTTCGCCAATGCGTGCGGTCGCCAGCTTTTCACCATCTTTGCCGCTGACTTCCAACGTCTCACCTTTTTTGGCCAGTTTCGCGCTGTAGTGCTGGATGTATAGCGGCAGCGCTTCGTGGTGCGGCACGGCCAGTGGTCGTGGCGACAGTTCGGTTTTGTGCAGAAACTGGATTTCGTCGGGAAGGCAGATCGATACCAACGAGCAGCGCGGGCATTTGGGGCTGTCCACCAACGGTGCGGGAATCCGGCCGCCGGCCGCCATGGCGCGTAGTTCGGCGATGGCGTTGCGAGTCAGCGTCAGCAATTCGTTATCGAACGGAACGCTGACACGCTCCTTGCTGGCCACGTAGTAGATGACCCCCTCATCGCAAGAGTAACCATGTTCGCGCAGCAGCAGGCCTTGAGCACACAGTTGTACGCGTTCGGGATCGTACACACCGCGAGCAGTGTGCGGACGTTTGCCACGTTTGTAATCGACCGGGGTGACGATGTCACCTTCACCTTCGACCAGGTCGAGTTTGGCAATCAGCCCCAATTTGTTGGATGACAGTGATACCGAACGCGCATGGATGTTGACTTGCTCCTCGGCAGCTTGCTCGGCGTTTGGCAGGTTGCCCGAGGGTTTGTCCACGCGACGGTGCTTGTGTCGGCCGTCCACCGTGTCGGCCGAGTCTGCCCATTCGCCTTGCACCCATTCCAGATAAGCAAGGCGAGGGCAATACACATGTTCGTTGAGCATGCGCACGGGAATGAGGGGCTGGTCACTGCCCAGCTCCGGAAACGGAAGCTCCAGATCCCCCTGTTTGGGTTCCATGACCCTGATCCGTGAATGACCGACAGATTGAACAGCTCCAGTGTTTACCGCGCATTGGTGATAAAGGCAAGTCCGGAAATCGATTATGTAAGGTCAAAGCAGTGCGTATGGAGCATCGTATCTCTGGTTCACAAAGCCGTGCTCCTCACACCAGGCGGCACCCGGACAAGTACAAGATTATGACCGTGCAACAGGGATGGTATTGCTCAACCAGCGCAGGGCGCCGTCGATTTGCTGCCAAAGTTCCAGAGCGCCTTGCACGTAAGCGACAGCTTCGGAAATGTCACCTATGCCCACGTACTCGGGCTGATCCTGAGGCAATGCTTCGCGACCAAGCAACAGAGATCCGGGTGAAGACGCCGGCGCGATACAAAAGATTCATGTACGCAAGCAGTCATCATGCCGGACAGTTGATATGGTACGTCTGGTTGCACGCTAGCCGGTAATCCGCGATCGGTTCTTCAACTGCCCAACGCATCTTTTTCGCCACGGCAGGGCCGATGCCATCCACTTCGAGAAGGGTGCCAAGGTCAGCCGACAAGGCGGCTGCCAAACCGCTGCAACAACCGGCTCGCACGTTGCGGACCGACGTCGGGCAACCCCTGAAGGATATGCGATTGCAAGGCGGCTTTGCCCTTGGAGCGGTATCCGCGCCGTGGCAATGCACCATGAACCCATGCACGATGCTGGCATGCGGCATGCAACATCGTGCGCACCGTCTCGGTGGCATCGCGTGTGCGCAAGACAGGCAAGCCGATAAACAACAACACGTTCAACAACGCGCCCTGGATCGCCTCCCGGCGCATATCGCTTGCAGTCAAATCAGTGCCACGGCCTTCCAGGATCAACGCTGCCGGCTGTGAAGCCTTGACCAGGCGCAATGCCTGGTCGAACAGACGGCCATCCTTGATCGAGCAGACCAGGTCACGCAATGTCTTGCATTCGAACAGCAAGGCTTCGCCAATGCGATAGTCGCCCACTGCCAAGCGCCGGATTTCGATATCGAAGCCGCCATGCTCCCTCAAAATCTCCGGCATCGGCCCACGCAGCTCGCGGTCGTCGATGGTGATGCGGGTGAGGTGGCGATCAAGGTGGCTCATGACTGAAAAGGGTTGAGCACTTTCACGCCGGCAAGCTGAAAGTGGCGATGATTGCGCGTGACCACTGTCAAGTCATGGATCAGCGCGGTCGCGGCAATCAGCTTGTCCAGTGCGTTTTCATGATGCGGTGTACGCAGTACTCCCCACGTTTGGGCGACGTCGGCATCCACGTCGAGGATGTTGTCACTGAAGGCATCGAGTATGCGGGACAACCATGTTTCCAGTTGCTGCGCCTGGCGGATATCACCACGGTGACGGATCAATTCGACGCCCCGGCGCAGTTCACCGATCGTGATGACGGAGAGGAATGCCGGCTCCCGATGTTGTTTCGCATGGGAAAAGAAATGCCGCACGCCCTGGTTGGCGCGTTGCCCTTTACGAGCTTCGCTGATGACATTGGTGTCAATCAAATACATCGGCGACATCCTTGTCCTGCTGGCGTTCGAAATCCTTGTCGAGCCCGACATCCGGCATCTGCGACAGAAGTTCGGCGAAACTGCGCCGCCGTGTTTTCAGCAATGCGGTTTCGAGAATGGCGCGATGCTCCGCCTCGGCACTGCGTGCATGCCGAGCTGCTTGTTGCTTGAGTTTGTGGACGATGCGCTCGTCGATGTTGCGGACGATCAGGCTGGACATCGGTTGGACCTTATTGCTTGTGATGATATCGATGATATCACATGCTTCTGTCGCAATGGGGTCCCGGTAGAGTCAAGGAGAATCGAAAGTGGCCAGTGAAGCTGCGGGCAATCATGGGTTGTTCAGCGTTTGCTGATGAGCAAATGCGGGCTGTGTGGTGGTGCCGGTTCAGGCCACGCCGCGTTCCCATGACCGAACTGGTGCGTCAGGCGGTGCACGTCTATCGGCTGCGTGAGGAAAGTCGGGGCGACCAGAAATGGCAGCACGCAGTACGCGATACGGCAGGCATCTGGCGTCAAGGCGACGGATTGGCCTGGCAGCAGCGTTTGCGCGACGAATGGGATGACGAGGAGTGAAATGCCTCCTGAATTCGAGAATCCTGATCGACCACTTCAATGACGCGCATACCGCCCCGCGGTTTCTTGCCGAAGATGGTCCGCCTTGCGCCATCCCCGTCTTCGCGCGCGCCGTGGTGCTGGCTGAGATTTCGACAAAAAAAACGGGACCCTTGGTCCGTCGCTTCCTGGACAACTGCCGGGCACTTGCCATCGATACCCCGACGGCTGATCTGGCGGCGCACTTGCGTCGCTTGAACTGTTGGAAACTTCCCGATGCACTTCAGTGCCGACGTGGCGGGCCGGCATGAGTTGGTGCTGGTGACGTGAAATGCGAAGACTTCCAGCCGGGGGGCGGCTGGAAGTGTTGGTGCTGTATGTGGTGTAGCGTGTTGTCCGTTAACCTGATGCGTGCATAAAACCCATGTTCTTTCCGGTAGGCGGTATATGACGTAGTGCATCCGTGGCCAGGACAGGTCGGAATAGACCCAAGCCGAAGTGGCAAGCAAAGCCCAGCGCCAATGGCCCTTGTATTGGCTTGGTAAATGTCAGGCGCCAGAAGCTGCCCTGTCGGTCAGGCTGAGTCAAGTTCTTGCGGTGACGGAAGCGTTTGAAGTGGATGGGGTGGCGCTGCCGTGACCCGGCTTCAACCACCACGGTTTCATGCCGCTCCAAATTCACCAATTCGGGAAGGCCGCGTTCGTGACATTCACGGCGAATTTGGTCCTTGATGTCGAAGCGCTTTTTGGCATGCCATGGATGCAGGTATGGGGTGATGGATTCCCAGACGGTATTTTTCTCTGTGAGGGAGCCGCCTGCTTCGACGTTCCCGAGGCTTTCCAGTACCAGTCCCCATTCGCCACCCCTTTGGTTCCGGATATGACGAAGTCTGGTTAAGGCTTGTTGCTGCATCGCGTCCATGTCGGCGGGGACATGCACGAGGATGCGATCCAGCTTGCCGTCGTCGTTACTGTCCCACGGCAGGTAAAACGCATGCTGGTGCCGGTTGTCCCTGGGCATATCGTGCCCGGAGAAGATGGATGGGATGTTGTCTTCGCCAAAAATGCGCTTGGCCTGGCTCATCACGGCCTGGCGTATCAACTCGCCGATGTGCAGGCTGTCTTCGACGCGAGGCAGCGGTTTACCGATCAGGATGAAGCTGGCCGTTGTAGCCATGGGCGCACAAGACTTCTGGACAGTTCGACGGGGCTCCAGAGCATCGAGAGGGCGCAGGTAACTTACCTTGCGGGCGGCGGGTGGTTGATTCCATCCCTGCTTGCGCAGGTCGGCCGTATCGACGGACAAGGCATCGAGCAGGCTTTCCGGCAAGGTCTTGCCCAGTTTCTTGATGGCCTTCTTGTCAGGCAGAAATCGTTGGCGAAGCTCGGCGTACTCGGTTGGCGGCTGGGGGGCGTATAGCGACACGGTTTCGCCGTGAAGTTCACCCGTGGTTGTATCGAGTGCGTCTGTGCCGGGCTTACAGTCGCTTTCGGGTGCCTTGCTGATGCGTCGTGCCTCCACCCAGGATTCGGCGCGACCCAGGTAGCCCATGACCGCGAGCAGGTCATCCAGCAAGCGGCGCTGATCATCCGGCAATTCCAGTTTTGACCAGGTCACGGTCAATGGATCGTTGCGCCCGATGGCGGCGAATGCATCGAATACCAGCGAGGTCTTGCCGGCGGCAAACTGCGGCATGTAATGCCGGGTGTGGCTGTGTGATGCGGCAGGCAGATGGTATTCGGGAAGCTCGCCGGACAGAGCGTCGATCAGGTCTCGAAGCGTGGATTCGTCGTGTTTTCCGGTGTGCTTGACCTTGTGGTGCCAGGTTGCAATCAGTCCGCGTAGAATGCGCCACGGCTCCGGCGGCCAAGCCACGGCACCTTCATTGACGTGTCGTTCCCACGGGGTCGCATGATAGCGTCCGGCGAGAAAAGTGAATGACAGCGCAAGCATGGCTTACTTCCTGTAGGTGACCGTGGTCTGCTCGAAGTTGGCATCCTGGCCGGCAGCTTGAATCAAGCCGGGCAATGCCTGCTCGATGTCCGTCAGCGTGGGTAGCTCGAAACCTTGCGGGCGTTGTACATCCACACCCTCGCATTCCAAGTCGCAGGCGGTGCGCAGGCGCAAGCCTGATTCCAGGAAAGCGCGGACCTTGTAGAGCGCCAATGCAACCAGCAGTTCGTAGACGGCATTGGACAAGCCGTAGCCACGCAGTTGCGCCAGATCGAGGTTGAAATAGGCGTTGATGTCGGGGGAAACGAATTCCTCACGCGCAAAGGGAACGTTGCCGAAGCCCTTGGATGTGTCGCCGGATGGATTGACCGAATCATTCTTGACACCACCACTGGCGGCGACCTTGCTCTGGCTGGCTTCGATGAAAGCTGACAGTGCACGAGGCAGACGCAGGCGGCCTCCGGCCAAATCCTTCTTGGCAAGGAACACGCCGTGCAGCAGTGCGTTCACGTCCAGATTCAGCAGGACACCAGCTAGTTTGCGCAAGTCGACGACACCCTCATCCATGTCGGCCAACTCACTCTTGAGGCGTTCGTGTACCGACTTGTCTTGTCCCTCTAGAATGTAGGGGGAGTTGATACGATGGGCCTCCAGAACCGAGTTGGTCAGTGGTTTGCCATCCTTGTCGTTGACCTTGATGACGGGCAAACCTTGCAAAGGTTTTACCCAGTCATCGGCCACCTTGTCCCAGCACACGGTCTCCAGACGGTTGGCCATGCTCTGTGCGGACTCCACCAGCAACATGGGCGTCCCGTCCGGGCCGTCGTACTGGGCGGCACCAATTTCGGGAAAGCCGGTAGGCTGGAAGCGCGTACCCTGCAGGGGTTTCAGCTTTGCACGCAGCAACAGGCGAGGGGTGGTGGCAAGGGTGGAAAGGTCGAGACTCATGAGGGTTCTCCTTGATAGGTATCAGATGGGTTCGGGCTCGCGTTCGCTCAAGCTCAGTATCTGGCGCGCCAATGCGCCGGTGGCGCCGTAGCGCAAGGGAATCAACAGAGCCGCTGCGGCTCGTTGTGGATTGATGCAGAAAAGGCTGGGCAAGTTTTTTGCATCGTCGAACAGAGGCGCTACGCCGGAGGTACGTAATCTGCGCCAGGCGGTTTGCACGGTTTGGTTGACCTGGTTGTCGTTGCCTGAGACGAGCCGCGCCACCATGCCGACAGGTATCGGCATGTGCTCGGTATCTGCCAGCCAACCCAGGCTACGCAAGGTGCGATCCGGCGTCAGTACCAGTTTGAGCAGTGCAAAGGCCGCGGGTAAGGCACCATTGCCAGCGGATTTGTCGACATCATCGGGGATGGTGCACAGTGCAAGGCCTGAAAGGAGTGCGGCGATGCGTGT
>CAZMXV010000126.1:0-6444 GCA_964570295.1 uncultured Rhodanobacteraceae bacterium
GCTTCTTGCGGTCCACGCCGCGGTTGATGTCGGGCGACTGTTTGCCGATCAGGTTCAGCACGCCGCAGGTGGCGCCATCGAACCCGACTTCGCTGGAGTCGTAGCCGATGCCAAGGATCACCTTGCGGGCCAGCGCCTCCACGTCCACCCAGGCATCGGTGGTGATCTCGCCGGCGATGATGGCCACGCCGGTCTTGACCATGGTTTCGCAGGCCACGCGGGCACGCTTGTCCTGCGCCAGGATGGCGTCCAGTACGGCATCGGAAAGGGCATCGGCGACCTTGTCCGGATGGCCTTCGGATACCGATTCGGAGGTGAAAAGCGTGGTACTCATCGAAGCTATATCCTTCCTTGCGGATAGAAAGATAAAGGAGAGGTCGCATGATACATGCAAATCCGGAGCGGGCGCATGTGCCATGCACCCGCCCCGGATTCGGGCGGGTCAGGGAGTGGGGGCGGCCATCCGTGCACGCAGTTTGCGCGCCGCTTCCACCAGAGTGGCCAGGGCCGGCTCCACCTCTTCCCAACGCCGGGTTTTCAGGCCGCAGTCGGGGTTGACCCACAACTGCCGGGGATCGAGCACTTCCAGTGCCTTCTCCAGCAGGGCCGTCATCTCGGCTTCGCCGGGCACGCGTGGCGAGTGGATGTCGTATACGCCCGGTCCGATGCCGTTGGGGTAGTCGAAATCGGTGAAGGCGTCCAGCAGCTCCATGCGCGAGCGGCTGGTCTCGATGGAAATCACGTCGGCATCCATGGCCGCCACCGCCTCGATGATGTCGTTGAACTCCGAGTAGCACATGTGGCTGTGGATCTGCGTGGTGTCGCGCACCCCGCCGGCGGCGATGCGGAAGCATTCCACGGCCCAGGCAAGGTAGGTTTTCCAGTCGTCGCGGCGCAGCGGCAGGCCCTCGCGGAAGGCCGGTTCGTCGATCTGGATGAAGCCGATACCGGCTGCCTCCAGGTCGTGCACCTCGTCGCGCAGGGCCAGGGCGATCTGCCGGCATACGGTTTCACGCGGCAGGTCGTCGCGCACGAACGACCACTGCAGCATGGTCACCGGACCGGTCAGCATGCCCTTGACCGGCTTGTCGGTAAGCGACTGGGCGTGGCGCGTCCAGCGCACCGTCATGGGGCCGGGCCGGGCCACGTCGCCGTAAATCAGCGGTGGCTTCACGCAGCGCGAACCGTAGCTCTGCACCCAGCCGAGGCGGGTGAACGCATAGCCGTCCAGTTGTTCGCCGAAATATTCGACCATGTCGTTGCGCTCGGCCTCGCCGTGAACCAGCACGTCCAGGCCGGCCTGTTCCTGGAAGCGGATGCAGCGCGCGATCTCGTCGCCGATGACGGTTTCGTAGGCTGCCGTGTCCAGTTCGCCCTTGCGGTGGGCGGCGCGCGCGCGCCGCACGTCGCCGGTCTGCGGGAACGAGCCGATGGTGGTGGTGGGCAGCAGCGGCAGGGGACGGGTACGCTGTTGCGTGGCATGCCGGGTGGCGTAGTCGGAGCGGCGCAGTGCGGCCTGGGTGCTGAGTCCGGCCAGACGCTGGCGCACGTCGTCGCGCGTCACGCCCGGGGCATGGCGACGGCCGGCCAGCAGGGACGCCTGGGCCTCCAGCGCCGCGCGGGCCTCGGTGTGGCCGTCGAGGGCGTCGGCAAGGACACGCAGTTCCTCGACCTTCTGCCGCGCGAACGACAGCCAGGAGCGCAGGGAGTCGTCCAGCCCGGTTTCGACGGATGCATCCATGGGCACGTGCAGCAGCGAGCAGGAACTGGCCACCCACAGGCGCTCGGCGCCGAGGCGGGAACGTGCCTTCTCCAGCAGCGCCAGCGCCCGGTCGGGATGGCTGCGCCAGACATTGCGCCCGTCGATGACGCCGGCACTGAGAACGGCCTTGGCGGGAAGCGCGTCCAGCAGGGCATCCAGTTCGTCGCCACCGCGCACCAGGTCGGCATGGATACCGTCGACGGGCAGCGTCGGCAGCAGCGAAAGATGCGCGCCGAAGCCGCCGAAGTAGTTGGCCAGCAGCCGCCGGGGCGTGTGCGCCTTCGCCAGCACCGCATAGGCGTGTCCGAAAGCCTCGCGCGCGTCGTGGTCGAGGTCGGTGGACAGGCAGGGTTCGTCCATCTGGACCCATTCGGCGCCTGCCGCGGCCAGGCGCTCCAGCAGCTCCACGTAGGCGGGCAGCAGGGCATCCAGAAGGTCCAGCGGGCGGCTGCCGTCGCTGCTCTTGGACAACAGCAGAAACGACACCGGCCCCAGCAGCACCGGGCGGGCCGCCAGATTCTGCGCGCGTGCCTCGTGGAACTCGTCCAGCGGCTTGCTGCCGCGCAGCCGGAAGCACTGGCCGGCATGCAGCTCCGGCACGATGTAGTGGTAGTTGGTGTCGAACCACTTGGTCATTTCCAGGGCGCGCAGGTCGTGTGCCTTGTCGCGCGAGCCGCGTGCCATGGCGAAATAGCCGGCCAACGGGTCGGCCTCATGCAGCGCCCGGTAGCGGTCCGGGATGGCGTCGAACAGCACTGCCGTGTCCAGCACGTGGTCGTAGAGGCTGAAGTCGTTGACGGGTACGACGTCGAGGCCGGCTTCGCGGGCCAGTTGCCAATGCCGTGCACGCAGCCGACGGGCCTGGTCGAGCAGGTGGGCGGCATCGGTGTCGCCGCGCCAGTGGCTTTCGAGGGCGCGCTTGAGTTCGCGCCGCAGTCCGATGCGCGGAAAGCCGGGAATGGTTGCCTGTGTCATGTGAATTCCTCTTGGAAAAGGGTGCAAGAGGAACGAAGGGGATGGCCGCCCGCCTGCCGGCGTGCATGCCTTCGACCTTCGCCCCCGCGGGCGAACCGGCATGCCGGGACATGCCAGGCCGGGCGGAAGGTGCGGAAGCATGGCCGCCGTCCTTCCGGCTGCATCAGGTATCGGGCTCGCGGCCATTCCCGACGAGGAACGGCCGCATACCGTTGCGGGGCAGCCCCGGATTCGCACCGGGTTCCCTGTAATACATCTTTCTATTCGCATAGAGCGATGAATACAGCGAGGCCAGCTTACGCGCCCTGCCTCCCGGCGTCAATGCCGGCCACAACGTTTTGCGCGAATGCCATATGTAAATATTGACGAGAATCATTCGCATTTATAATATGCGCCCCTCATGGCGCCTTTGCGGCGTCTCCGGGCGCGATGTCCGGGCGGGCTGTGCCTGTCCGGATGCCGCGCCATGTGTTTGCCCGACCCGACGAGATTTCCGATGAACCACGCTCTCCCCTCCCGTGCCCTTTCCCGTCGCCTGCGCCTGCTGGCCTGTTGCCTGGGGGCCGCGCTCGCCGTGCCGGCCTGGGCTGGAGAGACCGACCCGTCCGACCTCAAGGGCATGGTGGTCACGGCGACCGGTTTTGAGCAGGTCATCGAGGACGCGCCGGCCAGCATCAGCGTGATCACCCGCGAAGACCTGGAAACGCAACCCTTCCACGACCTCACCGACGCACTGCGCCACGTCGAGGGTGTCAGCGTCACCGGGGCCGCCGGCGAGCGCGACATCTTCATCCGCGGCATGCCCGGCGCGTACACGCTGATCCTGGTCGACGGCAAGCGCCAGAACACCCGCGACAGCCGCACCAACGGCAATGCCGGCTACGAGCAGAGCTTCATTCCGCCGCTGGAAGCCATCGACCACATCGAGGTGGTGCGCGGACCCATGTCGTCGCTGTACGGATCCGATGCCATGGGCGGCGTGATCAATATCATTACCCGCAAGGTGCCGACCCGCTGGCGCGGTTCGCTGGGTACCGACATCACCGTGCCCGAGCACGGCGACGCGGGGCATGCCTGGCAGGGCCAGTTCTATGCCGGTGGCCCGCTGCTGGCGGACAAGGCGGGATTGCAGCTGTGGGGCCACCGCCTGCTGCGCCGCGAGGATGGTTTCCCGTACGGCCGGCCGGGAGCGCGCGAGGACGACCTCAACGCCCGGCTGGCGATTACCCCCGACGCGTTCCAGGACATCCTGCTTGAGGCCGGCCGCGAATGGGTGCGCCGCGACAACCGCGGCGGACGCACGCTGGCCGAAGGCGCCGCCGGCACCTACAACCGCAACCCGCGCGAGCACTGGTCGGTGTCGCACGAGGGTCGCTGGCGCTGGGGCACGTCCAATCTGGCCGCCTACCAGGAAACCACGCGGCAGATCGACTACAACGAGGGTGCCGACGGCCATTTCACGCGCCGCGACCGCGCGCCCGACATCCGCAACCGTACCCTGGACGCCAAGCTGGCGATGCCGCTGGGAGCACACAATCTGGTGGTCGGCGGGCAGTGGCGTGACGGTCGCCTGATCGACCAGAACCCCGGCCGCCGCGACGGCGAGAACGCCCGCTTCAGCATTGAGCAGAAGGCCGTGTTCGCCGAGGACGAGTGGCGCCTGGGCGAGCGCTTCGCCCTGACCGGCGGGGTACGTCTGGATCGCCACGAGATCTACGGCAACCACTTCAGTCCGCGGCTGTACGGCGTGTGGCACGTCACCGGCGAGCTGACCCTGAAGGGCGGTGTCTCGCGCGGCTTCCGCGCGCCGGAGATCCGCCAGATCGCGCCGGGCTACGCCTACACCACCGGCGGGCGCAACTGTACCTACGGTCCCGAAGGCAACTGCGCGGTGATCATTGGCGACCCGGACCTGGCGCCCGAGACCAGCACCAGCACCGAGCTGTCGGCCATCTGGGACAACCGCGCCGGGTTCCATGCCGGCGTCACGCTGTTCCAGACCCGGTTCCGCGACAAGGTCACGGACGTACAGCCGGTGGATGCCGACGGCAATTACCTGCGCTGGAGCGAGGACCCCAACTACCGGGTGTACTACTGGACCAACGTCGACAAGGCGCGCATCCGCGGCGTCGAGCTGACCTCGCGCTGGTCGCCGGGCGCGGACTGGACCCTGGGCGGCAACTACACCTGGACCGACTCGGAGCAGTTGAGCGGCGACTACCGCGGTTTCGCCCTGGCGCGCACCCCGGAACACATGGCCAACCTGCGTGTGGACTGGAAGGCGGCTGAAAGGGTCACGCTGTGGGCGGCCGCCAATTACCATGGCAGCGAGATCAACGCCCAGCTGCGCACGGGCAGTTCCGGCAAGCCGGTAACCACGCCGGACGGCCGCACGGTGCGTGAGTACGGTTCCTACGCCACGGCCGATGCCGGCGCGTCGTGGCGCTTCGGTGAGCGCGTCATGCTGAACGCCGCGCTGTACAACCTCACCGACCGGCGCCTGGACTACGACACCTACAAAGCCACTGATATCGGACGTCGGCTGTGGGTGGGGATGAAGCTGGAGCTGTGAAGGTCGCCGCCCTGATCCGGACCGCCGTGCTGGCGTCCCTTCTGGCGCTGCCGGCATGGGCGGCGCCTCCACGGCACTTCGATGCGCACCGGCCGCCGGCACCGCAGCCGGCGGCCGCGGCGGTGGGTGTGGATGCCGCCGGCGTGCGGTGTTTCACGCTGACGGGGCCGCATGGCCAGCGCTACCGCATCCAGGTCGCCCGGCTGGGGCCGTTGCCGGAGGGCGGCTACCCGGTGCTGTACCTGCTCGACGGCAATGCCGCGATGGCCGCCTTGACCGCGGCGCGCGAGGCGCCACCCCTGGCCGGCAGCGTACTGCTGGTGGCAGTGGGTTACGACACCGATGCCTATTTCGACACCGACGCACGTTCGCTGGACTATACGCCGCCACTGCCGGACGGCCGGCCCGCCTTCGATCCGCGCGTGCCCGGCCGTCGTGGTGGCGGAGCCGACGCCTTCCTGGATTTTCTTGCCGGCCGCCTGATGCCGCGCATCCGGGCCGACTGGCCGGTGGCGCCGTCGGCGCCCGGCATCTGGGGCCATTCCTATGGCGGGCTGCTGGTGCTGCACGCCCTGTTCGAGCGGCCCGGCCTGTTCGGATTCCATGCCGCGGCCAGTCCGTCGCTGTGGTGGCATGCGCCGCTGATGCAGCGGGCGGCGGCCGATTTCGCGGCGCGCGGCGGCCATGGCCAGATCCGGCTGTTGCTGATGCGCGGTGGCGCGGAGCGGCGCCGCGGTGGCGGACCCGGCGCGAAGCGGGATGCCGTCACCCTGGAAGCCATGGCGCGGACCCTGTCGGTGGTGCCCGGCCTGGAGGTCGCGCTGCGCCGTCTCGACGGGTTGCGCCACGGCGCCATGTTCAGTGCGTCACTGGGGCCGGCCATCCGGGCCTTCGCGCGCATGCACGCGAAGGCCGGCGCATGAGCCGGGCAGGGGCGCGCGGCATGCGCCTCAGTACAGCCCCGCGTCGTAGGGATCGGCACTGCCCAGGTCCGCGGTTTCCGCGCCGCCCCCCTCGGCCAGGCGGATCTTCAACGCCAGGCCATCGCGCGAGTCGGCCTTGTTGAGTGCCTCTTCCAGCTCGATGCGGCCTTCCTTGTAGAGGCGGTACAGCGACTGGTCGAAGGTCTGCATGC
>CAZMXV010000127.1:0-6429 GCA_964570295.1 uncultured Rhodanobacteraceae bacterium
AGGTGGCCGACCACATCTACCTGATCGCCAACGGCAAGGTGGTGGCGCAGGGCGACCCGAAAACCATTGCCGACGACGGCTCGCCGTGGACGCGACAGTTCTTCGGGGGGGCCGCCGACGGGCCGGTGCCGTTCCATTACCCGGCCGGCGACTACGCCGCCGAACTGGGCCTGGGAGCCACGCCATGAATACCCGCACGCGTCGTCCCAACTGGCTGCTGGACGGTCTTGCCCAGGTGGGCGATGCCGGCCTGTTCCTGCCCACGCTGCTGCGGGCGGTGCCGCGAAGCCTGCGCCATTTCCGCGAAACCGTGCGCCAGGTGTGGTTCGTGGGCGCCATGAGCCTCACCATCATCATGGTCTGCGGCTTGTTCGTGGGCATGGTGCTGGCATTGCAGCTCTACTACGTGTTGTCGATCTTCGGCGGAACCTCGGCCAGCGGCACCGTGGTGGCGCTGGCGGTGTTCCGCGAACTGGGCCCGGTGGTGACGGCGCTGCTGTTCGCCGGTCGGGCCGGCACGTCCATTACCGCCGAGATCGGCCTGATGCGGGCCACCGACCAGCTTTCGGCCATGGAAATGATGGCCGTGGACCCGGTGGCATACGTGGCCACGCCCCGCTTCCTGGCCGGCGTGGTCGCCATGCCGCTGCTGTGCTGCGTGTTTTGCGCCATGGCCATTTTCGGCGGCCATCTGGTCGGCGTGGCCTGGCTGGGCATCGACAACGGCACGTTCTGGTCCAACATGACGGCCACCGTCGATGTGTGGACCGACATTGTCAACGGCGTGCTCTACAAGAGCCTGGCCTTCGGCGCCGTGGTCACGCTGATCGCCGTGCACCAGGGCTACACCACCCCGCCGACCAGCGAAGGCGTGGCCTACGCCACCACCCGCACCGTGGTCGCCTCGTCCATCGCCATCCTGGCGCTGGATTTCGTGCTGACCGCTTTCCTTACCTGATGTCCCGCTTGTTGTTTGTCCGTATGCATACCATGAGGAATGTGCCGTGAATCCCAGACGTTCGTTTGCGGCCGGTACCGGCCTTTTCATTCTGCTGGGCTTCGCCGCCCTGGCGTTTCTGGCCACGCAGACCACGTCCATCGCCAATACCCGGCAGGGCGACTCCTACACGGTCAAGGCGCGTTTCACCAACGTGGGCCAGCTCAAGGAGCGTGCACCGGTAAAGATCGCCGGCGTGCGCATCGGCTCGGTAAAATCCATCGAGCTGGAGCCGCAACAGCTGGACGCGCTGGTCGAGCTTTCCATCGACAAGCATTTCGACCAGATTCCCGATGACTCCTCCGCCGCGGTGTTCACCAGCGGTTTGCTGGGCGATCAGTACATTGCGCTCAGACCGGGCGGCTCTCCGGACATGCTGCAGGACGGCGACGAGGTGATCCTCACCCAGTCCGCGGTGCAGCTGGAGGACCTGATCGGCAAGTTCCTGGTCAACGGATCACCGGACGACAAGAAGAAGGACGCGTCCGCTTCCGCTGATTGACACCCCGCATTTTCAAGGAGAACCCCATGCTGCGTACCGTGGCTTTCGTTTCCGCCCTGGCCCTGGCCGGGATCGGCATGCCTCTGCATGCCGGCGCACCTGCCGCGCCGGCCCAGAACACCGGCGTGCAGGAGCCCGAGCAGGTGGTCAAAAGCATCGCCGACGAACTGGCGGACAAGCTCGAGGGGCATCGCCAGGAGCTGAAGAACGACAAGGAAAAGCTGATCGACATCATCGACGGCATTTTCCTGCCCCATTTCGACATCGACTATGCCTCCATCCTGGTGCTGGGACGGCATGCGCGCGAAGCCTCGCCGGCGCAGCGCGAGCGTTTCGCCAAGGCGTTCTACAACTCCATCACGCACCGCTATGCCGAGGGCCTGCTCAACTACACGCGTGGCGCGGTCAAGGTGCTGCCGTTCCGTGGCGAGCTCAACAACAAGCGCACCATCGTGCGGACCACGGTGCGCCTGGATGACGGCAAGAGCATGTCCGTCGACTACGCCTTCCGCAAGACGCGCCAGGGCGACTGGAAGGTCTACGACGTGATCATCGAAGGCATTTCCTACATCACCAATTACCGCAACCAGGTGGACGCGGAAATCCGCAAGATGGGGTTGGACGGCCTCATCGAACGCCTGGAAAGCCAGGGTGCCGGCGCCCTGGAAGACATGCGGAAAGACACCCATGGCGGTGCCTGAGGTTGTCGTTCGCGAAAGCGTTCCGGGCACGCTGACGGTGTCCGGGATGCTGGTGTTCGACACCGCGGCGCGGGCCATGGCCCAGGCACGCCCGCTGCTTCAGGCGGGAAGGCCGGGATGCCTGGATCTTGCGGGCGTCACGCGCGTGGACAGTGCCGGCATGGCCTGCGTGCTGGCCATGATGGCCGAGGCGCACCGGCATGACGGCCGGCTCGACGTGCTCCATGCCCCTTCCAGCCTGCTGGATCTCGCCCGTGTCTGCGAGGTGGCGCCGCTGCTTGCGGTGGGGTGAGGGTGATTCGGGACCCGCACTTCGGGATGGTGCACGGCGGCCATCAGCCACGCGGTTTCGAGAGCCATGCGGTTTCGAGGTGGTGGCGAAAGAGCCGGTGCGGGAGCGGCCCATGGCCGCGATGGCTGCTTCGTCTTGCAGACGCCCGCCGGTGAAGGAAAGAGCCGCCGTGGCGTTCTTCAGCTGCCGCTGCTTGCCGCGGGCGCCGGCGACGTGCCGCCGCCGTGGCTGTTTTCCCACTGCTGCTGCTGTTCCAGCAGCTTCTCGGGGTCGAAGTCGTCGTCGTCCAGGCCCTGCATGCGCTCAATGACTTCCGCTGGCGGGTTGCCGTAGTAGATCTTGTACAGGCGGCGCTGGCGATAGGCGTCGCGCAGGAACACGTAGGGGTCGTAGGCCGAGTTGAGGAAATCCTCGGCATCCAGGGCGCGCGCGCGCAACGTGACCAGGTAGATCAGGCTCGGCAGGTATTCCTGGTGGCGGGGCAGGTCGTGGCGGCGCGCGTAGATCGACAGCGGGTCGAAGAAGTAACCGTCCACCGGGATCTGCCAGACATCGCGCGTGGTGGTGGGGCCGAGCAGCGGCATCATCAGGAAGGGACCGTCCGGGACGCCCCAGCGCGCGAGGGTGACGCCGAAGTCGTTGTCGTCCTCGGGGATGCCCATCTGGCTGGCCGGGTCGAAGAAGCCCAGGAAACCGATGGTGAGATTGACGAAGAAGCGGCCGGTGCTCTGCAGCGCCTGCTTGGGACGCGCCTGCAGCAGGTCGTTGGCGATGGTGACCGGCATGCGCAGGTTGGTGAAGAAGTTGCTCACGTGCTTGCGCACGCCGGGCGTGGTCACCTTGCGGTAGCCGACCGCCACCGGGCGCACGGCCACTTTGTCCACGGCCTGGTTGAATGTGTAGGCCTTGCGGTTGAAGCCTTCCCATGGATCATCGGTGCGGGGCTTGGCGATCGTGCAGCCGGCCAGGGCGATCACGGTGGCCAGCAACAGGCTGCGCGTCAGGAGGTGGCGAATGGGAGGTGACATAGGGTGGGGGTGTAGTGGGGGAAAGGCTTGCTGAACTGCATAGTTTACTTATCGGGAGCGACGACTGCCACCCACCCCGTCACGCGGCAGCCAAGCGGAGCATGGTAACCCGCCATGCATTGCCAGCCAAGCGCCGGGGCGGCTACACTTGCCAATGCAAGCAGGCTCCGGATTCCGGGCATGCACGGGCAGGGCGGCGCGGGCCGGCCTGCCACCCCTGATTCAAAGGCGGGAACCTCCCGCATCCGCTGGAAAACGACATGGCACGTATTACCGTCGAAGACTGCCTGCAGGTGGTCGACAACCGATTCGAACTGGTGCTGATGGCCACCAAGCGCGCGCGGCAGCTGGCCCACGGCGCCGACCCGCTGGTGGACATGCACAACGACAAGCCCACGGTGCTGGCCCTGCGCGAGATTGCCGACCGCAGCATCGACGAGGCCACCATTGACGCCATCGACCGCGCCGAGCGCGAGCAGGCCGAACGCGAGGCCCTGGAGTGGGCCGCGGCCGAGGTCGACGACGAACTGGCCGCCAAGGCCGGGGACGAGTAATGACCGCCATGGCGGACCGGCGCCGGATGACATGCCGCACGGCCGGTCCGTGCCGCAGGCATCCCCGTGTCCGCCGGGTGTATCGCTCCATGCGCCTCGGGGTGGCGGCCTGAACGGTCGCGGAAAGCCATGGAGGCCGTCGTGAACTCCGGTTTGCCACGGGACCCGGCCTCGACCGGCGGCATGGACGGTTTGCGCCGTTGTCTCGCCACTTATCTCGCCCCTGAGCAGATCAACCTGGTCCAGCAGGCCTACGAGGTCGGCGCCCGGGCACATGCCGGGCAGACGCGCAAAAGCGGCGAACCCTACATTACGCATCCGGTGGCGGTGGCCTGCATTCTCGCCGACCTGCGCATGGATCACGAGACCATCATGGCCGCGATCCTGCACGACACGCTGGAAGACACCAACCTCGACCACGCCGACATCGAGGGCCGTTTCGGCACCAGCGTGGTGGAACTGGTCGAGGGCGTGACCAAGCTGGACAACCTGCGCTTCCGCAGCCGCCAGGAGGCCGTGGCCGAGAGCTTCCGCAAGATGCTGCTGGCCATGGCGCGCGACATCCGCGTGATCCTCATCAAGCTGGCCGACCGCTTGCACAACATGCGTACCCTGGGCGCCAAGGGCCTGTCGTCGCGCCGGCGGATCGCGCGTGAAACGCTGGAGATCTACGCACCCATCGCGCGCCGTCTGGGCATGAACAAGGTCAAGGCGGAATTGCAGGACCTGGGCTTCCGCGCCCTCTATCCGGACCGCCACCGCGTCATCAGCGCCCGCATCAAGAGT
Source organism: uncultured Rhodanobacteraceae bacterium (assembly GCA_964570295.1). Classification (GTDB taxonomy): domain Bacteria; phylum Pseudomonadota; class Gammaproteobacteria; order Xanthomonadales; family Rhodanobacteraceae; genus Oleiagrimonas. The sequence goes on from CAZMXV010000127.1 coordinate 4,861, forward strand.
GCCATCGGCAACCGCCGCAAGGCCATGGAGCGCATCGAGGCGGCCCTGGCGACGCACCTTGCCGCCGAAGCCATCCCGGCGCGCATCATCAGCCGCGTCAAGTCGCCGTGGAGCATCTACACCAAGATGCGCAACGACCAGAAGACCTTTTCCCAGGTCATGGACGTGTACGGCTTCCGCGTCGTCACCGACACGGTGATGCACTGCTACGGCGCGCTGGGCGCCATCCATGCCCTGTACAAGCCGGTGGAGGGCCGCTTCAAGGACTTCATCGCCATTCCCAAGGCCAACGGCTACCAGTCGCTGCACACCGTGCTGCTGGGACCGTTCAGCGAGCCCATCGAGGTGCAGATCCGCACCGAAGAGATGGATTCGGTGGCCGAGCGCGGCGTGGCGGCACACTGGATATACAAGGCCGAAAGCGGGCCGGCCAACAGCGCCCAGAGTCGCGCGCGCAGCTGGCTGAGCGCACTTGCCGACCGCCAGGCGGGTACCCCCGGGTCGCTGGAATTCCTGGAAAACGTCAAGATCGACCTGTTCCCCGACGAGGTCTACCTGTTCACGCCGCGTGGCGACATCCTGTCGTTGCCGCGCAATGCCAGCGCGCTGGACTTCGCCTATGCCGTGCACACCGATGTCGGGGACCATGCCGTGGCCGCGCGCATCGACGGCAAACTGTCGCCGCTGCGCGCGCGGCTGGGGTCCGGGCAGCAGGTGGAAGTGATCGTGGCGCCGTCGGCGCAGCCCAATCCCGTGTGGCTGGAGTGGGTGGTCACGGCCAAGGCGCGCACCGCCATCCGGCAGTATCTCAAGCATCTGCAGCACGAGGATGCCGTCGATTTCGGCCATCGCATGCTCGACCGCGCCCTGGATGCCCGCGGCGGCAGCCTCGACGCGGTGCCCTCGGACACCCTGCAGCAGTTCCTGGACAGCCAGAAGCTGCGGCGCCTGGAGGAACTGCTGGCCGACATCGCCATGGGCAACCGCATGCCCGACCGTGTCGCCGCCCAGCTGATGCGCGACGATGACGACGACCACAGCGGGTCGCTGCTGCGCAGCATCGACAAGATCCGCATCAGCGGCGCCGAGCGTGGCGTGCTCAGCTTCGGCAACTGCTGCCATCCGCTGCCGGGCGACAAGATCATCGGCTACCTGTCTTCGGGCAAGGGCATCGTGGTGCATCGCACCGAGTGCCCCAACGTGGTCGAACTGCGCAAATCGCCCGAGCGCTGCATCGCCATCGGCTGGGACCACGAGGTCACCGGTGACTACAAGGTCGAACTGCGCATCGAGGTGGTCAACAAGCAGGGTGTCCTGGCCACCGTGGCCGCCGCCATCTCCGCGGCCGATTCCAACATCGAGAACGTCGAATACATCGAACGCGACCTGGTCGCCGCCACGCTGCTGTTCACCATCGAGGTGAAAAGTCGCAAGCATCTGGCCGACGTCATGCGGCGCGTCCGCCGCACCGGCGTGGTCAACGGTGTATACCGGCATCCGCTGTAAGCGGTTTCGGCAGCCGTTTTCTGTTTCCATGGGCTTATCGACGCAGGCATGCATGTCTGCCGG
>CAZMXV010000128.1:0-6246 GCA_964570295.1 uncultured Rhodanobacteraceae bacterium
TTTCCATCGCGGCGTAACTGCCGCTGCCCAACGCGCTGGCACCGTCGGCCGCGGCGGCCGACGCCGCGCCCACGGCCGTGGCCTGCACGCCCGTGGCTTCCGATTGCGCACCCATGGCGCTGGCGCCGAGGGCCGAGGCGTAGGTGTTTTCACCCACGGCCACCGAGGAGTCACCCATGGCTTCGGCCAGCAGACCGACCGCCGTGCTGTAGTCGGCCGATGCATAAGCACCGGCACCGAACGCCGCAGCCCCGTAGCCACCGGCCTCGGTGCCGACCAGGAAACCGAAGCCCGGAATCAGGTCGGCCAGGCCGCCCACGGCCACGCTCGACTCGCCCGTGGCGGCACTGCCGTAGCCCATCGCCGAACCGTAATTGCCCGCGGCATTGGCAAACGCGCCCAGCGCCATCGAGTAGTCGGTCGCGGCGGTCGCACTGTAGCCGAAGGATGTCGACTGCAGGCCTGCCGCCTGCGCCCCGGCGCCACCGGCCGCGCTGAACGCGCCGAGCGCCTGGGCGCCGGCTCCCAGCGCCGTGGCCCCGACGTCGCCGGCCAGGGTCTGGCTGTCCAGCAATACTTCACCGGTATCCGGATCGGCGTAATACAGCTGGCCACCGATGGCCGTGGTGGAATCGCCGTTCGCCTGCGCATAGCTGCCATAGACGGCGCTGTTGGCACCACTGGCCGTGCTGGCATAACCGCCAGCGATGCCGAAGTCGCCCATGGCCGTGGCGCCGCTGCCGAAGGCCGAGGCACCTGTCCCGAAGGCCGCCGCACCGGAACCGATGGCGGTACCGTAATCGTCATTGGCATAGGCCTGGTAGCCCTCGGCGGTGCTTTCCTCGCCGAGAGCCATGCTTTCGGCTCCGGTCGCCGTGCTGCCGGTTCCCTGTGCCAGGGAAGCGGTGCCGGTGGCCGTGCTGGACACGCCGTGGGCCGCGCTGTCGGCACCCGTCGCCGTGCTTCCGTCGGCATCGGCCGTGGCATAGTTGCCGATGGCCGTGCTGTTGTACCCGTCGGCCGTGGACAAGCCTCCGATCGAGGTGGCGAAGTCGCCAAGCGCCTCGGCCGCCGGACCCACGGCCAGCGTGGTGTCGCCGAGGGCGGCACTCTCGGCACCCAGCGCGGTGGCCCCGAAACCCGTCGAAGCCGCGAACGCGCCCACCGAGGTTGCCTCCTGGCCGACGGCTGTGGCGCCCACTCCCAGCGCCGTGCTGCCGGTGCCGCTGGCAAGGCTCTGGGCGCCCGCCGCCACCGTGTGGACACCGCTGGCCTGGGCATCATCGGAGCCGTCGTTGGCACCGTCCGCCTTGAAGTAGCGTGCCGTACCCTCGGCCACCGCGGCCACTTCATCGAGCTGTTCCTTGTTCACCGCGTCGGTGGCCTCCGTGCCCGCCGCCACGTGGGTGAGCTGACGCTCGGCACCCGCACTGCCCACGGACACGGCGTTGTTGCGGACGGCCACGGAACCGGCCCCCAGCGCCACCGAATTGCCACCGCTGGCGATGGCTCCGGCACCAACGGCCGTACTCTGGCCGGCCCGTGCCGCACTGTTTGCACCGACCGATGTCGTATCCTGGCCCTGTGCGGCGGCATGGCTGCCCAGGGCCGTGGCATTCACGCCATTCGCCATGCCGTACGAGCCGACGGCCGTGGTGCTGGAACCATTGGCCACGCCATACGAGCCGACGGCCGTGGCACCAGGACCATTGGCCAACGCGTTGGCGGCACAGGCGAAGCCGCCATTCAGGCCGATCGGGTCGGCGCCAAGCTGGAAATCACCCAGACATTGGTCCGCACGCGCGGTCCCGGGCGCAAGCACCACGGCAATGGCCAGCGCCAGCGTTCCCAGCATGACGACCCCGCTCGACCGTCGCCGGCCGCTCTTGCTCCGGGACCGGGCCAGCTCGGAGGCGACCACGAGCATGTTCAGCGACTTGTTCCAGACCTTGCTGTAAATCCTGTTCATCACGACTTCCCCACGAAATGCATCGAATGGTTGGTTTGTCGTGGCGCTCATGCATGGCGCCGACGGCATCGATCGCTCGCGACGCCCGGCCATGAAGAATGGTGCCGGCCGGAACACAAAAGTGCGGGAGCGACACGGCGGCAACCGGATGGTTGCCTGGGATGGAAACATCAACGGCGACGCGAACACCGGGCCCGGCAAATGCCTTGCCGAACCCGGTGTCCGTGTCACGTGTCAACAGCCGGTATCAGGGACGCTCGAAGAAGCTGCCCCTGACGGTGACTCCCGCGAATGGTCGTTCGCCGACCAGGGTCACGTAATACGTGCCTGCCTGCGGACGAGCGATCACGACCGTTTCGGTATTGCCGGGACGCGTGGATCTGGCGTCGTAGGCATCCGGGCCACCGGGCTCGCCGAACTTCACGTACATCGACACGTCGCCGCTGCCGCCGAAGCTGCGCAGGTTCAACGCCAACGCCCCCGCCGGCACGTCCAGCGCGAATACCAGCTGCTCGCCGGCCCCGCCGGCCATGCCGGTCACGGGCACGCCGTTGCCCAGTTCGATGGCCTCGCCCGGCCCGGTATCCCCGCCACCGTCACCGCCCCAGGCCTCGAACTGGGCCTCGGTGTCGGCATCGGACAGACAGGCGTTCAGGCTGTCGGCCTGACCGGCGGTAATGAAGCCGGCATCGGCCAGCTGGACCGCATAGTCACGTACCGACTGGCGGTAGGCGTCCACGTCCGCGCTGTGGGCGGCCATGTTGCGGGCCATGGCGTAGATGTTCGAACCCATGATGATGCCGCCCGGCACGCTGGCCGGTACGCCGGTATCGCATTCGAGCAGCATCCGACCGCTCTGGTTGACACCCCAGCCTTCGTCTTCCAGCAGCGCCGGCGTGAGGTCGAGATTGAACGTGGCCTGCAGGTCCGGGTTGATCGCATACTCCATGATGGCGTTCGGCGTCAGGCGCGTGTCGTAATGCGAGAACGACGACCCCTGGGCCAGCACGGTGGGTGCGTACAACTGCACGTTGCCGTCGGCGTCCCCGCCGGCCAGTCCGTCGCCCTCGACCAGACCCAGGCTGACCGGGGCATTGGACTTGAAGGTTTCACCGACCGACTGTGCCACGCCAATCACGGGAATGGTGATGGATGCGTCTTCACCCGCCGGAATGATGCCCTTTTCCTCGTTGTTGACGATGATCACCCCGGTGGCACCGCCGGCCTGGGCATTGGCCACTTTTTCCGTGAAGGCGCAATCGCCGCGGTCGAGCAGGGCGATCTTGCCGGACACGCCGTCCACGGGAGCCGACGCGCCGTCCACGTTGCAGGCCAGCGAATCGCTGGTCGGCACCACGGCCTGGCCGCTGAAGGTGTCGGGGGTGACATCGGCGCCGAATTCGGCGGCGTTGTAGGCGTAGTCACCGGCGATGGCGGACGGTGCGGTGACGGTCAGATTCACCGGCGTCTCCAGTGCCAGCGGCGCCTGCGCCTTCACCTCGGCACCGGTGTAGACGAGGTGGCCGTCGTTGAGGGCCGCCTGCTGACGTTCGGCGTCGGTCATGTCGACCCACATCTTGCCGGTGCTGTTGTCCATCACGCCCAGCGAGTAGATGTCGGGGACGCCCTGGTTGAGGCTGCCGCTGGCCAGGTTGTTGAAACCGGAAAAGCCCAGGCCATGGGCCATTTCATGCATGACCACGTTGAGCAGGTCGATCTGGCCCGCGGGCGGATTGCCGTCCAGGCCGAAGTACCAGCCCGAGCCTTCCAGGCAGCCGGTCTTGCCGAGGTCGCCGTTGAACCGGCTGATGATGTCCGGCGTATCCGGCGGCAGGTCGTTCTCGACGCCCAGATCGGTGCCGGCCAGCGCGTCGGCCAGGGCCGAGTGGTACCAGGTATCCGCCAGGGCGCCTTCCGGCAACGTGGCGCCGGGGTTGAACGAGAAGATGTAATTGGTACCCGATGAGCCCAGCACGCCGCTGGTGGCGGTGCACGACAAGGGTTGGAAGGTCACGGTGTTGACGATGGGCACGTCGCTCTGGAGCACCGAACCCCAGAGGTTCGCGGCAAACTGGAACACGATCAGCGCCTGCTCGCCGCGCGTGGTGCCGGGGTTCAGGCCGACCGGGGTGGCCGGGGTGTGGTCGTCCAGGCCCTGGCCGGTGCCGGCATCCTGGTTGACGATCTTGATGTCCGCGGCTTGTGCCGAAAGACTCGTGGCGCCGATCAGGCCCAGGGCCATCAAGGCGATGAAAAGACGATTGCGCGGCATCATTTCAGCGCCTCCTCGACCGTGTCGGAGGCCTTGTCGCCCTGGTGGTGCACCGACAGGCTGCCGTCGGCACGACGTTCCACCGTGAGGTAGTTCATGTGGCTTTCCGGCACCTGCATCATGGCGCCGACCTGGCCGCGCGAGGAGGTGCGAAGCGTGGCCTTGGCCTGGGCTTCGGTCTGGGGCCGATCCATGCCGGGCCGGGCGGCCTGCAGAGCGCGGTCACGCTGGACAACCTTCGACAAGGCCTTGCGGTCGGCCGCGGTGGGCGCGCGCAGCCGGCCCGTTGCCGGATCGATGGCCACCTGCACGCCATGCTGCTGGTGCACGCTGGCCGAAGCCGTGCGGGATGCCGGTTTGTGGACTTGATGCTGACCGTCAACGGCCGCCACGGCCGGGGTCAGGACGAATGCTCCGCATACCAGCAGGCACGCGGAGTAATACGGTTTCCACTTGCTCATCCAAGCCTCCCTCCAGTTGTTGGATGCCATTCATCCGCGGATGGATGGCACGAGAATCACCATGCCTCTCGGCAAATGTTCCCAATCCAGACTCCCCTGTCTTTCCACTTGGCGGCGTGTTCGATCAGCCTCGGATGTCCGTCCCCACGGACGTATCGACATGAACCGGAGCACCGCTGGCGGAAAAGCCTTGATGGTCTGCTGAACCTACCGCGAGGCGCATCGGACAACAACCCCGAAATATTCCTAGGGACCCTGTCGGAATTGTTGACAGGGTATGGGGAGGCCGCGGCCAGATGCGCCTGCCGGGGAAGAAGGGCGGTCGGAACCCGCGGGGCAACGATCCGGGTTGCGTTGACGGGCCGGACGTTGCGTCGCGGCCCGGATACCGGCGGCGGAGGGTGTTCGCCGGTGGATTGCCGGTACCCCGCGCGGGATACCGGCGTATCGAAAAGATCAGTGCTTGAGGTTGCGGCGCATCCGCTCCAGCGCCTGCAACTGGGCCATGGCCTCGGCCAGGCGCGCCTGCTGCACGGCCACGTCCTCGACGTCACCGCGGTTGGCCAAGGCCTTTTCCGCTGCTTCCTTGGCCGCGGTCGCGGCCGCCTCGTCCAGGTCCTCGGCCCGCACGGCGGTGTCGGCCAGCACGGTGACGACCTGCGGCTGCACTTCCAGGATGCCGCCGGAAACGTACATGGATTCGCGCTCGCCGCCTTCCTTGAGCACCTCGACCACGCCCGGCTTGAGGCGGGTGATCAGCGGCGCATGCCGCGGCGCGATGCCCAGCTCGCCTTCTTCGCCGGTCGCGATGATCATGGTGACATCGCCGTGGAAAAGCTCGCCTTCGGCACTGACGATGTCGCAACGGATGGTGGTCATGGGGTCTCTCTCGCTCTGCTCGGTCGACGGGAACGGGGAAGGGAGAATGGTCAAAAATGGGATCGGATGCGATGCCGCTTTCCCGATTCCCTATTCCCCCTTCCCGAAAGCGGCTCAGGCCGCTTTCTTGGCGCTCATTTCCTCGCCCTTCTTGATGGCCTCGTCGATGGTGCCGACCATGTAGAAGGCCTGCTCGGGCAGGTGGTCGACTTCGCCGTCGAGGATCATCTTGAAGCCGCGGATGGTTTCCTTCAGCGGCACGTACTTGCCGGGGGCGCCGGTGAACACTTCGGCCACGTGGAACGGCTGGCTGAAGAAGCGCTCGCACTTGCGCGCGCGGGCCACGACCAGCTTGTCTTCTTCGGACAGCTCGTCCATGCCCAGGATGGCGATGATGTCCTTGAGGTCCTTGTAGCGCTGCAACGTGCCCTGCACGTTGCGGGCGACGCCGTAGTGCTCCTCGCCGATGATCTGCGGGTCCAACTGGCGGCTGGTGGAATCCAGCGGGTCCACGGCGGGGTAGATGCCCAGCGAGGCGATCTGACGCGACAGGGTCACGGTGGAATCCAGGTGCGCGAAGGTGGTCGCGGGCGACGGATCGGTCAAGTCGTCGGCGGGCACGTACACGGCCTGGATGGAGGTGATCGAGCCGGTCTTGGTGGAGG
>CAZMXV010000129.1:0-6231 GCA_964570295.1 uncultured Rhodanobacteraceae bacterium
TCGAAATCGGCGCCCCCGGCAAGGTCGAGTTCAAGGGGGCGCAGAAGGAGTTGAGCGGTGGGGCCGGGGAGAGTGCAGCCGTGCCGACACTGGCTGAGGCCAGGCCCGAGAAATGCCCAGAGCAGACCAGCACGGCGGCCGCATCCGGCGCGGCGATGGTGTGATCCGACATATGGACACGTTGTATCGGCAATTGGCGGAGCACTTGTTTGCGGATGACGCGACGACAGCATGGTTGCTGATCGATGCCATGCAAGGTGACGTGCGTGACTATCTCTCGGATGACGTACCGGACGAAGACATTCATGTCGTGCCCCTCGGTCGCCGCGATATTCCGTGTGACCGCTATCCGCATTTGATCGCCGTACGCGAACACGATGTCGAGCGCCTCCACGCCAGCCTGGAAGTTGCCTGTAATGAGCAGGGCAACGCCGATATCGAGCAGGAGTGCGGCTTTGCCATAGGAGGCTGGCTGATTTCCGATGCAAAGCCGCCTCGGTTGACTCGGCATCTGGCCGCCTGCATGAATCAACGTATGCCCGGGCATGGGCGCAAGTATTTTCGTTGGGCGGATCGGCGCGTCATGGCGTGGATGTGGCCGTCCATGGACGCGTCCGCACGAGCGGCTCTGCTGGGGCCGATCGCCACTTGGTGGACGCTGGATCGCCGGGAGCAGCTCGTTGCCTATCGCGTGGCGCAAAATGAGAAACGGCCTGAGCTGTCGTGGCGGGGGAATGACAGCCATTGGCAGCATGCCGGCGACTGTGAAGCCGTACAAGCGCTGCTGCGCGGCTGGCAGCGTTTTGAGCCGGCGTTACCGCACGACTACCTCGAGCGCGCGGGAGACGCGGTTCATTCAGCGCGCTTGCTGGGCCTGACCTCCATGTCCGACCTGGTTCTGGTCGGAGCCTATGTACTTCAGGTCCACCCGAATTTGTGCGAGCACTCGCTTGTGCGGGCACAGGTGCGCAAAGCCATGCAAGAGAGTATCCCGCTCGTTGAGGCGCTGGGTGAAATTCCAGACCCGACAGGTTGGGATCGTATTCGTGCAGAATTGACCCGGGTCACCACGTCGGTGACTCGCATACCAAGGAGTAGCCGCCATGGCTGATGGAAATGGTTACGGCGCCAATGCCAATCAGGCAGCAAACCACGCCAAACAGTGCAGCAGCAATGGTTGCCCCAAATGCGACAAGCAGGGGCTGCCGGTGTTGCTCGCGATTCCAACCTTGGCCGAAAAGAGTTACGCCAGCGGGCTCGAAGAAACCATCAAGCCGCTGCTCACAGGCGTCGCTGATCCCGAGCTTGCTCATGCGGGCTATGTCACGCGCGGGTTGCGAGAAGGCTATGTCATGGCCTACTACGAAACGCCGCCCGATGGTTTGGCCGTAGACGATGAGCACTGGACCATCGCCAAGGTGGACGTCGGCGGCATGATGACACCGACCACCTTCGCCGCTTTGGGTGTCGGATCCGAAAAGACAAAGACCAGGCCGAAGAAACATCAACCGTTCTCATGCAGCCGCGTTGATGGATACGCTTCGGCGATGCTGTTTGTCATTCCAAACGCCAAAAAGGCCGGCAAGGTCTGGGTGGCTTTCAGCAGCCATCCGTGGAGTCCCGGAGTGCGCCAGAAATATGCCAATGGCGGGGATGATTTTCGGCAAAAGTACATGACATTGATTCATGCGGACAGTGCGTCGTGCAATCGGTCGATCAAATTGACCGATGTGAACCTGCATCATGCGGTTCCGGATTGCCTGCCGGATTTCGATTTCTCTCCGATGTCCGGCAACCCTTATCTTCCGCCGCACATGCTGCATCCGGTCGTTATCTCGGTCTCGAAGTCCAAAGGCACAAAATCGTTTGACAATACGTCAATGACGGTTACCGATCTGCTGCTGAGCGAAGCAAACAAGGCTTTGGGCAAAGACGGTGAATTTACTATCGACGATGCCATGATCGTGGGTTTGCCCGACCCGGAAGGCGTGACCGCCACGGCGGCACAGCGACGAATCACGCTATGCAATCGGGCAGCCGATTGGGTACAGGCATTCAAGGATGACCTTGGCCAACAGAACGGGCATTGGCGTCTTCAATCGGCATTGACGGTGCAAGGTCTTTTCAAGATTTTCGAGAGGCAAGCGGAAAAGGGCAAGACAGAGCTTCATCGGTACGATGCATGGCGGGGAAAGTCCATTCAGAAAAAGGACTTCCAGGAAAAGCGTGCAAGCGGTGAGCTCCCGAAAGATGCTTCCTGGAAGTTGAGCCCGTTGCATCCGCCGCGCATTCCCGTCGGAGACTATTCGTGGGGTACTGTTGAGCTACCGACCGACAAGCGTATCGACGACGAGCTTCAGGATCAGATCGACGATATCAAGAAGCGGCTGTCGGCTACGGCGCAAGGGATGGACTGGGCCGCTTTTTTGAACCACTACAACAATCTTGCGAAGAGTGATGCCGCGCTGCTGGCGACTGTTGAGCAAGACCACAAGGCGTGGCTTCAGTGTGATTTGTTCGAGCATCATCACACCCACAATTTCGACGATGCCGATCCGCGCGATGGTGTGCCGTACGCCGGTTATGTCAGCCAGTGCTTGATGGGCGGCCCCATTACCAAGGACGCGCTGGCATGGTGGAAGGACTTTCTGTCCGATGACCCGAGCGCTAAAAGCAATCTTTTGATGCGCGCCATGCTGGGCAATCAGAAAAAGTACTTCGACTGGATAAGCAGCACGGATACGCAGGCCACCGTCTATGACGAAGCGCGTGGTCTCTTGGATGTAGCTGTTGCTGCGCGCGAGAACGGGGGGCATGCCAGCGACAAACAGGCCGAAGGGCTTGCGCAATCGTTGTTGGGCACGGCAGGTGCGTTGGCTGCGCGCATGGACGAAGCCAAGACGCTGAGCGCTACGTTGCGTGACCGGCTGAAGCGACTGGGTTTGGGCCTGATCACCCGCAGTGAGTCCAACCTCTTCCTGTACAAATTGCGCGTTCCGGTCGGTGTGGCCGGCAAATTATGGCGCAACATGGCTGGTGCTGCCCGGGTCGCCACGCAGAAAACAGCTGAAACGGGTGGTCGCAAGATCAAGAGCCTGGTGTTGGGCGGTGCCATGGCACTGGAGCTGGAGGGAAGCCCCAAAACCGCCGATGCGTTGGTCGACGTGTACCTGTGGAGTCGCGGCAAGGTCAAAGTGGAGATTGGCAAGGTTGATGGCAAGTTCAAACTCACTACCACCGACGTACTGGGCGAAGGACAGACTGCGTTTGCCATCGGACTGACCGAGGAAACGGCCGAAACCTTGTCCAAAAACAGCATGCGCTTGTTGCGCGGTGCGGGATCGGGCTTATTGTCCGCCGGATCCGGTTTCCTGCAGGTACTGGTCCTGGGCGAAGCACGGGAGCAGTTCGAGCACGGCACCAAGGAAGATCAGCGGGCGGCGGCGGTTACCTTGCTGACCAGCGGCATCGGTATTGGCGCGGCGTTTATGGAGATCAGTGGTTTGTTCGCCAAGCAGTTCGAAAAGGAAGCGCTTGAGAAGGGGCTGAAGTTGGCGGCGGGACGTGCGTCAGCAGTGGGGACGTTTGTGGTGGCAATGCAATCGGTTTTTGACTTTTTTAAGAGCAGAGAAGATGGAGATGATAATGCAGCGGCGGGTCATCTCGTGCAGGCGATGTTTTTTGGTGCGGCCACTGGAGCGGGTCTTATGGCTGCCAGTGTGGCAGCGGCGGGGACAGAGGCGACAGTAGTTGCTTTTGGCTTGACGTGGACGGGTATTGGCCTCGTATTGGTTGCTCTAGGTATTATAACAAGCTTCGTTATTTTGGTTTTGAAGGACACACCGTTGGAGACATGGTCCGCCAAAAGTGTGTGGGGGAAAGCTGGTAATAAGTTCCACACTCTCGCGCGGGAACAAGAGGCACTGAATGAAGCTCTCATTGGTGCCGAGGTAAATTTCTCTTACGGACTATTTTCCGAGGGTACTTTTTGGAATAATATAGTTGCCAATGTTGGTGTGTCTCAGTACAATCGTGCCGCAGTAATAAGCGGAAAGCCGCTGATGGCGCAAACGCTAGAGGCACAATTGCGCTTGATTATTCCCAAATTGGTCATCAAGCGACAACCGTGGCTTTTGGAAATCCATGCCAGTCGTCGTGGTCAGGGTGTAGTAAAAGTGGCCTACTGGGACTCGACGGGAGCCGTCAGTTCGGAAGACGACAACGCCAGCCTCGGTCAGTACAAAGCTATCCACAAGCAGGAGGATATGCCCGGCAACGACAAGGTCACCTCGTTGAACCTATCAGTACGATTGGACATCAGTCAATACTGCGATGCGTTCGCCGTTGTACGCGTGGCGGACGGATCGACTGATGACCGAGATGTATTGAGCGGGCAAGGTAGCTACATTATTCAGTACGAACATCTTGGAAGTTGACCCGATGGCGAAAGATAAGCGCACTTATGATGTACTTGTTGAGGTCTGGAACAAAGCTGATCCGTATTTTACGTTTGATTTACTTAACGTAAAAAAAAGTTTGCCAGCAATGCATTATCCGTGGCGTGTGGCGCCTGCGGATAAGAAGAAAAAAATACACGTATTAGCGGGAACGCGGAAGTCACAGATGGATGTATTTCCATATTCGATATCTGTCGGTTCTCCGGTTGTCGGTGGTGCAGCTGAGGGTGGCAAGCAGGCATTAATACTTGGTATTCCGATGGTTATGATTTTTTTGTGGGTCGGAATATCGGTTATGATGACCGGTGGTATGGGTATTATAATGGGTGGGTTTTGTATATTATTTTCTGTATTGATGGGGCTTGTTATTATTTGGGTTGTCAAGAACTGGCTTTGCTCCCCCAAAGACTGGCCTATCATCTTCAACCGCAAGGACCGGACCGTAACTTGGGCACCTGTCGTACGTTTTCCGTTCTGGAAATTTTGGTCGACGGAGCTGAAGCAGCAATGGCGCACGGCCAGCTGGGACGAGGTGCGCGTGCGCAGCTACAAGTATCGCGAAGCCACCACGGGTGGTTTCAGCTTCCACGATTCCTACAGCCTTTTCCTGCTCTGGGGTGGCGCCAACGGTGATCCGAGATCCCTCGATCAGGCGGTCAGCATCGGCTACCAGGGCTACTTTGAAGACGAACTGATGTGGATGCTGTGGGAACACATCCGCCGCTATATGGAAGAAGACGGCCCCGCCATCCCTCACGGCGAAACCCTGCGCGAACCGGCCGCCGGCAAACCCATCGTGTATCCGCCAGAGATCATCAAGGCTTGTGGTGGTCCGCCACTGAGCCGGACAGAAGTCGACAGGCTTGCTGCCGAGGCACCCGAGGACTGACTTGCTAGGCATGCACGGCTGCGGGGAAACGGGGTAGAACCCGGCTGGCCTTGCAGACGCCAAGCGCGCCAGATTCATGCGCAAGGTGGACGTGACTGGTTGGTACAACCAGGGCAAACCTGGCGGAAGCCAGCCCGAGCACGGGTTTCAGATCTATCAAGTGGACCAGCTGGTTGCCGAATACGCCATGCCCGTTGCGGATGGCAACATCGCCTTCAATTACAGCCCGTTCCCTTTGAACAACGCCCATTCGGCCGAGGACATCAAGCGTGAATGCGATGCCTTGGTCGAGGCCAAGGGTCTGGTACTGTGGCTGCCTGACCCCGTGGGACTGACCATGGAACTGGCCAACTATATGACGCGCCGTTGGAGCGTGTTTTCCGAGCCGTACGGTCATCGCGTCGCCATCGACAGCGATCTCAAGCAAATGGAGCAGGCCGTACGCCGGCAGGCCCGGGATCAGCTCGTCGCGCATGTGGATTTCAAGCAAAACGCCGTGCAATCGCTTGGAGACTGGGCCCTGACCGGGCTGGCCGACGGTATCCGGCACGTGTTCGGAAAAGATCAAATCCCGGTGCCGGACAACCTCGCCCCGGCCAGTGTGCAGGGCTACAGCGATGCGGTCTGGCAGCAGTATGCCGACGTGATCGACCAAGGCAAGCGCCAGGCCTTCCAGCAGAGCTACAAATCGGCCGCCGACACATTCAACCAACACATGATGCGGCCCTTGGCCAAAGCACATGCTTCGTGGATGCAAAGTGCCACCACCCGCGCCGTGTTCGAGCACCACTACGACCCCGAAGACATCAATACCGGGGTGGCCTTCAACGTCCGCGAAGCGATTCACTGGTGAGCCGTCGACTGCAACAAGCAACGCCCACATGG
>CAZMXV010000130.1:0-6158 GCA_964570295.1 uncultured Rhodanobacteraceae bacterium
CTGCCGGGTTCCCCGTGCCAGTCCCCAGTCCCGAATCCCGAGTCAAGTCTAGGCAAACGATGGCTCTTGCGGCACAGTGTGATTCCCGTTTCGAAGGATGCAGTTCATGACGGATCCCCTGCACGTTGTCATTCTTGCGGCCGGCGAAGGCAAGCGGATGAAGTCGGCCACGGCGAAGGTGCTGTTGCCGCTGGCCGGGCGGCCGATGCTGGCGCATGTGCTGGATGCCGCGCGGGCCCTGGAGCCGGCTGCGGTCCACGTGGTTTATGGGCATCGTGGAGAAGCGGTGCGGGCGGCGTTTGCCGATGCCGGCGTGGTGTGGGTGGAGCAGGCGCGACAACAAGGCACCGGCCATGCGGTACGTCTGGCCATGCCGGGCATCCCCGACAAGGCGCGGGTACTGGTGCTGTATGGCGATGTGCCGCTGATCCGCCCGCATTCGCTGGCGGAATTGGTGGCCGGCGACACGCCGCTGGCCGTGCTGGCTGCCGAGCAGGACGACCCCACCGGCTACGGCCGGGTTGTCCTGGATGCGGACGGGCGCGTGCAGGGCATCGTGGAGGAGCGTGATGCCAGCGACGCGCAGCGCGCCATCCGCCTGACCAATACCGGCATGATCGGTGCCGATGCGGGCCGGTTGCGGACATGGGTGGACCACCTCGACAACGCCAATGCCCAGGGTGAGTACTACCTTACCGATGTTTTCGCCCGAGCGGCGGCGAGCGGCGAGCCTGCCGCCTGCGTGCGCCTGGAGGATGCGGGTGAGGCCATGGGCGCCAATACCCCGTGGCAGCTGGCGGTACTGGAGGCGGCATGGCGCCGGCGTTGCGCATGGCAACTGGCCGCGGCCGGCGTGCGCCTCGTGGACCCCGCGCGCTTCGATCAGCGCGGCACGGTCGAGACCGGGCGCGACGTGGAGATCGACGTCGACGTCGTTCTGGAAGGCCGTGTCAAGCTGGGCGACGGCGTGCGCATCGGCCCGTTCTGCCGCCTGCGCGATGTCGAGCTGGGTCCCGGCACGGTGGTGCAGGCCCATTGCGACCTGGAAGGGGCCCGGGTCGATGCCGGATGCACCATCGGTCCGTTCGCTCGCCTGCGCCCAGGCACCGAACTGGCTGCCGGCGCGCATGTCGGCAATTTCGTCGAGACGAAGAAAACCCGCATCGGGGAGGGCAGCAAGGCCAACCATCTCACCTACCTGGGCGATGCCGAGGTCGGCGCGGGCGTGAACATCGGTGCCGGCACCATCACCTGCAACTACGACGGCGTGAACAAGCATCGCACGTGCATCGGGAATGCCGCCTTCATCGGCTCCAACGCCTCGCTGGTGGCGCCGGTGACGGTAGGAGCGGGCGCTACCATCGGCGCCGGGTCGGTGATCACCCATGATGTGCCGGCCGGCGAGCTCAGCGTGGCCCGCGCGCGCCAGAAGCTGGTTTCCGGCTGGGAGCGGCCCGTCAAGCAAGGGCCGGGCCAGGAAGGGTAGGAGGCATGGAAGGCGGATCCAGGCTTCCCTACGGCCTCGGCGAATCGCCGTTCGCGGCAGCGCCGGATCCGCGTTTCGCGTGGCTCCAGGCCGAGGCCGGCCGCATGCTGGAGCGCCTGGAAAAAGACGTGCTGGAAGGCGGGGGCGGCATCACCTTGTTGACCGGCGACAACGGCAGCGGCAAGACCCTGCTGGCGCAGTGCCTGCTGGAGCGCCTGCACGACCGGGACGTGCGTGTGGCCCGGGTCCTGCATTCGCAGGTGACGCCGATCGAGCTGCTGCAAAGCGTATGCGACCGCCTGCGCGTGCCAATGGACAACGTGGACCGTGACAGCGGGCGCGACATGGTCAATGCCCTCAGCACCTTCCTCATGGATATCTACGCCCAGGGCCAGCGGGTCCTGCTGGTGGTGGACGAAGCGCAGAACCTCTCCGACGAATCGCTGGAGCAGCTGCGCCTGCTGACCAACCTGCAAACGCCCGCGCACCAGCTGATGCACATTCTGATGCTGGCCACGCCCATGCTGCGCGAGCGCCTGCGCGGTGCGGCGCTGAAGCCGCTGGCGCAGCGCATCACCGCCTGGTACGAACTGTCTGCACTGGATGCCGACCAGTGCGAAGCCTACATCCGCCACCGCCTGGAGGTGGGCGGAGCCACGCAGATGCCGTTCAGCCGCCTGGCGCTGCGTGACCTGTACCGTTTCAGCCACGGCGTACCGCGGCTGGTGAACCTGGTGGCCGAACGCGCCCTGGAAATGGCCGCGGCCTCCGATCTGCCACGGGTGGGCGAGCGTGTGGTGCAGCAGGCGGCGCGCGACGCCCTGCCCGGCCACCTGGGTTACTGGCTGCTGCGCTACCGCTGGTGGTGGCTGGTGCTGGTGGTGGCGTTGGCCCTGCTGGGCGGGTTTGCGTGGTTGGGCCAGAAGGGGACATCGACTCCACCGGTGAAGTCCCTGGTGGAGGAGGGCATCCCGGTGGGCCAGCAGGTTCTGCATCTGGAGCAGGACCTGCCGCCGCCGCGCGAGGCGCGTCTGCAGTCGTGGAGTGAAGTCCTTGCGCGCTGGCAGGTGGGTTCGGAAAAGATCGGCGTGGAAGAGGCCTCGCAGTGCGAGGCGGTGATCTTCCCCGGCTTCAATTGTGTCGGTGGTACCGGTTCGCTGGAGCAGGTGGCGCGTTTTGATCGTCCCGTGATCCTCGAACTGGACGGCATCCAGGGCAGCCCCCAGGTGCTGTTGCTCGGGGTGGGCGCCACGCAGGTACGCCTGCTGGTCAACTCGCGCCCGGTGGAGTTGTCGCGCGAAGCCTTTGCGACGGTGTGGCACGGGCACTTCTACGCGCCCTTTCGCCTGCCGCCGGAGCTGCCGCCGGTGATGCGGCAGGGCAGTACGGGGCCGGGCGTGGCCTGGCTGGATGAACAGCTGCGCCGGGTCGGCGGTGTCGAGGGCGGGCATCGCGGGGAAGACAACCGGGTATTCGATGCCGACATGCGTCGTCGCGTGCGCGCACTGCAGCGCCGTTTCGGCATTCCCGACGACGGCATCGTGGGGCCGGAGACCCTGTTCGCCCTGACGTCGCTGGATACCGCCGGGCCGCATCTGGCACACAGCGTGCCTTGAGGAGGCCGGATTGAACCTGTTCGTCCAGGTCGAAAGCCGTCGACGCGCGGGGCCGAGGTGGGCCACGCTGCTGATCGTGGTGGCGTGCGTGGGCTGCTTCGTGGCGTTGTCGCTGATGCCGCCGCGCCAGGAGGTGGCCTGGGTCATGCGCTGGGGCACGGTGCCGGCGCGGCTGTTCAGCAGCACCGCCGACACCTGGTGGGCATACCTGCTCGACCCCGACTGGGTGTGCCTGCTGAGCGCCCTGTTCATCCACGTGTCGTGGATCCACCTGCTCACCAACATGCTGTTTCTGGTGATCTTCGGTCTTTCGGCCGAACGCGTGATGGGCTCCAAGCGGTTCCTGAGCCTGTTCCTGCTGGGAGGCGTGTTCGCCAACCTGCTGGGGGCGTTGACCCTGGCCACGGCCCACGCGCCGATCATCGGCTGCAGCGGCGCCGTGTCGGCGGTGGTCGGCGTGTATCTGGTGCTGTTTCCGCGCGCGCGCCTGGGCCTGGTCCTGCCGCTGGGCCTGTTCATGGAGTTCGTGCGTGTGCCGGCCTCGCTGCTGATCGGACTGTGGGTGCTGCTGCAGCTGCTTTTCACCTACGCCGGCCCGGGCTTCGGGGCGGTGGTGTGGTGGAGCCACATCGCCGGCTTCCTGTTCGGCGTGCTGTTTGCCATCCTCTCGCGCAACGCGGTGGCGCGGCGCCAGCGGCGCTAGAGAGGCCCTGGAGAAAACTCAGGCCTCCAGCACGCCAGACGGTGGCGGCGGACGCCGCGGCGGCGCGGGTGACGGCGGCTGCGGGGGTGGCGCGGTGCCGTTGATGTCGCGCCATGCCGCATGCAGGAGCGGGCCGAGGACGGCATACAGCGCGGTGAAGAGGCCCAACTGCATCAGCAACATCACCTGGGTCAGCATCAGCAGGGTCGTTACCACCAGCAGGCCGGCGAACAGCAGCACCACCACCACGATCCAGGCGCCGATGCTGGCCCAGACCTGGCGCACGCCCTGGCGGATGGCTTCGAAGGCGGATTCATTGCCAAGCGCCACGCGCGGAATGGCCAGGGCGGTGAAGCTCCAGGCCAGCAACACGATGGCGATCGCCGCCAGCAGCCATGGCATCATGTCCGCCTGGAGCAGCAGGGCCGCCACCTTCTCCGGGTGTTCTTCCAGGGTTTGCATGTCCAGGCCGGCGGCCAGCATGTGCCGGGTCAGCATGAAGGCGATCAGCAGCAGGGCGGCGAATTTGCCCGCCAGCAGCGGCAGGCACAGTTTCAGGGCCTCGCCGCGTCTGGCGGGGTTTTCGAACATCGCGAACAGCTGGCTGATGGCCGGGGGCTTGCCCAGCGACGCCGCATGGGCGGCGACGATGCTGCCGGCGACCAGGGCCGGCCCCGTGACCAGCAGAACCAGGCCGCCGAGAAACGGGATCATCTGGATCACCGCGACGATCAGGCCCATGGGCAGGAATACACCCGGCCAGCAGCGGATGGTGCCCAGGGCTTCGACCAGCCATTGCCAGGCATGGCCGGCAGGGCGGTGGGGGTTGCCGCCGCTCATGCCGCCGCTCCCGTTGTCGCGTGGCGGGGGGCGGACAGGCTCCGGACGAAGCGGCGCAGCAGCCGGCGCGCCTGCGGCGCGGCCCGGACTTCGTCCAGCATGCCGGCCACGTCGAGCCCCTCCCCGTGCAGCATGGGTGCCCGCAGCCGGATGTAGGCGCGCATGGCGGCCACGCTGAATTCCGGGTGCAGTTGCACCGACACCGCGCTGGGGGCATAGCGCAGGATCTGGTGCGGATCACGCGCCGAGCGCGCCAGCACCGCCGCACCGGGGGGAATCTCCAGCACGCCCTGCCGGTGCGTGGTGTGGGCGGCGAAGCAGGCGGGAAGTCCCGACAACAGGGGATCGTGCCGGCCCGCCTCCAGCACCTCGATGTCGCGGGTGCCCATTTCGCGGCCGTGCGCCAGGTCGCCCACACGCCCGCCGAGGGCATGCGCCATCAACTGGTGTCCGTAGCAGACTCCGAACAGGGGAAGGCCGGCATCCATGGCGTCGCGGATCCAGCCGGCCAGGTGCTCGCTCCAGCCCAGGCGCTCGGTCACCATGGCCGCCGAACCGCTGATGACAGCGCCCGCGACGGTGCCCGCGCCGGGCAGTGCGTCGCCGGCGGCGACATCCACCACCCGCATCTGGTGCGGCGCAAGGCGCAGGGCCAATCGGAACCAGTGGTCGAAATCGCCGAGGCGGGCGCGAATGGCGTCCGGGGCATGACCGGTGAGGATGATCAGCAACGGTGGGGTATGCGGCATGATCGACGGGAGGCCGGGCTGGCGCCGGCAGGCAGAAAGTGGGAGCGCCATTGTCCCATGCCCGGTTCGATTTTGCCGACACCATGCCCTTGCGGAATACGGCTCACACCTTCAAGGATTCCCGGTGCTGCCGCCGCCGTCATGCTTCCTGGCGGCTCATGCCGGCGGCGGCAGCACGGTCAGCACTTCGGCCACGGTGGTCAGCCCGGCCGCCACCTGCGCCGCGGCGGAAATGCGCAGCGGCCGCATGCCCTGGTCGCGGGCAACGGCGGCAAACCGGTCGGTGTGCAACTGGGCACCGATTTCGGCACGCAGCGGCGGGGTCAGCGGCATCATTTCGTAGATGCCGGTACGGCCCAGGAAGCCGGTGTGGCGGCACTCCAGGCATCCGGCCGGTTCGTACACGGCTTCCGGCACCGGCATGTCCCAGCCATGCGTGAGCGCCGCCCAGCTTTCCGCGTGCTGCCCGGTTTCGCGCTTGCAGTGCGGGCACAGCGTGCGCACCAGGCGTTGCGCCACCACGCCGGTCAGCGTGGACTGGATGAGATAGTGCGGCACGCCCAGGTCGAGCAGGCGGGTCAGCGCGCTGGGTGCATCGTTGGTGTGCAGGGTGGACAGCACCAGATGGCCGGTGAGCGAGGCCTGCACGGCCATCTGCGCGGTTTCCAGGTCACGGATCTCGCCGACCATGATGATGTCCGGGTCCTGGCGCAGCAGCGTGCGCACGCCGGTGGCGAAATCCAGGTCGATCGACGGCTGCACCT
>CAZMXV010000131.1:0-6155 GCA_964570295.1 uncultured Rhodanobacteraceae bacterium
TCGTGGGCCTGATGAACACCCAGTTCGCGGTGCAGGGCGACAACATCTTCATCCTGGAAGTGAACCCGCGCGCCTCGCGCACGGTGCCGTTCGTGTCCAAGGCCACCGGCCAGGCGCTGGCCAGCATCGCCGCGCGCTGCATGGCCGGCCGTGCGCTGGCCGACCAGGGTGCCACGCGCGAGGTGATTCCGCATTACTGGTCGGTCAAGGAAGCGATCTTCCCGTTCCTGAAGTTCCAGAACGTCGACCCCATCCTGGGTCCGGAAATGCGCTCCACCGGCGAGGTGATGGGCGTGGGCCGGAACTTCGGCGCCGCCTTCGCGCGTGGCCACGAGGCAGCCTCCATCAAGGCGCCCCCGCCGGGCAAGATCTTCGTGTCGGTGCGCGACGCCGACAAGGAGCGTCTCCTGCCCATCGCCCGGAGCGCCATCGAACGCGGCTACAGTCTGGTCGGCACGGGTGGCACGGCCGCCTTCCTCAACGGGCACGGCGTGGCCTGCGACCGTGTCAACAAGGTGCTGGAGGGCCGTCCGCACATCGTGGACCTGATCAAGAACGGCGAGATCGTGTACATCGTCAACACCACGGAAGGGCGCCAGGCCATCGCCGACTCGTTCTCCATCCGCCGCGAAGCCCTGCAGCAGCGGGTTACCTATTCGACCACCATCGCCGGTGCCCGGGCCCTCCTGCATTCGCTGGAGTTCCGTGGTGGCGGCGAGGTGCACAGCCTGCAGGAACTGCACCGCATGCTGACTGAAGCCGCGCCGACGGACTGACCGCAGCCCCCTTGCTTTGTGGCTCCGGGCGTTCCATCCTTGGAACGGCACACCAACGGGACATGCCGGAAACGCCGGCCGCCTCCCGCGGCCGCGGAGGCGGCGCGAGCAGTCGCCCGCCGGCCTCCGGCGTCCCGAACCCATTGCGCCAGCACTTGCCCGCTTGCCGGGCAAGTGCTGGGCTTTTGGCTGACACAACTTCCACCGGCGGCGAGGCCGCCCCGCACAACCACATTTTTCAGGAGTGCACATCATGACCCGTGCCCCCATGACCAAACAGGGCGCAGAGCGTCTGCGCAGCGAGCTGGAGCGGCTGAAATCCGAGGAGCGCCCGCGCATCGTCGAGGCCATTGCCGAGGCGCGCGCCCATGGCGACCTCAAGGAAAATGCCGAATACCATGCCGCCCGCGAGCAGCAGAGCTTCATCGAAGGGCGCATCAACGAGCTGGAAGCGGCGCTTTCCATGGCCCAGGTCATCGACCCGTCCACGCTCAACGTCGGGGAAAAAGTGGTCTTTGGCGCGACCGTGGTGCTGGAGGACGTGGAGGGCGGCAAGGAGGTGACCTACCAGATCGTGGGCGACCTCGAGGCTGACATCAAGAAGAACCTGATCGCCGTGTCCTCGCCCATTGCACGCGCCCTGATCGGACGCAGCGAGGGCGACAGCTTCACGTTCGAGGCGCCCAACGGCGTCAAGCAGTACGAGATCGTCGAGGTGGACTACAAGTAACGGAACGGGCGCATGCTGGCATTCCGCGATCTGGCGCTGCGACGCGGCGGACGGCTGCTGCTGTCCGCCGTCGATGTCGTGCTGCATGCCGGCTGGAAAGTCGGCGTGGTGGGGCGCAACGGCTGCGGCAAGTCCAGCCTGCTGTCCGCCGTGCGCGGCGAACTGGACACCGACGCCGGCAGCGTGGAGCTTCCCGCCGCGGCGCGCATGGCTTCGGTGGCCCAGGAAACCCCGGCATTGCCGGACCCGGCCATCGATTATGTGCTGGGCGGCGATGTCGAAGTGGCCGACGCGCTGGCCATGGAAACCCGTGCGCAGGCAGCCGGCGACCATGCGGAAGTGGCCCGCGCCCACCAGCGCATCGAGGAACTGGGCGGTTATGACGCCCGCGCCCGGGCCGGACGCCTGCTGCACGGCCTGGGCTTCGCGCCGGATACCCACGACCAGCCCGTGGCGGAGTTTTCCGGCGGCTGGCGGGTGCGCCTGAACCTGGCGCGCGCCCTGATGGCACCGTCGGAGCTGCTGCTGCTGGACGAGCCCACCAACCATCTCGATCTTGACGCCGTACTGTGGCTGGAGCAATGGCTGAGGCGTTACCCCGGCATGTTGCTGGTGATCTCGCACGACCGCGAATTCCTGGATGGCGTCACGTCGCACACGCTGCACCTGGAGCAGGGCGGGGCGAAGCTGTACAGCGGCAACTACAGCGCCTTCGAGCGCCAGCGTTCGGAACAGTTGCGCCAGCAGCAGATCGCGCACGAGCGCGAACAGGCCGAGCGCGCGCACCTGGAATCGTTCATCAACCGCTTCAAGGCCAAGGCGACCAAGGCACGCCAGGCGCAGTCGCGCATCAAGCGGTTGCAGAAAATGGCCGGCACCGAGGCGGTGCGCGTGGACAGGCCGTTCCACTTCAGCTTCCCGGCCCCCGGGCGGCTGCCCGAGTCGATGCTGAAACTGGCGCATGCCGATGCCGGTTATGCCTCCCGCCGGGTGCTGGCCGACGTATGCCTCAATCTGCAGGCCGGCGACCGTATCGGCCTACTGGGGCCGAACGGCGCGGGCAAGTCCACGCTGGTGAAATCACTGGTGGGCGAGCTGGCGCTCCTGGCCGGTGAGCGCAGCGTGCACAAGGATCTCGGCATCGGCTACTTCGCCCAGCACACGGTGGAAAACCTGCGTGCCGGCGAAAGCCCGCACGCGCACCTCGCGCGTCTTGCCCCGGAGGCGACCACGCAGCAGTTGCGTGACTGGCTGGGCCGCTGGGATTTCGTTGGCGACCGCGCGCTGGAGCCGGTGGACGGCTTTTCCGGCGGCGAGCGCGCGCGCCTGGCGCTGTCCCTGATTGCCTGGGAGAAGCCCGGCCTGCTGCTGCTGGACGAACCCACCAACCACCTCGACATGGATATGCGCGAGGCCCTGGCCGACGCCCTCAACGACTATCCCGGCGCGCTGGTGCTGGTTTCGCACGATCGTCACCTTCTGGGTCTGGTCTGCGACGATTTCTGGCGCGTGGCCGATGGCGAAGTGGCGCATTTCGACGGCGACCTGGACGACTACGCGCGCTGGCTTCGCCAGCGGGGCCAGGGCGCCACGACGGACGACGAGGGTGCCCGGGGCGAAGAGGCACCGTCGCGCCTGAGCGCGCAGGAGCGCCGCCGGGCTGCCGCGCGCGAACGCGAACGCACGCGCGAAAGCCGCAAGCGTCTTGCGCTGCTGGAAAAACAGGTGGACGACATCGACCGCCGCCTGGCCGACATCGCTTCGCGCCTGGCTGATCCCGCCATCTATGAAGGCCCGACTGCCGTGCTGGCCGATCTGGCACGTGAGCAGGGTGAACTGCGCCAGCGCAAGGAGCATTGCGAGAATGCATGGCTGGAGCTGGGCGAAGCCCTGGAGAAGGAAAGCGCATGAGCACGCTCACGGTTCTGCTGCCGCCGTTGTCGCGTTTTGCGGAGCATGCCGGCTTGCAGCGTTGGCTGCAGCGCGGCGACCGGCTGGAAACAGGCGCCAGTGGCGAGCTGGCCGCTTCCGGCTGTTTCACCTGGCCGGGAGGCGGGCCATTGCCGGCGGCGGCCCTGTTGCGCGAACACCTGTGCCACGATGCGGGCGACACCACCTGGGTATGCCTGGACCTGGCCCACGTCACGCCGGATATGACTGGCGTGCGCATGCTGGCCTGTGGCGACCTGGATGTCGACGCCGACGAGGCGGAAGCCCTGGCGCGCCCGCTGCGCCCCCTGTTCGGGGACTTCGGCATGCGCCTGGAAACCACGCGGCCTTCGCGCTGGCACCTGCGCCTGCCCGGTGCCTCGCCCCTGCCGGCATTCAGCACGCCGGGGGATGCGCTGGGCGACGATCTGGCCCGGCACCTTCCCGCGGGCGATGCCGGCCGGCGCTGGCGTCAGCTGATCAACGAGACACAGATCCTGCTGCACCAGTCGCCCATGAACCACCGCCGTGCCGAACAGGGACGCATGGTCGTCAACAGCTTGTGGCCGTGGGGCGGGGGACGCCTGCCGGCGCGGTTCGGAGCCGGCGTCGCCGCCGTGCATGCCGACGATCTGCTGCCTGCCGCCCTGGCCACGCGCGCCGGCATTCCGCTCTGTTCCCTGAACACTTTCGACGCCACCCGGCGTGTGGCGGTCGACACCTTGCTCGACCTCGGCCGGTCGAGCGCGCCGCAGGCCTGCGTGGCGATACTTTCGGACCTGCTGCAGCGGCGCCGCGTGCAGGCCCTGGTGCTGCATTTCGCCGGCGGGGAACGCTGGCGGATCACGCGTGGACAGCGCTGGCGCTTCTGGCGGCGCGGTCCGTGACGGGCATGCGCATCCGGCGCCGAACGGTGCCCCGGGAGCAGCCGTCTGTAGCATGGCCGGCGCATGTGCCGCCGGTGCTGCGGCGCATCTATGCCGCGCGCGGCGTCGACGACCCGCAAGCCGTGGAGTACCGCCTGGCACGGCTGGCATCGCCACGGCAACTGGGCGGCCTGGAGGCCGCCACCGCGCGCCTGGTCGATGCCCTGGACCGCGACCAGCGCGTGCTGGTGGTCGGCGACTACGACTGCGACGGGGCCACCGGTTGCGCCGTGGCCGTGCGTGGCCTGCGCCTGCTGGGCTTGCGCCACGTGGACTTCGTGGTGCCGCACCGCATGCGCCACGGCTACGGGCTCAGTCCCGCGCTGGTGGAGTCGCTGCCGTCGCGGCCCGATCTTGTCGTAACCGTGGACAACGGCATCGCCAGCATCGACGGCGTGGCCGCGGCACATGCGCGTGGCATCGACGTGGTGATCACCGACCACCACCTTCCGGGCCGGGAGCTGCCGGCCGCGCAGGCCATCGTCAACCCCAACCTCGATGGCGACGGCTTTCCCAGCAAGGCGCTGGCCGGGGTGGGCGTGATGTTCTATCTGCTGATGGCGCTGCGCGCGCGCCTGCGCGGGGCCGGACGCTTCGACAAGGCGTCGCAGCCGGATCTTTCCGTGCTGCTGGACCTGGTGGCACTCGGCACCGTGGCCGATCTGGTACCGCTGGACGACAACAACCGCATCCTGGTCGCGGCAGGACTGCGCCGCATCCGTGCCGGCAACGGGTCGCCCGGCCTGCGCGCCCTGATCCAGGCCAGCGGGCGCGCCGCGGCCACGCTCACCTCCAGCGACATGGCCTTCGCGCTGGCTCCCCGCCTGAATGCCGCCGGGCGTCTGGAAGACATGACCCAGGGCATTGCCTGCCTGCTCAGCGACGACGAGGACGAAGCCATGGCGCTGGCCACGCGCCTGTCCGCCATCAACGCCGAACGCCGCCAGCTGCAGGAGGACATGGTGGCCGAGGCCGAGCAGTTGGCGGCGGGTGTCGGCGACGTGGACCGGATGGGCGTGGCCCTGTTCGAACCGCACTGGCATGCCGGGGTGGTGGGCCTGGTGGCCTCGAAGATCAAGGACCGCCTGTACCGGCCCGTGGTGGCCTTCGCGCCGGCGGGAGAGGAGGGGGACGGCCTGCTGCGCGGCTCGGCGCGCTCCATTCCCGGCTTTCACGTGCGCGACGCATTGGCCGACGTGGCCGCGCGCCATCCCGGCCTGGTGGCGCGGTTTGGCGGTCATGCCATGGCGGCGGGCCTGAGCCTGGCTCCCGGGCGCTTCGCGGAATTCGCGCAGGCGTTCGATGCCGTGGCCAGGGAGCGTATCGACCCGGACCGGCTGCAGGCGGTGCTGTGGAGCGACGGTGAGCTTGCCCCCGGCGAGTGCAATCTGGAGCTGGCACGGTTGCTGCGCCATGCCGGCCCCTGGGGCCAGGGCTTCGAGGCGCCGCTGTTCGACAACGTGTTCGAGTGTGCCGGCGTGCGTCCCATGGGCGTCGGCCACCGCCGCCTGAAGCTGCGCGACCCGCGCGATGGCGCCATGCTGGATGCGGTGATGTTCCAGGTGGCGGAGGACATGGAGTTTCCGCCCCTGCTGCGCGCCGGTTACGAACTGGCTGTCAACGAATGGCAGGGCCGCCAGAGCGCGCGCCTGATCCTGCGCCACGTCGAGCCGGCTTGATCCGGGCTCATCGCCTGCGGGGAAATCCGCTGCCGGGGCGCGCCTGCAGCGGATGCGTCCGTCACGACTCCGGCAGGGACTCCATGGCGGTCATCGGACGCCGCGCCTGTTCCCA
>CAZMXV010000132.1:0-6099 GCA_964570295.1 uncultured Rhodanobacteraceae bacterium
CCACGCTGACCGGAGCCTGCACCAGCACCTGGCCGGTGGAGTCCTTCATGGCGTGTTCTTCAATCAGGCGCAGCGTGGACAGCGACAGCGACTCGACGCTGCGGATGAAGCCATGGCCATCGCAGCGCGGGCACAGGATCTGGGTGGCCTCGCCCAGGCTCGGGCGCAGGCGCTGGCGCGACATCTCCAGCAGGCCGAAACGCGAGATGCGGCCCACCTGCACGCGTGCGCGGTCGGACTTCAGCGCGTCCTTGAGCCGGTCTTCCACCTCGCGCTGGTGCTTGGGGCTGTCCATGTCGATGAAATCGATCACGATCAGGCCGCCGGCATCGCGGATTTTCAACTGGCGGGCGATTTCCACTGCCGCCTCGCAGTTGGTATGGAACGCCGTTTCCTCGATGTCGCTGCCCTTGGTGGCCTTGGCCGAGTTGATGTCGATCGAGGTCAGGGCTTCGGTCGGGTCGATCACGATGGAGCCGCCCGAGGGCAGGCGCACGGTACGCGCGAAGGCGTTCTCGATGGCGCTCTCGATCTGGTAGCGCGAGAACAGCGGGATGTCGTCCTGGTACAGCTTCAGCTTGCGCAGGGCGCTCGGCATCACCTGCTGCATGAACTCGTGCGCGTCCTTGTACATCTCCTCCTCGTCGATGAGGATTTCGCCGATGTCGTTGCGCAGGTAGTCGCGCAGGGCGCGGATGAACAGGCGCGATTCCTGGTAGATGAGGAAGGGGGCCTTGCGCTTGCCGGCCGCGGTGGAAATGGCTTTCCACAGCTGCAGCAGGTAGTCCAGGTCCCACTGCAGCTCTTCGGCGTCACGGCCGGTGCCGGCGGTGCGCACGATCAGGCCCATGCCGTCGGGCACGCTCACGTGCTCCAGGGCTTCCTTCAGGGCGCGGCGATCCTCGCCCTCGATGCGGCGCGACACGCCGCCCGCGCGCGGGCTGTTGGGCATCAGCACCATGTAGCGCCCGGCCAGGGAGATGTAGGTGGTGAGGGCGGCGCCCTTGTTGCCGCGCTCCTCCTTTTCGACCTGGACGATGAGCTCCTGGCCTTCCTTCAGCAGTTCGCGGATGCCGGCCTTGTGGTGGTCCACGCCGTCGGTGAAGTACTCGTGGGCGACTTCCTTCAGGGGAAGAAAGCCGTGGCGCTCGGCGCCGTAGTCGACGAAGCAGGCTTCCAGCGAGGGCTCGACGCGGGTGATGCGGCCCTTGTAGATGTTGGATTTTTTCTGTTCGCGGGAAGGAATCTCGATGTCGAGGTCGTAGAGTGTCTGGCCATCCACGATGGCCACACGCAACTCTTCGCGCTGAGTTGCGTTGATCAACATGCGTTTCATTGGTTGTATTGTCCTCGGCTGCGCCGCGATCCGCATCCCGTGGCGGCGCCTTTGGGGCGGCCAGGCCGGGGGTGCGGGCCGCGGCAGCGGCAATGGTCCGGAGCCGGTTGCTGCTCCGGTGCGTCTTGTTCAGTTGCGCGGGCCCGTCGCGTCCTGCGTGCGGGGAATGGGTCGGTAGGGGCATGCGTGTACTGCATGCCCGGCTGACCTGCCGTGCCGCTGCCGAAAAACAGCGGACAAGGGTCAACCCGAACCGTTACGATGAAAAAGGTGTTGGCACCCGATGCCTTGCGGGCCATTGGCGCCATCCTTGCCGACGCGACGGCTGGGCTGCATACCCGGTCGTACGTTGCAAGCCGGACGGCTTTGCGCTCCCAGAGTATACCTTTCAGATACGGATTTATTCAATGCAATCGGTCACTTCGAGCGACTCGTTCAATCAGGTTCAACAGCTCAGGGTCGGTCCCGAGCGCGACGGGCAGCGGGTCGACAACTGCCTGTCGGCGCTTCTGAAGGGGGTGCCGCGCAGCCTGGTGTACCGGTTGCTGCGCACGGGGCAGGTGCGCGTCAACGGCAAGCGGGTCAAGCCCGACACGCGTCTGGCCGAGGGCGACCTGCTGCGCATTCCGCCCGTGCGCACCGCGCAGCGCGAGACCGACGCACCGCCGCCGGGGCAGGCCGGGGACCTGAATCGGCGGGTCATTTTCGAGGACCGGCACTTTCTGGTCATCGACAAGCCGTCCGGCGTTGCCAGCCACGGCGGCAGCGGCGTGCGCCACGGGGCCATCGAACTGATGCGCGCCGCCCGGCCGCGCGAACACCTGGAGCTGGTGCACCGGCTCGACCGCGACACCAGCGGCGTGCTGGTGATGGCGCGCAGCCGGGCCGGGCTGACGGGTCTGCAGGCCCTGATCCGCGATGGTGCCGTCACCAAGCAGTACCTGGCCCTGCTGACCGGGCGCCCGGGAAAACCCCGGTTCGACGTCAACGTGCCGCTGCGCAAGTTCGTGCGCCAGGGCGGCGAGCGCATGGTGCGCGTGTCCCCGGACGGCAAGCCGGCGCTGACCTTCTTCAAGCAGGTGGAGCGTTACCGCGATGCCTGCCTGATGCAGGTGACCCTGGGCACCGGCCGCACCCACCAGATCCGCGTGCATGCCGCCCATGCCGGGCATCCGCTGGCGGGGGACGAGAAATACGGCGAGCGTGAAACCAACCGGCGCCTGCGCGAACAGGGGCTGAAGCGCCTGTTCCTGCACGCGGCGCGCTTCGATTTCGAGTGGGGCGAGCGCAGTTACGGCTTCAGCGCCCCACTGCCCGACGATCTGCGCGCGTTCGTCGACGTGCTGCAGGCAAAGCCGGGAGCGTGACGGAAGGATGTTCGCGAGGTGTCCCGGACGGGCGTGACCGGCGTGGTCCGGCCGGGCTCAGACGCCCAGCACCGGCAGCATGCGGCTGACGGGGCCGGTCAGGGTCATCACGTCCATCGAACCTTCCAGCACCGTGGCCCAGCCGCTCGCCGCCGCGGCGGCGAGGCTGTCCAGCGCGAGCGCCAGCGCCGACAGCGACACGCCCAGGCGCATTGCGACATTGCGCCAGACCTTGCCGTTGCGGGAATCCATGCCGCCCTGTTCAGCCTGGATGCGCAACAGCCACGGCATCGGATCCTCGCCGAGCTGCCTGCACATGGTGTCGATGGTGGCCGCCTCGGCCTGACTGCCGCGCGTACGCCAGTTGCTGACCGTCTGCACCTTCACGCCCAGGCGCATGGCGGCCTGACGGTCGGAACGCACCTCCAGGGAAGCCTTGTAACGGTCGAACAGTTCGGTGGTGGTATTCATGGTGTGGCTCGAATCGGGAAAATAGCTTTCCCATATATAGCAGCCCCAGCGGAGGATGCAATGATCCGGGGCAGGGAGGCAGGGTGTTTCCCGCGGTAGCCCCTGCCTGCCGGGACCGGAGCACCCTTCACGGTCCTCGTGCGGGAACTTCGAGAAATCCTCTCATGATTTCCGCGGGATGACCGGCATGTTGGCTCATGGCGACCACGGTCGCGGGCCGCTCCCGCAGGAGCATCGGGTTTTCGTGATCCTCTGAGGGAAAGGAGCCGGAGGGAAGACAAGCATATTGACCCTGCGGTCCCTTTCGCGGCCGGGCAATGGATGGCGCACTCAGAGCGTGCGCTGGATCTCGTCCAGGTGGTCCATGCAGAAGCGCGCGTGCTCCTTGCTGACGCCCCACTGGTCGAGTTGGCTCCACGATGACTCGCCCGTGCTCCGGATGCGCATGGCGGCGAGGTAGCCGTTCATGAGGGCGAGGGTGGCTAGCACGTACTGGCGCACGTCGAGCCGGTGACGTTTCAGCACGGCCATCACGCCGGGCCTGGCCGACAGTTCGGCCACGATGGCGTCCACGGTGCGGGGCCGGTTGTGCTCGTCCCTCAGGTAGAACACGCTGTCCTGACCATCGAGGGCGGCCCTGGCTTCCTGGCTGATGGCGATGATGTGGTGCAGCAGCTCGACGTCGAGCGCGACCGCCTGCACGGCGGCGGTGTCCCTGGGGTTTTCCATGCCGGCACTGGCGGTCGGCGAAACGGCGGCAAGCGTGAAGGCCAGGGTGAATGCGCCCAGGCCGTGGCGAAGAAGGGCGGGAAGACAGGGCATGACGGTTTCTCCAGGTCATGGATATGAGCGGATGCCTGCCGCACCGGGTGGTGACGGCAGGCTGTGCGGGAGCGGGCATCCGCGGGATGCCTCGTGCCGCGGAGCAAGGCCATGGAAGGCGACGGCTCGCGCGCGCCGCCTTCCATGGTTGCCGGGGCTTACAGGCCGATGCCCATGCCCACGGTGCCGCTGCGTTCGTCGTTGCCGGACAGGGCGGCGCCGACGGTGAACACCAGGCGCGGCGAGAAGGCGTGCTGCACGCCGAGCGAGATGGCCGCCTCGCCGTGGTAGCTGCCCATGGCCATGCCGATGCGGGTGGCGCTTTCCTGCACCGCCGAGGCGCTGGCGGCCATGCCGACCAGGGCCGCGGTCATCGCGCCGCTGCGGTTGATCTTCCGGTTCTGGCGGATGAAGCGGTTCTCGACGCTGGCCCGGAACTGGGTGAAGTCGATACCCGCGATCGCGCTGATCCGCTGGTCGGTGTAAGCCTTGGCCGAGGCCAGTGTGGCCTTGTCGCCGGCATCGGCATGGGCGTTGGCGGTGTCGACCGCGGCCCGGGCCTGGTCGTCGGCGTAGGCGCGCACTTCGGCATCGCCGGCATCGGCGTAGTCCGTGGCCGATTTCAGGGTCCGGGCATCGCCGTCGTCGCTGTAGGCGTTGGCCTGCTTGAGCACCGCCTTGTTGGCGTTGGCGACCACGCTGTCGGTGTAGTCGTTGGCGGCCTTGATGGCGCTGGCGTCGCCGGCGTCGGCGTAGGCCTTCACTTCGTCCATGTTGGCGTCCCCGCCGCCACCCATGCCGGCCACCGCCGCGTTCAGCTGGCGCAGGTTTACCGCGTCGGTGTCGGCGGTGCCGTCGGCCACGAAGGTGATCTGGCGCTCGGCACCGGCACTGCCGACCGAGACGCTGTCGGCGCGGTCGGCAATGGAGCCGTAACCCAGCGCGACGGCGTTGTCGGCCGTGCTGATGGCGCCGGCGCCAAGGGCGGTGGCGTTGTCGCCCAAGGCTTGCGCGCCGTTGCCGAAGGCCGCCGAGAGCATGCCGCCGGCAGTGGTGATTTCATCGGCATCGGCCACACCGTCGGCATTGCGGTCGTTCCAGCCGCCGACGGCGACGCTGTAGTCGCCGCTGGCCACGCTGTGCGCGCCGCCGGCCAGGCTGTTGATGCCGCTGGCGTCGGCAAGGTAGCCGAAGGCGGTGCTTTCGGCGTTGCCGGCGCTGGCCCGGACGCCGAAGGCGGCACTGTTGATGCCGGCGGCGCTGGCCCGGGTGCCGGTGGCAGTGGCGAAATCGCCGGTGGCGCTGGCCATCGAGCCGAAGGCGGTGCCGGCCGTGCCCGAAGCGATGCTGTTGTCACCCACGCTGGTGGCGTTTTCACCACTGGCGTCGGCCTTGTAGCCGATGGCCACGGCACTTTCGCCCACCGTGTCGATGAAGGCGCCGATGCCGATGCCGTTGAGGCCGTCGACGATGTTGTTGTAGCCCAGCGCGATGGCGTAGTCCGCGTTGGCGGCCATGTGGCCGCTGGCATCGCCGCTGCCGATGGCGATGGCACGCAGGCCGTTGGCGAGGGTCTGCTCACCGACCGCGATGGCGCTGTCGCCGGTGGCCTTGCTGCGGTCGCCGATGGCGATGGCGCTGGTGCCGAACAGACTGAGGTCGGCGTTCTGGCCGCCAGCCACCGCGGTAGTGCCGATGGCGATGCTGTTGTCGCCGTAGGCCGTGGCGGAACGGCCCTGGGCGATCGTGCCCTTGCCGACGGCCTGGCTGGACGAGCCGACGGCAAGACTGTTGTCGCCTTCGGCGCGGCTTCTGTAGCCGACCGCGGTGCTGCTGCCGCCACTGGCATGGCTGCCGACACCCACCGCCACGCCCAGCGCGCCGTCGACCACGGCGCCGGGGCCGATGGCGATGCCGCGCCAGGCATTGGCATGGCTGTCGTAGCCCAGCGCGGTGCTGTCGGCGCCGTCGGCGGAGCTTTGGTAGCCGACCGCGACCGAGTTGATGCCGTCGGGGGGGGGGGGGGCCGCCCCCGCCCCCCCCGGGGGGGGCGGGGGGGGGGGGGGGGGGGGGGGGGCGGGGCCCCGGGGGGGGGGGGGGGGG
>CAZMXV010000133.1:0-6085 GCA_964570295.1 uncultured Rhodanobacteraceae bacterium
TCCCGTTCCGCGACCCGCGCTACCCGGAGTTGCTGTTCCGCTACCGCGCACGCAACTGGCCGCACACGCTGGATGCGGCGGAAATCCGGCGCTGGGAAGATTTCCGCCGGGGCCGCCTGACCCGCGACACCGCGCTCACCACCCTGACCCTGGAAACCTTCTTCGCCACCATCGCGGCGATGCGCCACACGCCCGGGCGCCCGGGCCACGAACTGGCCCTGCTGGACCAGATCGAGGTCTGGGGCCGTGGGCTGCAGGCCGGGCTGGACGGATAGGCGCGCCATGCCCGCGGTTTGCCCTGCATCAGGAACCGCACTAGACACATCCTGTACGATCCGGCGCATGTCCCGCAGCTACTTTTCACCCGCCACTTTCCGCTTCCTGCGCCAACTGGACCGCCACAACAGCCGCGAGTGGTTCCATGCGCACAAGGCCGACTACGAAAAGCACGTGCGCGAGCCGTTCCTGGCCCTCATCACCGACCTGGCCGAACCGCTGGCGAAACTCAGCCCGCACTTCCGCGCCGACCCGCGCAAAGTCGGCGGCTCGATGTTCCGCATCCAGCGCGATACGCGCTTTTCGCACAACAAGCTGCCATACAAGCCGTTTGCCGGGGCCCGCCTGTTCCACGAACGCCGGCGCGAAATCGCCGCGCCCTCGTTTTACCTTCACATCGACCCGGGCAACTGCTTCGCCGGGGGCGGCCTGTGGCACCCCGAGTCGCACACGCTGCGCAACATCCGCGATTTCATCGTGGACAACCCCGCGGCCTGGAAGCGCGCCACGCGCAACGAGGCGTTCCGCGAGCATTTCACTTTCTGGGGCGAAAGCCTGAAGCGCCACCCGCGCGGCTTCGACCCGGACCACGAACTGATCGACGACCTGAAGCGCAAGAGTTTCGCCGCCGGCGAAGGATTCAGCGAGGACCTGGCCTGCTCGGAGGAACTCCACCCCTTCGCGGTCGCCACGTTCGAGCGTATCGCGCCGATGATCGACTACCTCTGCGCCGCGCAGAACCTCGAATTCTGAAACCGGCCCCACCGTCCCGGCCGCGCGACTTGCCCGGACACCCGAGTGCCCCCATGCTTGAGGTTCCTCCCGCCCGAAGCCCGCGCATGAACCCCATTGCCACCGAACCGGATACCGCGCCCGCGAACATCCTCGACGAGCAGCCTGTCGTGCGTGTCGAGCGAGACGGCGTCGAATACGTGCTGCTGGGCACCGCCCACGTGTCGCGTGCCAGCGTGGAAGCCGTGCGCGCGATGCTGGCAGCGGAAGAGGTCGACGCCGTGGCGGTGGAGCTGTGCGAAAGCCGCGCCCAGGGCATGCGGGACCCGGAAGCCCTCAAGCGCATGGACCTGTTCCAGGTCATCCGCCAGGGCAAGACCGGCATGGTGGCCGCCAGCCTGGCGCTGGCCTCGTTCCAGAAGCGCCTTGCCGAACAGTACGGCATCGAACCGGGCGCGGAGATGAAGGCGGCCATGCAGGGTGCCGACACCCGTGGCCTGCCCTTGTGGCTGGTCGACCGCGAGGTCGGCACCACGCTCAAGCGCGCCTGGCGCAACCTCGGCTGGCGCGAGCGGATGGGCGTGCTGGGCGGCCTCGTGGGCAGCGTTTTCGAACGCGAGGACATCGCCGAGGAAGACATCGAGAAGCTCAAGCAGGGCGACATGCTGGAAGGCGCCTTCAACGAGTTCGCGCACGACTCGGCCACGCTTTACCAAAGCCTCATCACCGAGCGCGACCGTTTCATGGCCGCACGCCTGCGCGAGTGCGCCGCCCGGCAACCGGAGGTCCGCCGCGTGCTGGTGGTGATCGGCGCCGGCCACCTCCGGGGCGTGGCCGACGAGCTGCGTACCCAGGACATGCCGCCGGCCGACTTGCGGGCCGGGCTGGACACGGTGCCGCCGCCGTCGCGCTGGCCGAAATGGCTGGCCCTCGGCCTGGTGCTGGCCGTGTTCGCGGCCATCGGCTGGGCCTTCCATCGCGACGCGCAATTGGGAGCCCAGGCCCTGCGCGACTGGATCCTGTTCACCGGCGGCCTGGCCGCCTGCGGCGCCCTGATGGCCGGAGGTCATCCGCTGAGCATCGCGGCCGCGTTCGTGGCCGCGCCGCTGAAACCGTTCCGGCCCGGCATTCCCGCCGGTGCCGTCGGCGCGCTGTCCGAAGTGTGGGTACGCAAGCCCCGCGTGGGCGACTTCGAAACCCTCCGCCACGACGTCTCCCACTGGCGCGGCTGGTGGAAAAACCGCGTGGCCCGCGTGTTCGTACTGTTCATGCTGGTCAACATCGGCACCATCGCCGGCGAATACATCGCCGGCATCCACATTCTGGGAAGCCTGCTGTAAAGCCGTTTTGGCCTGCCTTGTCCATGACCGCGGTCAGAAGGCATAATCAATGCTTCATACACGGGCCTGCCGGCCTCGAGTGGGGAGCTTATCGATGACGCGATCATTCACGACTGTCCTCCTGTCCGCCGCGTTGCTGCTTGGCATCGGCACGGCGCACGCCCAGGACCAGGTGAAGGGCAACAAGGCCGACGGCAAGACGCTGGTATACACCTGCGCCGGCTGTCACGGCGTTCCCGGCTACCAGAATGTCTACCCGACCTACCACGTCCCGCGCATCGCCGGCCAGAACGAGCAGTACATCATCGACGCCCTGCATGAATACCAGAAGGGCAACCGCGAGCACCCCACCATGAACGCGCAGGCCGAAAGCCTTTCGGACCAGGACATCGCCGACATCGCGGCCTACCTGTCGAGCCTGAAGCCCTCCAACCAGTGACGCAACGAGGAACCGACATGAAGCACATGATCAAACTTTCGTTGCTGGCCGTCTCGCTGGCATGCTTCTCCGGCGGTGCCCTGGCAGCCTCCGGCAACCCCGAGGCCGGCGCCAAGAAGGCGGTCACCTGCCAGGCCTGCCACGGCAAGACGGGCGTCGCCATCGCCGACCAATACCCCAACCTGGCGGGCCAGTACGCCGACTACCTCGTCCAGGTGCTGCACGAGTACAAGACCGGCCAGCGCGACAACGCGATCATGAAGGGCTTTGCCGACCAGCTGTCCGAGCAGGACATCGAGGACATCGCCGCGTTCTTCGCCCAGCAGGACCCCGTGCTGGACGACCTCAAGGGGCACCTCCAGGGCGACTGAGCCGCCGTGCCGGCCCCGGATGGAGAAACCGGCCCCGCGCCGGTTTTTTCATGCCCGCGCGCGGAGCCTGCCCGGCACACCTCCCGCATGGCGGTGCGCTTTGACATTTGCCGCCCCAGCCCCGACGCTTGGCGTTTTCCCACTCCGGAAGCCGCCATGAACACGACATTCGACGAACTGGCATCCAGCCATTGCGAGCCGCGCAAGGGCGACAAGGACGCACTCGCCCGGGCCGACGTGGATACCCTGCTGGCACTGCTGCCCGGCTGGGAGCGGATCGACGGCGGCACCGCCATTGCCCGCGACTTCGAATTCAAGGATTTCCACCACACCCTGGGCTTCATCAACGCGGTGGGCTACATGGCCAATCGCGAAGACCACCATCCCGACCTCGAAGCCGGCTACGGCCATTGCCGGGTACGCTGGTCGACCCACGACGTGGGCGGCCTGTCCATGAACGACTTCATCTGCGCCGCGCGCGTGGAGGCCCTGCTGCGCTGAGCGCGCCGCCCCGCACCACGGCGCGGGGCATGCGCCGTCCCGGCCGGGCCACAACACCAAGACGTCATCCACCGATACCCCGTCCCGGCGCAATATGGCAAACTGCGCCGGGGAAAGGGGAGGCTTGGACGACATGCACGCACCACCGCAACCGGGGAACACGGCGCCCGTCGCCTATCGCTGCGGTGCGTTCACCATCGTTCCCGGTTCGCGCCGCCTGTACCACGACAACGAGACGGTCGACCTCGAAGCCAAGGTCTTCGACCTGATCCTGCTGCTGGTCGAAAACCGCGACCGCGCGCTGGGCAAACAGGAGGTCGTCACCGCGCTGTGGGGGCACCGTCCGGTCACTGATGCCGCACTCAGCCAGTTGCTCTACAAGGCCCGCCGCGCCTTCGACGACGACGGCGACCGGCAGGCCGTGATCCGCACCATCTACGGTCGTGGCCTGCAATGGGTGGCACCGGTGGTCGAGACGGCCGCCGACACCGCCGCCGACGCGCCAGTCGTCGCCCCGCCCGCGCCCGCTGCCGGCACCACGCCGGTGCCGCCGCGTCGGCGGCGACGCGCATGGTGGGCCGGGCTGGGTGCCCTGGGCCTGCTCGTCCTGCTGTCGACATGGATCATCCCGCGCAGCTTCGCCCCGCCCGCACCACCGATGCCGCGGGTAGCCATCCTGCCGATGGACAACGCCACCGGGAATGCCGCCCTGGACTGGACCGCACGCGGCCTGCCCGGCCTGATTGCCAGCCTGCTCGGCAACACCCGGGGTCTGGACGTGGTCGATCCGTTGCAGGTCGCACGGGTATGGAGCTTCACTCCGCCGAAAGGCCGCAGCCAGGCCGAACACACCCGCTACGTCACCGGCGCCGACATCCTGGTCAGCAGCAGGCTTGTCCGCGTGGCCGGCCGCCTCTACCAGCTCACCGTGCATCTGGACGACGCCACCGTGCCGGACCGGCCAGACATCGTCATCACCGGCACCGACCCCGGTGCCATCAGCCTGGCGGCGGTGGCACGCCTGCGCCACGCCCTCAAGCTGGAGCCGCCGGTCGCCGCGCCATTCAAGGACAAGCCGCGGGACGCCTACCTGGCCGAAACCTTCGCCCGCGGCATCGACCTCGCCATGCACGGCAACTGGCAGGACGCCAAGCCCTATTTCGCCCTGGTCAACAAGGCCGACACGACGTTCATGCCGGCGCGCCTGCTGCTCGCCAAAGCCCAGGCCAACACCGACGAACTGCACGAGGCCGATGCCGGTTACGCCAGCCTGCTGGCCGACGCCAGGCATCTCGGCCAGCCGGCCCTGGCCGCGCGGGTACTTGCCGATCAGGTTGTCCAGGCCACCAACCGGCATGAAAACGCGAAAGCGCAAGCTCTTGCCACCGAAGCAATTACCAGCGCCCGGCAGGCCGGCGATCCGGAAATCCTGGCCGGCGCACTGCTGACCGCCGCCAACATCAATGCGCGCCTGCACCAGGTCGAGCTCGCACAAAAACAGTACGAACAGGCGCGCACGCTGATCGAAAAGAAACCGATGCGCGAACTGCAGCCGCGCCTGCACAACACCATGGCCTATATCGCCAAGGAGAAAAAGGACCCGGCCGCCGCCATCGCCGCCGCCCATGCCGAACTGGCCGCCTACCAGGCCATCGGCAAGGAGCGCAGCAGCATGATCGCCAGCTTCAACCTGGCCTATGCGCTGTCGGGCAGCGACCGTCCGCTGGACTCGCTGCCCCTGCTCGCCCATGTGTGGAACTGGAGCCGCCAACACCACGACGATGCCCTGCAGGTCGCCGCCGGCAACCTGATGACAGCGCTTCTCTACGACATGGGCGTGTACCGGGAGATCCTGCCGGTCATCGACGCCACCGAGCAGTTGGCCGCCGCACAGGGCAACCGTTATATCCAGGCCCACGTGCTGGGCCTGCGCGCGGGCGCGGCCTATTCCGACGGCGACGCGGCGGCGTCACTGGCCATCAACCGCAGGGTCAGCGCGTTGATCGACCCGAAGCAGGATCCGGCCACCGCCATCGGGAAACTGGCGGCCGAAGCGTTCGTGGCGTTGGCGGCCGCCCCGGCCGAGGTGGCCGGCATCAGCAACCGGATCGACCGCCTGGTCGAACAGGTACCCGACCACACCGGCGTGCGGCCCGTCCAGCACCTGGTGCACGCCCTGGCCGCCGCCGCCGACAACGACCGCAAGGGCGTGCGCACCGCTTTCGATGCCGCCGCCTCGCTGCCCGGCGTCTCCCGCGACCTCCTGCACCAGATGGCCCTGCAGATCGCCCTGGTGCGCCACGACGACGCGCTTGCCATCGCCACCCTGCGCGACTTCGATCCCGCCCGTCCCGACGTCAGTGCCGACACCCTGCGCCTGTACATCGCCTGGGCCGGCCGCCGCGGGGACAAGACCGGGCAGCAGC
>CAZMXV010000134.1:0-6013 GCA_964570295.1 uncultured Rhodanobacteraceae bacterium
TCGGCATGGTGGCGGTGGAAGCGGCAGCGCATGGATTGCCCACCGTGGCGTTTGCCGTAGGAGGCGTGGTGGATGCCGTGAGTGATGGTGTATCCGGTGCGCTGGTGCCGTCGGGTGATTATCCGAAATTTGCCAATGCGGTCGTGCGGCAACTCGGTGAAGCCCAGAGCGCACATCGTCGCTGCCGCGAATTTGCGGAGCATTTCGCATGGTCGCGCTTTGGTGAAGAGGTGCGGCAGCGCTTGAGGTTTTTAGCTTCGGGCTAGTCGGGATCGGTATTCGT
The DNA here is from genome assembly GCA_964570295.1 of uncultured Rhodanobacteraceae bacterium. Classification (GTDB taxonomy): domain Bacteria; phylum Pseudomonadota; class Gammaproteobacteria; order Xanthomonadales; family Rhodanobacteraceae; genus Oleiagrimonas. The sequence continues at coordinate 284 of CAZMXV010000134.1, forward strand.
GGTAGGCACAACCAAGTCATGCGGAAACGGTATTCCATATCAGGGACGCACCTTTGCCGACAATCATGGCCTTGCTCGTACAGGGCATCTCGAAAACCCGCGACCCGAACCCCCGAATGTCCATGTTCTTGGTGGAGCGGCCCATGGCTGCGGTCGGGCCCGCTGGTACCCGGTCATTGCGGCTGATGCCGTTCTTACCACAAAACTGACCTGTTCGAGATGCGTCGCAAAAGTGAGGTGATACGTGCATGTCAAAGTACATGGACGTGTAGGTTGCCCACCCGGCGGAATCCCCATCACCCGTGATAGGCAAATGTTCGGAGCCAGCTTGCAGGCAACATGCAGCCTGTAGTGCGTCGGGTAACTTGATGCCGTGTCGTGCGAATGACGGTGGCGAGATCAATCATCTCGTTGGAACGCGGTATCAGCATGAAGCCTGGACGCAAAAAAGGTCGTAGTTGGCTAATACGATCGTGTCATCGGAATTCAATGGCTCCACGCGACATTCAAGGCGTGACAGCGTGCTCACGGCCAAATCCGAATGGGGGTGTGATTGCGCCAGCACGTGCAGCGCTTCGCGCACCTGCGCGATGAGCGGCTCGGGGCCTTCGATCAGATAAATGAGTGCATTGGTGTCAAGAAAGACGACTACCAGTTTCGATTGTCCCGCAATTGCTGGTCGATGTCGTCTCGGGTGCGCTTGCTCTTGGAAGGGTGATCCAGTAACCACTCCAGCGCCGTCTTGCCGGGCACGGATCGGCCAGCGACGGCAGTCAGTCGTTGGTACTCGGCTTCCGAAAGAACGACCGCGACGCGACGATTGCGCTTGTACAAGTGTACGGGTCCATTCTGGAGGCTGCTTTCAATGGAGGCCATGCCGCGGCGTTTGAGTTCGGCGGCGCTCAGGATATTTTCCATGACAGCAAAACTCGGCTGGAAGACAAATCCAGTTTAGTATCGAAAAAGTACCACTCAACCAGGCTCCGCCAGCTTCAACAGATGTCAGGCCGCGATCAGCGACACAACCTCGACATCCGCGCGCCGCGAGTTTTGCGCCACTGCCGGACACGAAGCTTCGATGGCGGTGTATGTGTCGAATGCCATTCGGTGCGGGAAATCGCTATCACCGCGCCACGTATCTGGCATCATCGGAAACACCGCTGCGATCGGTGGTACACCATGTTGATAGCCCATGTCCTGTTTGATGACTTCTTTCCGAGATTCCCACCTGCGCGGTATGTACGCCAATGACTGACGCCGTGCCTGCCGTCTGGTTTCCGGCCGTCCGCACCGGTACCGGCACCGACGTATTCACCGAACGTTTGGTGGCTGGTCTGCACCAACGCGGGATTCGTGCGGAAATCACATGGCTGCCGTTGCGCGCCGAATACGCGCCTTGGACGGTTGCCGTACCGAAGCCGCCCGAATGGGCTACGGTGATCCACGTCAACACATGGCTGCACCCGCGATTTTTGCCGAAACGGATTCCGGTGGTGGCCACTGTGCACCACTCCATTCACGATCCCGAACTGGATCCCTACAAAGGCCTGGCACGCAAGCTGTATCACAGATACTGGATTCGTCACATCGAGCGCCACACCATGCGCCGCGCTCACACGGTGGTTGCCGTGAGCCGATTTGCGGCCGACATGGCTCGCAAGATGGTCCTTGATCGACCTATCGAAGTGATTTACAACGGCGTTGATACCAACATATTCCGTCCACCCGCCAAGCGTGAACCTCATCATCCCTTTCGGTTGCTGTACGTGGGTAGCTGGATGAAGCGCAAAGGCGTGGACTTGCTCGCACCCATCATGCGCGAATTGGGTGATGACTTCGAGCTGCGCTATACAGGTGGACCAGCCGCCGCAGCCGACCAATCGACTATGCCGCGCAACATGCGTGATATTGGGCGTCTTCACGGAGATGATGCAGTTGTTGCCGCTATGCAGGAGGTTGACGCGTTACTGTTCCCGTCGCGGAGCGAGGGGTTCGGCATGGTGATAACGGAGGCTATGGCGACGGGGGCGCCAGTGATTGCCACAAATTGTTCATCAATTGCGGAGTTAACTGAGGACTTCACAACTGGTATTTTGTGTAAAAAAGAAAGCGTGCCATCCTTTGTTAAGGCGGTCCGTGCGCTGGCTAACGACATACCATTACAGACGAAACTCACACGGGCGTCCGTGAACAAGGTTACCAAATCCTATGGCATAGACTTGATGGTCGAAAAATATTACCACCAATTCGCTTGTATAATATCAACCTCTTTACTTTAAGGCTCCTGGTGTCGTGAAATGAATAAAGAAAGATTAAATATCCCAGTTTATGTGGTGTCTTTGCCACGTGATACTGATCGCCGCGCGCATTTGCGGGAAAGATTCGTAGAGGGATATGATCAGTTCACGTTTGTTGAAGCGGTGGACGCCCTTAATGCGTCAAATGAAGGCGCAAACAAGTGCCATAACAATCGCCGTAAGCCGCTGACAGTTTCCGAGAAGGGATGTTCCTTATCACACATGAAGGTGTGGCGCCGTTTTTTATCCAGTGATGCGCCGGCTTGTATTATTTTTGAAGACGATGTGATTGGTGATGATGCACTTCTGCGTGATGCGATGCGGCTCATGAATGTCATTCCTGATGATTCATTTATGTTGCTCGGTGCGCAGCGTGGTTTGCGTAATCATCGTTTTGTTTATGGCGTACCTAAGGTATGCAACGATATACAGTTCTGGGAGCTACAGGCTATAAATTGGCGATTTCTCGCGAGTACGTGTTGCTATGGTATAACGCGGATTGCTGCGCGTAACTTTCTTCGCCATCAGGAAGCCTGTTTGGATCGTGCTGACAATTGGCGCCGACTTTTACGCGGCATTTCGCGAACTTATATCGCGGACTTATTTCAACACCCGGTTAGCTCAACTGACAGTCATCTCGAACGGGAGCGTGAGTTATTCTCTCGGCAGCCCCTAGCAAGACGCGTGTGGGCAGACGGCGTAACTTATACATCAACAACAGCGTTAATTAAGATTTTCTGGCCGATCTTGGCAAAGGCCAAGAGGCTTCAGTGTGTTTCTTCACACCATGTTAGTTCGTTAGATGCGAAACTTGACTGCTAATCCAAGTGAGCCGTTGTTAACGGGGTGTTCGTGGTTTTTTGGGCGGTTTTCGTACGAATATGATTTTGGTGTCATGAAATCGGCGCCATAAATTTCCACCAAATGCTCGTTTGTATTAGAAGGTGCATAGAATGGGTTTTCAAATAAATACATTGTTGTTAGTTCAAAACTATGTAACCTTATCTCAGAAATGCGTAACGCGTTATCTTTTTTGCGGAACAGTTTGAGGTTTATTTTTCTTTCGGGCAATTCAAAGTTAAAACAATGCTTAGAGTTTTTCCGTTGTTTGAATATAAACAGGTCTACACTGATGATCCCGTCATATAGGAAATTGTATTCTGCAACGAATCCATTTAATAAGTCGCATTTACTTTTTATAATATATTTTTTTCGAGGTTTAAAGCCATTTGCTTTCAGGCTCTCTAAAAGCTGCGGCGTAACATCGTTTTCCATGACTCCTAAATCAATATCTGTGTCATGCTTTATCACTCGTTTTTCACGGTATGCGCCGAGCAGGGTTCCGAACTCGAGCCATACTCTTGATTGATGCGCGGAATTGGTTAACGCGTTATATAGATCATTAAATAGCCTCAGGGATTTTTGTTGCATTTTTATTTGTATTATTTTCGATCGTAAGGCGCGCCGTTTTTTAAGACAATACGGGTGTCTCATAAAGACGCAGAAATATAATAAAAAATATTTTATTTTATCCATCTGTTAATGGGTTAATAAGTTGTCTTGTGGGTACTGTGCAGATTTGTATTTTTCAAATGAGTTCAATACTATATTCTCGCACTGCTGGAATATCACGTTTTGCTTCTTGTCTCGGATACTTTTGTTTTTGCGCATGGTGGTGCGTTTGGTGTGGCGCTTTGATGATTCGGCGTCTGGCCCAATCTGATAATTATTTTACATTTCTTTATAGAAGCTTCGCGGTGCGCAATGATGGCAACGGTTTTGTTGTGGGATAGCTTGGCGACGGCATCGTCCAGTGCTTTCTCGGTTTGCACATCCAAAGCACTTGTCGCCTCATCCATGAACAACACTGGCGAGTCGCGATACAGCGCGCGGGCGATGCCGATGCGTTGGCGTTGGCCGCCGGAGAGGCGGATGCCGCGGTCGCCGATACGGGTGTCGTAGCCGGCTTCCAGGTCGTCGATGATGAAGTCGTGGATTTGTGCGGCGCGGGCTGCGCGCTCCACAGCGGCCATGTCGATCTGGTCGTGGGCGACGCCGAAGGCGATGTTTTCGGTGATGCTGGCATCGGCGAGGTAGATGTGTTGCGGGACATAGCCGATGGTGCGTTGCCAGGCACGCACGTTGCCCGCGTCGATGGTAGTGTCGTCGACTTTCAAGGTGCCCGCCTGGGGAGCGAGCAGGCCGAGCAGGATGTCCATCAGAGTGCTCTTGCCGGCACCGGTACGACCGACGATACCGATGCTGGTGCCTGCAGGGATAACCAGGCTGAAATCGTCCAGTACGGGTTTGTCGGGTGTGGACGGGTAGGCGTAGCGAATGCCTTCGAGCCGGATTTCCCGGTGTGGTTGCATGGGTGTGGGGTCGATGCCGTTGTCGGCGCGGCTGGCGAGGGCCATGTCGCGATGAATGGCGTCCAGGGCGGCGGTGGAGAACTTCAGTTTGGCGAAGCCGCGATACATGATTTGTGCGGCTGGCAGCATGCGGTAGGCGGCGAAGCCGTACAGACCGAGTGCCGGCAGCACATGGGCGATGTCGCCGCTTTGCAGCATGAGCACCAGGGCGATGATGATGAGGCCGGAATAGCCTACGGCTTCGACCATGTACAGCGGGGTTTGCGCGAGGGTGTCGCTGGCGGCTAGGTGGCGCGAGTATTCGCGTGATGCGTGGTCGAATTTCTGCTGATAGGCGTCGGCCGAATGCGTCACCTTGACGTCCTTGATGCCGCCGATGACTTCGTTGCAGGCCTGGAACCGCCGTCCGTTGGCGGCCTGGCGTTCACGGCCGATGCGCGCCAGGCGTTTGCGTACCAGGCCGTAGATGGCGGCGTACAAAAGACCCACGGTGGCCACGATGATCACGGCAGTCAACGGGTCGTACCAGAACACCAGGACCACCATGGCCAGCACCACGGCACCCTGGGCGACCAGTTGCGACAGCGGCTGGATGAGGTTGAACAGAAGCTGATCGACCTCCGAGAGCACGTTGCGCGAAAGCTCCGCGCTATTGCGCCCGAGGAAGAACTCGTAAGGCTGGTGCAGGTAGCGCCCGAGCATGCGCGCGCTGACCGAGTGGCGCAGCAGGTGGATGAAGCGGTTTAGTAGGTGCAGGGTGATCGTCTTGTACAGCGAAGCGGCGATCACGATGCCGATCGACGCCAGGCCCAGCACGATGATGAACGGCCGGGTGCCGTCGAAACCGCCGCGGTCATACAAGGCTTGCAGTATCGGGTTTTCGTGGATCACGGACGGGCGCCCCAGCACCGACAGGAATGGCATGATCGACAATACGCCGCCGGTCTCGGCCAATGCCATCAGGGCGACAAGGATCAACATCCAGATCGACTTGCGTCGTTCGGACGGGGTGAAGATGGCCCATATTTTGCCGAGATCCTTGGTCATGCGGGTACGGCTGC
>CAZMXV010000135.1:0-5853 GCA_964570295.1 uncultured Rhodanobacteraceae bacterium
AGGCCACGCCGAAGGCCTTGAGGTCGGCGTCCTGCTCGCGGCGCAACCAGGCCACCGCAAAGATGCGGATCGCCTCCAGATCCTCGACGTCGCCGCTGGCGCTGATGGTGCGGCCGTCGGCTTCGACGCTGGCGCCGTCGAGGAACGCGCGCGCCACTTCGGCGATGTAGTCGCCGCGGTAGCCGCCGTCGGGCCAGGCATCGTCTTCCGGCGTGATGCCGCGCGCGCGGGCCTGCACCGAAATGGCCAGGTTGTGGATCTGCACGCCGGCGTCGTTGTAGTAGAACTCGCGCTTGACGTTCCAGCCGGTGGCTTCCAGCAGGCGGCTCATGCAGTCGCCGAGCGCGGCGCCGCGGCCGTGTCCCACATGCAGCGGCCCGGTGGGATTGGCCGAGACGAACTCGACGCCCACGGTGTGTCCGGCACCTTGCGTGCTGTGGCCGTAGCCGGCGCCGTCGGCGAGGATGCGCCGGATTTCCGCGTGCCAGGCGTCGTCGCCCAGGAAAAAGTTGATGAAGCCGGGTCCGGCCACCTCGACCTTGTGCACCAGCGGGCTGGCGGGCAGTGCCGCGACCAGCTTCTCGGCCACGTCACGGGGCCTGGTGCGCGCCGCACGCGCCAGCAGCATGGCCAGGTTGCAGGCGAAGTCGCCGTGCTCGCGCGAGCGGGTGCGCTCGATCACGAAATCGGGGGTGGCCAGATCGGCGGGCAGGGTTTCATCGTGGCGCAGGGCATCGAAAGCCGAGAGCACCAGGGCGTGCAGCGACTGTTTCACGGCAGGCTGGGATCAAGTCATGGGACCGGCCATGCTAGCAGGCATGCGCCATGCGCGGGAGTGGACAGTCCTGTGGATAACTCTGTGGGCAAGCGGCCGGGAGCAAGGCGTCGCCATGGCATGACAGGGCGCGCGTCTTTGGTTTGTCGTGTAAAAGTCAGATATATCAATGAATTGCGACGTCTGTTTGGCAAGTTTGTCCAGAAGGTGGCTGCAAGTGGCGCAAAGCCGGCCGTGTGCATAACTTTGTTTGCCGCGGATGCCCCGCATGGCCAGCCATGGCGCAACGGCACGCTGCGGCGAACCCGGAGCGGCCCATGCCGGGGATGCGGACGGGTCAGATCAACCCGCGCGCGGCCATGGACACCGGCGTCCCGGCACCTACCACCAGATGATCCAGCACACGCACGCCGACCAGTTGCAGCGCCTCGCGCAGGGTCCGCGTGATGTCGCGGTCGGCCCGGCTGGGCTCGGCGATGCCCGAAGGGTGGTTGTGGGCGAAGATCACCGCCGCGGCATTGTGTTCTAGGCAGGATCGCACCACCTCGCGCGGCGGCACGCTGGCACCGTCGATGGTGCCGCGGAACAGCTCCTCGAAGGCCAGCACGCGGTGCCGGTTGTCCAGGTACAGGCAGGCGAATACCTCGTAGGGCAGATGCCGCAGCCGGGCGCGCAGGAAAGCGCCGCTCTCGTCGGGGCTGGACAGCGCCGGACCGCGGGTCAACTCTTCCCCCAGGGCACGCCGGGCCAGCTCCAGCGAGGCCATCAGGCGGGCTTGCTTGGCCGGTCCCAGGCCGCCGATACGCGGCAGTTTCGGAGCCCCCAGCAGGGCCGCCACGCCGCCGGCGGCGACCAGCAGCTCGCGCGCCATGGCCACCGCATCCTTGCCGCGCGTGCCGCTGCCCAGCAGCACCGCCAGCAGTTCGGCATCGGAGAGGGCGGCGCTGCCGCGGGCCAGAAGTTTTTCGCGGGGGCGCTCGGCGGCGGGCCAGTGCGGAATGCTCATGCGGGCGGTTCGGGCGGCAAAGGCCCAGCATGCCCGGCGCAGACCGGTGCCGGCAGCGGCGTCGGACCATGAATCCGGTAAGCTAGTTGCCCGTCCCGTGGTCAGAGCGTACCCACATGAGTCTCCACCAACGCCACATCCTGCTGGGAGTGTCCGCCGGCATCGCCGCCTACAAGGCCTGCGAGCTGGTGCGGCGCCTGCGTGATGCCGGAGCCGACATACGCGTGGTGATGACCGGAAATGCGACCCGTTTTGTAGGAACCGCCACCTTCCAGGCCCTGTCCGGCCAGCCGGTGCACACCAGCCTGTGGGACGCCGAGGCGGCCATGGGCATGGGGCATATCGAACTGGCCCGCTGGGCGGACGAGATTCTGGTGGCCCCGGCCTCGGCGGACCTGATCGCGCGCCTGGCGCAGGGCCGCGCCGACGACCTGTTGACCACGTTGTGCCTGGCCAGCACCGCGCCCTTGACGCTGGCGCCCGCCATGAACCACCGCATGTGGCTGCATCCGGCGACGCAAGCCAACGTGGCGTTGCTGACCGGGCGCGGCGCACGCGTGCTGGGCCCGGCCGACGGGCCGTTGGCCGAAGGCGAGTCCGGCCCGGGCCGGCTGCTGGAGCCGGATGCCATCGTGGCCGCCCTGCAGGGCGCGCACGAAGGCCCGCTGGCCGGCACGTCGGTGGTGGTCAGTGCCGGCCCCACTTACGAGGATATCGATCCGGTGCGCTTCATCGGCAACCGCAGCTCCGGGCGCATGGGTTTCGCCGTGGCCGAGGCCGCCGCCGCCGCTGGCGCACGCGTGACCCTGGTCGCCGGGCCGGTCGGCCTGGCCACGCCGCCCGGCGTGGCCGCGCGTGTCGACGTGCGGCGTGCCAGTGAAATGCACGATGCGGTACTGGCCGCGGCCACCGGCGCGGACATCTACATCGCCGCCGCCGCGGTGGGCGACTACCGGCCGCGCGAAACCGCCGAGCGCAAGATAAAGAAGCAGCGCGGCAGCCGCGGGCTCACCCTGCAACTGGAAGAGAACCCGGATATCCTGATGGCCGTCACCGCCCTGCCCCGCCCGCCGTTCGTGGTCGGGTTCGCCGCCGAGACCCACGATGTGGAGGCCTATGCGCGCGACAAGCTGGAGCGCAAGAAGCTGGACATGATCGCCGCCAACCGGGTCGGCGAGGGCCTGGGTTTCGAATGCGCCGACAACGCCCTCACCGTGTACTGGCCCGGCGGCGAAAAAGCCTTGCCGCGAACCGACAAGGGGCAGCTGGCCCGGATATTGGTGGCGTGCGTCGGCGAACGCTACCAGGCCGCGCGCGGGGGGGACGCATGAAGCCGGTACACGTGGCCTACCGGGTACTCGACCCCCGGCTCGGCGACACCATTCCCCTGCCCGGCCGCGCCACCGACGGCAGCGGCGCCATGGATTTGCGCGCCGCGGTCGAGGCGCCCCTGACCCTGGCACCGGGAGAGAGCGTGCTGGTGCCCAGCGGCATCGCCATCCACATCGGCGACCCGGCCTGGTGCGCGCTGATCCTGCCGCGCTCGGGCCTGGGCCACAAGCATGGCCTGGTGCTGGGCAACCTGGTCGGCCTGATCGACGCCGACTACCAGGGGCCGCTGATGATCTCGTGCTGGAACCGGGGCAGTGAACCATTCACCATCGCGCCCGGCGATCGTGTAGCACAATTGCTGCTGGTGCCCGTCGGCCATGCGCGTCTGGAGCGTGTGGAATCGTTTGCACCCAGCACGCGCGGCGAGGGCGGTTTCGGATCAACCGGAGTGGAGTGATGGCAGACCATCAGGGGGAGGCACGCCCGGCCAGGGCCCGCCTGCCGTGGCAGGTGGAAGGGTGGCACCGTGAATGGCTGACGCGCCTGGTGCCGCTGGCCGGAGCCACGCTGCTGCTGGCGGCGGCCGCCTTCTGCGCCTGGCAGGCCTGGGTGATCGCGCGCGAGGATCATGCCGCCGCCCGGGTGCAGGCCGCCCAGCGCCAGGCCGCGCAGGCCCTGTCCCAGGCCCTGCAGCGGGAACGTGGCCGCATCGGCAAGGCGTTGTCCGATCCGGCGTTGCTGGCGGCCCTGGGCCGGGGCGACGCGGCCGGCCGTGCCCGCGCGGCGACCCGCGCCGCCGTGCTGTTGCCGGAGATGCGGGAAGTGCGTTTCTACAGCGCCGACCTGGCCGAGGTGCTGGACGCCGACTACGGCAAGTTCGGATATGCCCGGGCGGCGCAGCTGATGCAGGCGCAGACCGGCGACGGCACGCCCACCGTGGGCGTGGCCCGGGAGGGCGGCGTGCACCGGCTGACCCTGGCCCGGCCCGTCGCGTCCGATGGCGCCGGCGCAACGCTGGGCTATGCCTGGCTGGCATGGCCGCTGGATACGCTGCTGGATGCCTGGAAAGCCACGGACCCGGGAGCGGGGCGCCTCATGTTGCAGATGGGGGCCGGTCGCCAAGACCTGATCCTGGCCTCGCGGGGTCGTGCCGGCGGCATCCAGGGCGACCAGTTGGCGCAACCGGTGGCCGGCAGCGAGTTGTGGGTGGGCGCGGCGATGCCCGATGCCCCCGTCGTGCTGCCGCGGTACTGGATGCTGGCCGCGGGCCTCGCATTGCTCGCGTTAATCGGCGCCGCGCTATTGTTGCGACTGCGCTTCCGCTCCATCCCTCCCCCAAGCAACGAAGAGGAAATTCCGTTGTCCGAGCCCGCTTCCACGCCATCCACCAAGCCCGCGCCCGCGCCCGCACCGGCCATCGAGGGCGGGCATCTGGACATCGACCCCGACATCTTCCGCGCCTATGACATCCGCGGCGTGGTCGGCAGCCAGCTCAGCACCGCGGTGGCGCACCTGCTGGGGCGCGCCATCGGCAGCGACATGCGCGACAAGGGCCTCACCGAGATCGTGGTGGGTCGCGACGGACGCCTGTCCGGCCCCGAACTGGCCGGGGCCCTGGCCGACGGCCTGCGTGCCGCGGGCATCGACGTCATCGACGTGGGTGCGGTGCCGACGCCGCTGGTCTACTTCGCCGCCTTCCATTTCAACTGCGGCAGCGGCGTGGCAGTCACCGGCAGCCACAATCCGCCGGACTACAACGGCTTCAAGATCGTCATTGGCGGCGACACGCTGTCCGGCGAGGCCATCACCGCGCTGTACGAGCGCATCCGTGACGGCCGGCTGGCTGATGGCGACACCGGCAATTACCGGCAGGCCGATATCATCGAGGACTATATCGAACGCGTCGCCTCGGACGTGCAGGTGGAGCGCCCGCTCAAGGTCGTGGCCGACGCCGGCAACGGCATCGCCGGCGCCATCGCGCCGCGCCTGCTGGAAGCCATCGGCTGTGACGTGGTGCCGCTGTACTGCGAGGTGGACGGACACTTCCCCAACCACCACCCGGACCCGTCCGACCCGCACAACCTGGAAGACCTCAAGCAGGCCATCCTGGAGCACGATGCCGATATTGGCGTGGCCTTCGACGGCGACGGTGATCGCCTGGGCGTGGTCACGCGTGCCGGCGAGGTGGTCTACCCCGACCGCCTGCTGGTGCTGTTCGCGCGCGACGTGCTTTCGCGTGATCCCGGCGCGACCATCATCTACGACGTCAAGTGCACCGGCCACCTCGGCCCCGAGGTGCTGCGCGCCGGCGGCAGTCCGCTGATGTGGCGCACCGGCCATTCGCTGATCAAGGCCAAGATGCGCGAAACCGGCGCCGCGCTGGCCGGCGAGATGAGCGGGCACTTCTTCTTCCGCGAACGCTGGTACGGCTTCGACGACGGCCTGTACTCGGCCACGCGCCTGCTGGAAATCCTGGCCGGCGACCTGGAGGAGCGCAGTGCCGAGGACATCATCGACACCCTGCCCAAGGGCGTGTCCACGCCGGAACTGAAGATCGACATGGAGCGCGAAGGCGCCAACCACGCCTTCATCGAGCGCTTCCAGAAACAGGCCGTGTTCGAGGATGCCCGGCTGACCACCATCGACGGCGTGCGTGCCGACTGGCCCGACGGCTGGGGTCTGGTACGCGCCTCCAACACCACGCCGGTGCTGGTGCTGCGCTTCGATGCCGACAGCGAAC
>CAZMXV010000136.1:0-5728 GCA_964570295.1 uncultured Rhodanobacteraceae bacterium
TGGGTTCGAATCCCACCCTCACCGCCAGACATGGAAGCGCCCCGCAAGGGGCGTTCCTGTTTTACCGGTTTGCATGCATCCCCACCATCACACATGCAATCCCAGAATTCCGATCACGCCGACGGCAATCAGATAGAGCGCCACGACGTAGTTGAGCAGTTTGGGCCGGATAAGGATCAGGATGCCGGCGATCAGCGAAATCAGCGGAACCAGGGAGATGTGCAGGGTCATCGGATACTCCAGTCGGTGCGGCGGAAAGCCCGAAGCTTGCCACGAGACGCATCCCGGCGACAGCTTTTGGTGCAGGCACGCACCGGCACGCCCGATTGCAGGGGTCAGGCGGCCAGCGCGGTGGCTTCGCGGATGCCGGCCAGCGCCGACTCGATGGCCCGGGTCTTGTGCTCAGGGCCGAGCGCCACGCCTTCGGCACGCACGAAGCGGATGTCGGTGATGCCGAAAAAGTTCAGTACGGTGCGCAGGTACGGTTCCTGGAAGTCGGCGGCGGCGCCCGGCGTGCCCTCGCTGTACAGGCCGCCACGCGCGGAGGCGATGATGACGGTCTTGCCGCCGGCCAAGCCCTCGGGACCGTTTTCGGTGTAGCGGAACGCCTTGCCGGGGACAGCGATGCGGTCGATCCAGGCTTTCAACTGTGAGGAAATGCCGAAGTTGTACATCGGCGAACCGATGACGATGACGTCGGCGGCCAGGAACGACTGCAGCACCTGCTCACCGAGGTCGTCCGGATCGCGGCTGACATCGGCGACCGGCCGCCAGTGCGGAATGGGGTGCGCCGCCAGGTCGTGGTAGGTGACACCGGTGCCGGGGTGATCGTGCAGCCACTGTTCGACCACGGCGGCCGACAGCTGACGCGAGACGGAGTGGGAGCCGAGGGCGCTGGCATCCAGATGAAGCAATTTCATGGCAAGTTCCTCGAATTGGGCGGGGGAATCATGTACTGCTCGGTACGCCAATCAGGGTAGGGGTTGGACAGCAGACTGATAAGCGGGCAGAATCCGGATAGATCGTTCACGAAAAGAAACAATCATGCCTCCGATGAGTGGTGCCCTGCAGGATCTCAACGACCTGTATTTCTTCGCGGCCGTGGTCGAGCACGGCGGGTTTTCGGCGGCGGGCAGGGCGCTCGGTCTGCCCAAGTCGCGCCTCAGCAAACGCGTCTCGCAACTGGAAGAGCGCCTTGGCGTGCGGCTGTTGCAGCGCACCACGCGCAAATTCGTGGTCACCGAAACCGGCGAGCGGTTCTACGAGCATTGCCGTGCCGTGCTGGAGGAGGCCCGGGCGGCGCAGGAAGCGGTGGATGCCATCCGCGCCGAACCGCGGGGCGTGGTGCGTGTCAGTTGCCCGGTATCCCTGGCGCGCTCGGTGCTGGCGCCGATCCTGCCCGACTTCTTGCGCGCCCACCCCCAGGTGCAGGTCCGCCTGCTGGCCAGCAACCGCCGCGTGGACCTGATCGGGGAAGGCTACGACATCGCCATCCGGGTACGTTTCAAGCTGGACAGCGACGCCACGTTGATCCTGCGCGAGTTCGGCCAGTCGAGCGTGATCCTGGTCGCCCATCCCGACCTGTGGAAGACGCATCCCCGGCCGCAGTCGCCGCAGGACCTGGCACAGCTTCCGGCCCTGTCGATGGACGAGCATGACGGCATTCAGCGCTGGAGCCTGGTGCACGCCGACGGAGGCACCACCGAGGTGGAGATCCAGCCGCGCCTGGTCAGCGGCGAGTTCGCGGTGCTGATGGAAGCGGCCTGCCAGGGCATGGGCGTGGCATTGCTGCCCGAGTCGGTCTGCGAGCGCCCCATCGCCGCAGGATGCCTGGAACGAGTGCTGCCGGAGTGGGGCGGTCCGGAAGGCACGATGCATTTCGTGTATCCCAGTCGCCGTGGCCTGTTGCCCGGCGTGCGCGCGCTGGTGGATTTTCTGGCCGAACGCCTGCCCCAGTCGGCAGCGCGCACGGCCGACATCTGCTGATCGCGCGGGATGCCGTCAGTGCTCCCCGTCGGCCTTCACGGCTTCCAGGAAGCGGGCCAGTACCGGCGATGTGTCGTTTCTGCGGCGTGCCACGGCCAGCAGCAGGTTGGCCTGCTTGTCGGCCAGCCCGATCATGCGCACGCCGGGCAACTGGATCACCTGCAGTGACACCGGCACCAGTGCCATGCCCACGCCGGCCGACACCAGCGCCAGCAGACCCGTGAGCTGCTGCGCCTCCTGGCGGATGATGGGGTGGAAACCGTCCAGCGCGGCCATCTGCATCAGCGTGTCGTACAGGGTGGTGCTGTAGGCACGCGGCTGGGTAACGAACGACTCGTTGGCCACCTCGCGCAGGTGCACCCGTTTGCGGCTTGCCAGCGGGTGTTTGGCGGGCATGGCCAGCAACAGGCGCTCGTTGTCGATGGGATCGACCTGCATCTGCACGGCGACACTCTGTTCCTTGGGAAGTGCGCGTACCAGGCCCACGTCGATGGTGCCGGACACCAGGGCCTCATACTGGGCTTCGGTGTACATCTCGTGCAGTTCCAGGCGAACGTCCGGCGCCATGTCCGAGAACCGGAGCAAGGTCCGGGGCAGGGCGCCGTGGAAAGACAGCGAAGCAGGGTAGGCCAGGCGCAACCGCCCCTTGCAGCCATCCGCGGCCTCGGCCACCACCATGCGGGCAGTTTCGGCGCGGGCCAGAATGGCGCGGGCTTCCTCCAGCAGCAGCCGGCCGGGTTCCGTGAGGGCCACCCGGCGCTTGTTGCGGTCGAACAGGCGGGTACCGAGGTCATCCTCCAGGGCGCGTATCTGCTGCGACAGCGGGGGCTGGGAAATGTGCAGCCTTTCGGCGGCCCGGGTGAAGCTCAGCAGCTCGGCCACGGCCACGAAATAGCGCAGTTGACGCAGGTCAAACATAGTCGAAATTCAGATTACTGAAGGTTGAAAAATATATTGGAGTTTATACCAGTCGACTCCTAAAGTAGCTCCTGTTCGTCGCCATCCCCCTCCCCCTGGGCGGCGAGCCCACGCCCCGCAGACGGCGCGACAAACACGGCATCGATCTTCTCCCCTCCATTTCGATCTCCGTGGCGCCAGCTCTGCGGGGCGTCTTCTTTTGCCCGTGTATCCCCCGGATGTACCCATGCAAATCGCCCGCGGCGGACACTCCGTCGCGGGCGATGTGGTCTTGCATGAAAGCCGCGCCGCGCCCGGGCCGGGGCACGGCGCGGTGCCTGCTCAGTGCTGCTCCACGGGAAGCTGGCGACGGCTTCGGGCCAGATTGAAAGCGAAGCCCGCCACCAGCAGCAGCACCACCACCAGCTGCATGCCCAGCGACTGCCAAGTGGGGTAAATCCCGAGCCACTCGATACGCGGCACCGGCGCGATGGACACACCGATCCAGCCGGCTTCCTGCAGCGCGGCGACGCCCTTGCCGGCCAACACGAAAGCCAGTACCGCGATCAGTGCCGAACTGGCCGCGAAGAACCGGCCCAGCGGCAGGCGACGGCTGGTGCGCAGCAGGATCCAGGTGATTACCGCCAGCACCACCACGGCCGCGAGCATGCCGCCCAGCATCCACATGTGCTGGCCGTCGCTCCACAGCGCGGCATAGAACAGGATGGTCTCGAACACTTCGCGATACACGGACACGAAGGCGAGAATGAACAGGAACCAGGCCGAGCGTCGCTGCAGGGCGGCGTTCATCTTCTGCTTCAGGTACTGCTGCCAGCGCCCGCCGATGCTCTTCTGGTGCATCCACAAACCCACGCTGAGCAATACCGCGGCCGCAAACAGTGCCGACAGGCCCTCGGTCAGCTCCCGGCTGGCACCGCTGATGGTGATGGCGTAGGTCGCCAGCACCCAGGTGATGCCGCCGGCGACCAATGCCAGCACCCATCCGTAATGCACATAGCGTGTGGACTCGGTGCGCTCGGCCTTGCGCAGGAAGGCCAGCAGCGCCACCACCACCAGCAGGGCCTCAAGCCCTTCGCGAACCAGGATGGTGAAGGCGCCGACGAAGGCGGTTGCGGGGCTGCTGATGGCGCTGTCGAGAAGGTCGCTGGCCTTGAGCAGCAACGCGTCAGCCGCATCGGCGCGTGCCTGGACCGCTTCGATCGGCTGCTTGCGGGTCAGGGACGTGCGATAGGCGCCCATCGCCGTCTCGATTTCGCTGCGCAACGCGTGGTCGCGGGCATCCAGGCGCGGCTCGTCCGGTTCCACGCCATCCAGGTAGGAAGAAAGCGCCAGCTGCACGGCTTCGTCCGGGCGTCCGTCGCGATAGGCCGCCAGGCTGGCCGCCAGCTTGGCGCGTGCCAGCTGCATGCCCTTGGGGGCTTCCTGCACGGCATCCGGGTGCGCGCGCAGCCAGCCGATCACGCCGCGCGCGGTTTCCACGCCGAACGCGGGCGAAAGCTGCGCCACGCGTGCCTGCGACAGTTCGCCCAGGCTGCTGACACGGGCGCGGATTCCGGCATCGTCATGCCATGCCTTTTCGCCCTGCGGAGCCTGGCCGGCATAGGCGAGGGTACCGACATAGTAGGCGAGGGCCCAGCGCTCCTTGTCCGACAGGGCGTCGGCATAGCCGACCATGGCCGTGTCCTCGATGCCCTGGGTGATGGCCTGGTACAGCGAGAGCGGGCTGCGCAGATCGGCGCGCCCGGCATCGGTGAAGTCGATCGGCGGCGGATCCAGGGCCGCGCCAGCCGGTCCGTGCCCGTCGCCACTGGCGCCGTGGCAGGCAGCGCACTGCTGCTGGTACAGCGATGCGCCCAGCGCGAGGTCGGGTGTGTGCGTGGGCGCGGACGGTATCGGATAGGTTTCCAGCAGTGCCTCGGCCAGCGCATGCGCCCGGTCGGACACCTCGTCGGTGGGCACCTTGTTGTTGACCGCATCGACCAGCCCGCCTGCCTGTGCCTGGAGGCCCGCAAGCTGCGGCGAATCAGGCAGTTTTTCCAGCAAACCGACGACAGTGGCACTGAATTCCTGCTGTTCGGCATACTCGGCCTGATTGACCACCTTGCCGTTGCTGACAGCTTCGGCATAATCGGTGGCGACATAGTCCAGCAGCTTCCAGGCCTGCTGCACGTTGGCCGTACCCTCCGGCGTCAGGTTGCTCTTGGCCGACCACGCCAGCGCGGGAGCCATCAGGAAGGCCAGAAGGGCATATATAAGAATGCGTTTCGTTATCATTTGGCCATCCTACCATGGCGGTTCGACGGCACCAATCACGAAATGCGGGAATGCTGCCGGTCATCGCCAGGCGTTTTGCCGTCCGCGACAAGTGCAGGTCAAACGTGCCGCGGCAGTGTTCGCTTGAGTCGCTAGTCGAACAACCCCAGTTGCCGCCGGGTGACTTCGCGCCGGTTGTCCCATTGAAGGGATGCCCACAGGTAGTCGGGCGTGATCCGTGCGCTTCTCGGAGTGGCGCCTGGAGGGATGAGCCAGTGCTGGCGTATGCGCCAGCCTGACCATTTGCCTGTCAGATCGAAGCGGCCCTCGATCAAATCAAGCTGCCATTGCCGGATGTGTGAGAGTGGGATGCGCCACCCGTTGGGCAGGAGCAATGCGTTGCCGTCGATTGTCCAGTTTCGTGCGTGCCAGAATCCGCGCATTCCGCGTTCCATGTGTCGATTCTCTATGGGGTGAGTGTTGCTGTTGACTGAGGCAGGTGTGTTGGCTGTCGGTTGGAGGCGTGTCAGCGTTGTTCCGATGGCTTTGGCTATCCGTGGGAGACTTCCAT
>CAZMXV010000137.1:0-5550 GCA_964570295.1 uncultured Rhodanobacteraceae bacterium
GGGATGGGAGAACAGCACCTTCCACTTGCCGGGGGCGAAGTCGTGGAAGGTGATCGACCCCTGGGTCGAATCCAGGGTGAAGTCGGGGGCGGTCTGACCGAGTTGCAGGCTCATGGATGATTCCTCGTTTGCTTGCGGTAAATGATGGGATGGGGTGTGAAGGGGCGTCAGGCGGCGGGTGCCAGTGTCTCGCCGCCGTGGATACATCGACCGAACCAAGCCAGGTCCGTGGCCAGGGCGGCCACTTCGCCGATGATCAGCAGGGCCGGGGAGGCGATCCGGTGCCGACGGGCCAGGGCGGAAAGCTGGTCCAGCCGGCCGGTGAGGGTGCGCTGGTCGCCACGGGTGCCGTTTTCCACCAGCGCGAAGGGGGTGTGTGGGGCGCGGCCGTGGGTGATGAGGCGTTGCGGCAGCGTGTCCAGCTGGGATGCGGCCATGTAGATCGCCAGCGTCTGTTTTTCGCGGGCCAGGGCGTGCCAGTCGCGGGTGGCCAGTTCGCCGGCGCGGTGGGTGGTGGTGATGTGCAGTGCCGAGGCGTGGCCGCGGTGGGTCAACGGCACGCCGGCGTAGGCGGCGCAGGCCATGGCGGCGGTAATGCCCGGCACCACCTCGTAGGCGATGCCATGGGCGTGCAGATGGGCGAGTTCCTCGCCGCCACGGCCGAATACCAGCGGATCGCCCCCCTTGAGACGCACCACGCGGCGGCCGGCACGCGCGTGTTCCACCAGCAGGCGGTGGATACGCTGCTGGGTGGCTTCATGGTCGCCTCCGACACGTTTGCCGACATCAATGAATTCGGCGTCGCGCCGGGCCAGCGCCAGGGTGCGGGGTCCGACCAGGCGGTCATGGACGACGACATCGGCCCGTTGCAGGGCGCGCACGGCCTTGAGGGTCAGCAGGCCGGGATCGCCGGGGCCTGCGCCGACCAGTGCCACGCTTCCGGTGCAGGGCTGCCATGGCGCCTCCAACAAGGCAAGAAGGGTCTGCTCGGCCTGGCCGGGGCGGCGCTGGCGCAATGCCGTGCCGACCGGCCCGTCGACCAGGTCGTCGTAGAAGCGGCGGCGGGCGGCGACATCGGGGTATGCGGCCCGTATGCGTGCGCGATGGCGGCCGACAAGATCGGCCAGCTCGCCGAGGGATTCGTCCAGCGCGGTTTCCAGCCGGGCGCGCAGGCGCCGTGCCAGCGCGGGAGCCTTGCCGCCGGACGATACCGCCAGGGTGAGCGGGCCACGCCTGAGGCGTGCCGGGACATGGAAGCGTGACAGGTCGGCGTCGTCCACCACGTTGGCGAAGATCCGGCGCGCCTCGGCGTGGCGCGCCACGTCGGCGTTGACGGCATCGTCCGGGGTGGCGGCGATGACCAGCCAGGCCTCGTCCAGCCATGCGGGGCGGAACGTGCCCTCGACGTGAAGGATGCGACCGCGCCGGGCCAGCGCCTGCAACGCGGGGTTCAGCCGCGGCGCGCCCACGCGGACCACGGCGCCGGCCTCCAGGAGGCCGTTCACCTTGCGCTCGGCCACCGCGCCCCCGCCCACCACCAGCACGGTGCGGCCGTTCAGATTGGCGAACAGGGGATACAGCGACATGGCGGGCAAACTCGCAAAAACGGGGGTGGCCGTCCGCACGGGACGGCATGCGGCCACGATAGGCGTTGCAGGGACGGGCGTGAAATGATCCGTCGCTTTTCCCATATGCCCTTGCACCATGGGGAGTTGCACATGGTTTCATGTGCAACGGTTTGGACGGCTAGATGTCCAGAAAAATATCTGGACGATATGCCGAAATGCTGTTATGTTCAGGCTTCATAACTGGCATGGGGCCGGTTTTTTCGAGGAGAAACAACATGAAATACGTACCCAACAATAAATTCTTTATGGCTTCCATTTGCTGCTGGTGCACCACGTCGACCCTCGGCCATCGCAGCCCGCAACCACCTGGAGAACGGACATCATGACCCTCACGCAACTGCGCTACATCGTCGCCATCGCCGATTCCGGCCTCAACATCACCCTCGCCGCCGAGCGCATCCACGCCACGCAACCCGGCGTCAGCAAGCAGCTCAAGCAACTGGAAGGCGAGCTCGGTTTCCAGCTTTTCGCGCGCAAGGGCAAGAGCCTCAGCTCGATCACGCCCGCCGGGCAGCAGGTCGTCACCCGCGCCCGCGCCATTCTCGAACAATCGCGTTCCATCCGTTCGCTTGCCGCCAACCTCCGCGGCGACGTGCACGGGGAACTCACCCTCCTGACCACGCATACCCAGGCGCGTTTCGTGCTGCCGGCGGCCATTGCCACGTTCCGCAAGCGGCATCCGCTGGTCAGCCTGCACCTGCGTCCGCACGGTGATGCCCAGGTCCAGAGCCTGTTCGCCAACGGCCAGGCCGACCTCGCCATCATCAGCAGCAGCGGACGCGTGCCGCTGGGCGGGCTGGCCGTGCCGCTGTACCATTGGCGGCGCACCGTCGTGGTGCCGCGCAAGCACCCGCTGGCCACGCTGAACCGCCGCCTGCGCCTGGGAGATCTGGCAGGACAGCCGCTGGTCAGCTACGACTCGTCGCTGCGTCCCGAGTCGTCACTGCGCCAGGCCTTCCTCAATGCCGGCCTGCAGCCGCGCTTTGCCTGCACGTCCAGCGATGCCGACCTCATCAAGACCTACGTGCGCGCGGGCCTCGGCGTGGGCATCCTGGCCGAAATGGCCATGCGCGCCGACGACAGCCGCGACCTCAAGGTGCTCGACGCCAGTCACCTGCTGCCCAATTGCACCACATGGCTGGTACTGCGCCGCGACCGCGTGCTGCGCAGCTACACCCTGGATCTGGTGGAGCAGTTCGCGCCGCACCTGGACCGTCGCGACCTGCAGGCGGCACTCAACGGCGATGCCGATCCCGAGTGGCCCTCGCCGCCGGGCTGGCACGACCTGAAGTCGGAGTTTCCCGAAACCCTGACGGTCTAGCGCATCGCGCTTTCGACGCAAACGGCCCGGCCACCGGAAACAGTGGCCGGGCCGTTCACGTCCGCTCGGGACGGCATCGGGAGTTTCGGGCCGTCGCGGCCGGGGTCGCGGCTGATCCGCAACCGCCAGGCCGCCCGCTTCCTGGAATTTCCCCAAGGTCGGGCTCCGGTCCCTGATCCCCGCTTTCCCCGGGGTTTCCCTCAAACCTCCAGATGCAGCCCACACTCGCGCTTGATGCCGAAGAAGCGCGTGTCCTCTTCGCGCATGCCGGGATGCCAGCGGCGCGTGGTGTGGGTGTCGCCGATGGAGACGTAGCCCTGTTCCCAGAGCGGGTGCCAGGGCAGGTCGTGCTGCTTCAGGTAGAGGCCCACCTCGCGGTCGGTCCAGTCGGCGATGGGGTGGATTTTCCAGCGGCCGTTGCGGCGGGTGGCAAAAGGGGTGTCGGCGCGGCTGGCCGACTGGTTGCGGCGCAGGCCGGCGAACCAGGTGGCGGCGCCCAGCTCTTCGAGGGCGTGCTGCATGGGTTCCACCTTGCGGAGGCGGTTGTAGTGCTCCAGCCCCCGTGCGCCCTGTTCCCACAGCTTCCCGTGCACGGCCTCCAGCCAGGCCGCACTGCGGGCGGGGTGCGCCACGTGCAGGTTGAGATCCAGCCGCTCGCGCAATGTCTCGATGAAACGGTAGGTTTCCGGGAACAGGTAGCCGGTGTCGATCACCACCACCGGCATGTCCGGTTTCCGGCGCGTCACCAGGTGCAGCATGACCGCCGCCTGGGCACCGAAGCTGGAGGACAGGATGGCCGGGCCGGGCAGGTTGTCCAGTACCCATTGGACCCGGGAAGCGGCGTCCAGCGGCGCCAGCGCGGCATCCGGGTCGAAGGCGGCTTCGGTAGCGGAATCCTGAAGGGAGGCAACGTGGCTCATGAGGCATACTCCAGGGCGGGGCGGCGCCGGGGGGGATCGACCAGCCCGACCCGGGCAACGAAATCGCCGAAATGCTCGTCTTGTTCGCGCTCGGCGGCGAAGCGGGCGAACAGTTCGTCCAGTGCGGCGAGAATGGCTTCCTCACCGATGTTTTCGCGGTACAGCCCGTTCAGGCGCTCGCCGCGGTGGTCGGCGCCCAGGCGCAGGTCGTAGCGGCCCACGGCGCGGCCGATCAGGGCGATCTCGCCGATGTACGGGCGCGAGCAGCCGTTGGGACAGCCCGACATGCGGAAATGGATGGGTTCGTCGCGCAGGCCATGCCGGTCCAGCAGGACCTCCATTTTTTCCAGGATGGCGGGCAGGTAGCGCTCGCTCTCGGCCATGGCCAGGCCGCAGGTGGGCAGCGCCACGCAGGCGATGGCATGCTGGCGGATGCCGCTGGAGGTGCGGTAGTCGTCCAGGCCGTGGCGCTCGACCAGCTTGTCGATGCACTCGCGGTCAGCGGCATCGACGTTGGCGATGATCACGTTCTGGTCGCAGGTCATGCGGATCTCGCCCTTGTGCACGCGGGCGATCTCGCGCATGCCGGTCTGGCGTGTTCGCTCCCCGTCGTCGTTCAGGCGGCCACTGGGAATCTGCAGAGTCAGGTGCCAGCGACCATCGTCGCCCTGCAGCCAGCCGAAACGGTCGCCATTGTGTTCGAAGTGGAACGGACGTGGCGGCTCGATGGGGAAGTCCAGGCGCGACTGCAGTTCGTCACGGAACCAGGCCAGGCCGCGGTCGTCGATGGTGTATTTCAGGCGTGCGTGCAGGCGTTCGCTGCGGTCCCCGAAATCCCGCTGCACGGCAACGGCGTGCCAGCAGGTGTCGAGAATGTGCTCCTTGGGCACGTAGCCGATCAGGTCGCCCAGACGCGGATAGGTGGCCGGGTTGCCGGCGGTGGCGCCCATGCTGCCGCCGGGTGCCAGGTTGAAGCCCGCCAGGGTGCCGTCGTCGTCGAGAATGGCGATCAGCCCGAAATCCTGGGCGAACACGTCGATGTCGTTGTACGGCGGAATGGCAATGCCGAACTTGAACTTGCGCGGCAAGTAGGTCTTGCCAAGCAGCGGCTCCTCGTCCCGGCTGCCGTCGCTGGTACGCTCGCGCTTGTCGATCCACAGCTCCTTGTAGGCCGTGGTGTGCGGGCGGACATGCTCCATGAGCTTCAATGCCCAGTCGTAGGCCTCGGCATGCGCCGACGACAGCGCGGGGTTCACCGAGCAGATCACGTTGCGCACGTCGTCGCCGCAGGCGGCCAGCGTGGACAGGCCGGTGGCGTTGATGCCGCCGATCACGTCGCGCAGGTGTTCCTTGCGTATGCCGTGGAACTGGAATGTCTGCCGGGTGGTGATGCGCAGGCCGTTGCTGGCATACCGGGCGGCCAGGGCGTCCAGGTCCAGCCATTGCCGTGGGGTCAGCACGCCGCCGGGCAGGCGCACCCGCACCATGAACTGGTAGTCGGGCTCCAGCTTCTGCCGGCGCCGTTCGTCGCGGACATCGCGGTCGTCCTGCTGGTAACTGCCATGGAACTTCAGCAGCTTGGTGTCCGCTTCGCTGATGGCGCCGGTGGTGGGGTCGGCAAGGCCTTCGTCGATGCTGCCGCGCAGGAAGCGGCTGTCGGCCTTGATGTGTTCGAGTTTGG